>NZ_JBVOOL010000019.1:0-147863 GCF_055664045.1 Kitasatospora sp. NPDC023385 | reverse complement strand
ACAGCACGGAAGCGACCAGCGGACCACCGGCACGCGAGCGACACGGAAGCGACGACCCGCGAAGCGGGTACCGACCGCAGCACGCACCCGCCTGGGCCGACACCACCCTCAACTACCGGCCACCACACGCGAACCCGCGACCCGGCCCCCGCACCCGGCAACCCCGGGCCACAACCAGCACCAGCACCAGGACCGGCACGGCACGGCACGGCACGGCAGCAACGACCGTAGGGCCGCCAGCAGACCAACACCGGCCCGCCGACAACCCCCCGGCCGGACAACGACACGCAACGACCGGACACCACGACGACCGGACCACCGGCACACGAGCGACACCGAACCACAACCCGGGGCCCCGCACCCACCGCGGCAGACACCCACCCGGCCGGCAACGACCTCAACTACCCGCCACCACACGCCGACCCGCACCCCGACCGCCACCACAGCCGACCGCCACCACACCCGGCAACCCACGACCAGGACCCCCACCAGGACCGGCACCCAAGCACCACCACCGCCCCCGGAACCCGGAACCCAGCAGCCGACCACCACGGCAGCCACGACCGGACCACCGGACACGAGCGACACCGAACCACAACCCGGGGGCCCACACCCACCGCGGCAGGCACCCACCCGGCCGGCAACGACCTCAACTACCCGCCACCACACGCCGACCCGCACCCCGACCACCGCAACGCCCGGCCACCCCACGACCAGGACCGGCACGAAGGCACCACCACCGCCCCGGACCCCGCGGCCCGGCCACCACCGGCCCGGACACGAACCCCCCGCACCACAGCACCACACGGCAGGCAGCAGGTACTCGACACCCGGCACCCCGGGGCCGCGCACCCGCTCGACGCCGGCCCCCACAACTCCACACCCCCGAACCGGCCGCCACCCCACCACCCCGGGCACCGGCCCGGACACCCCCCACACGCCCGCCCCCGACCCCCGGGGCCCGCGGGCCACCACCACACCCCCACACAAAACCCACCCGAACCCGAACCCGAACCCGGCCCCGCCCCCGCCCCCGGCCCCCGGCCCGCCTCCTGTCCCGCCCCCCGCCCCGGCCCGGTGTTGCCCGCACCCGCCCGCCCACACCACCGATCAGGAGAACCACCCGCCATGAACCGACCACACCCCACCCGGCGCGCCCTCCTCACCGGCGCCGCCGCCACCGTCATCGGCTACAACACCGCCACCCGCTCCTGGGCCACCACCGACACCCCCGCCACCACCCCCCTGATCCCCGTCCCCGCCCTCCAGGGCACCCTCACCACCGACCCCGCCACCCGCACCGCGTTCGCCCACGACTTCGGCCGCCTCACCACCACCACCCCCTACGCCGTCCTCACCCCCGCCGGCGCCCAGGACATCGCCACCATCATCAACTTCGCCCGCCGCAACAACCTCAAAGTCGCCATGAACGGCCAGAGCGGCACCGGCACCGACCTCGAATCACACTCCAACTACGGCCAAGCCGGCGCCGCCGGCGGCATCAGCATCAACGCCCGCGCCCTCAACCGCATCCACGCCATCACCCCCACCAACGCCACCGTCGACGCCGGCGTCACCTGGGCCCAACTCACCGACGCCGCCCTCACCCACGGCCTCACACCCCCCTGCCTCACCGACTACCTCCACCTCTCCATCGGCGGCACCATCAGCGTCGGCGGCATCGGCTCCACCGTCCACAAACACGGCCTCCAAGCCGACACCGTCGAAGCCATCGAAATCGTCACCGGCACCGGCCGCATCCTCACCGCCACCCCCACCCGCAACACCGACCTCTTCCACACCGCCCTCGCCGGCGCCGGACAAGTCGGCATCATCACCCGCGCCACCCTCAAACTCATCCCCGCCCCCCACAACGCCCGCGTCTTCACCCTCTACTACGACGACCTCACCACCTACCTCACCGACCAACAAACCCTCCTCAACGACGGCCGCTTCCCCTCCCAAGTCGGCGAAATCCTCATCCAACCCAACGGACAACCCCCCCGCTACAAGATCGAAGCCGTCGCCCACTACAACGACACCACACCCCCCGACCCCGCACCCCTCCTCACCGGCCTCACCCCCCAACCCACCCACACCACCATCACCGACACCACCTACCGCGACTACACCTACCGCGCCGACACCTTCGCCGACACCATCAAAAAACTCGGCTACTGGAACGCCCCCAAACCCTGGCTCTCCCTCTTCCTCCCCGCCACCCAAACCCACACCTTCCTCACCGAAACCCTCCCCCACCTCACCCCCGACGACATCGGCCAAGGCCTCCTCCTCTGCTACCCCTTCCACACCGACAAACTCACCCACCCCCTCGCCATCACCCCCGACGAACCCATCGCCTACCTCTTCGACCTCCTCGCCTTCCCCCACCCCGACACCAACCCCCAACCCGCCCTCGCACGCAACCGCACCCTCTACGACCGCGCCACCCAACTCGGCGCAAAACGCTACCCCGTCGGCGCCATCCCCCACATGACCCCCACCGACTGGCAACACCACTACGGCCCCCACTGGACCACCCTCACCACCACCAAAAACCACCACGACCCCACCCACACCCTCACCCCCGGCCAAAACATCTTCCCCTAACCCCACAAAAACCCGAAACCACAAAACCCAGACAGCAAAAACCAGAAACAGAAACAGAAACAGAACAAAGAAATCAAGAACAGAGAAACAAAAAAGGGGAACCCGACCCAATGCCAAATCCCCCAACCACACCCCACCACCCACCCACAACCCCCCCACACCCCAACCCCACCCACCCCCCCAAACGCAAAGGAAACAAACCCATGCACGCCATCCACCACACCGACCACACCCTCCTCCCCCACCCCCCCACCACCGTCTGGAACGCCATCATCAACGAACTCAACGGCACAACCACCTGGTGGCACCCCCACAACACCCACCAACCCGGCCCCACACCCCCCCACCACCCCAACGGCACCACCCACACCACCATCCACCCCAACGGCATCGGAAAACCCGGCCCCAAACTCCACTTCACCTCCACCACCACCCACATCACCCCCCACCACACCCTCACCCAAACCCACACCGGCCACTTCCACGGCACCACCACCTACACCCTCACCCCCCACCACAACAACACCCACACCCACCTCACCATCACCTTCACCACCACCCCCCACCACTGGCCCAAACTCCTCCACAAACTCACCAACCTCACCACCAAACACACCACCGCCACCCAACACGCCCTCACCAACCTCCACCACCACCTCAACAACAACGCCGAATAAAACGAGGACACCGTCATGCAGACCGCCGTCGAAATCCCCCCCCTGACGACTGACCACGCCGTCACCGCCACCGACCACACCGCCACCACCGACGACTACGCGCGGCTGGCCATCACGGTGCACCAGCCGGAGACGCCCGATCAGGGCCGGCCGCTCATCGTCCTGGTCCACGGGTGGGCCGCCTCCCGCACCGTCTGGCACGACACCGCCCACCGCCTGGCAGCCGCGGGGCACACCGTCGCCTCGTACGACCAGCGTGGGCACGCTTCTTCCACGTCCGGGCGGGAGCCGATCAGCATCGGGCGCCTCGCCCGGGACCTGGGCACGGTCGTGGGGACGTTGACGTCGACGACGCCGGAGCGGCCGGTCGTCCTGGTCGGGCATTCGGGCGGTGGCTACGCGGCGCTTGCCTGGGCCACGGAACTCGCCGCTTCGCGTCCGGCCAGTGGGAGCGGGCGGCTGGCCGGGCTGGTGCTCGTCTCCACTGCCTCGCACGGCCAGAACACCCCGGCGAGCGAGGTCAAGATGATGGGCTCCCGGCTGTTCAGCCGCGCCTTGCGAACGCCGTGGCTGGGGCGCAAGTTGCTCGGCCAGACACACGGGCCGCTGGCCACCCTGGAGGCTCGCGAGGCGAACCGGCGGCTCTTCGCCCGTACCCGGCCGCAGACTCGGGCGGCGTGCTTCGCCTCGACGCAGGACATGGACCAGCGTGCGGGGCTCGCCCGGATCTCCGCTCCGGCTGTCGTCATCACCGGCACCGAGGACAAGGTCGTCAAGCCGGCCTTCAGTCAGGAACTCGTCGCGGCGCTGCCGCAGGCCACGCTGCACGAGGTGGCGGGGGTCGGGCACATGGTCCCGCTGGAGAGTCCCCGGCTCATCGCCGATCACGTCCACCAACTGGCCCTGGCCGGCCGCTAGCCGTGCCGACCATCACCGCTCACGCCGGCGTGCTGGCCTCGCTCCTGCCGCCGCACGTCCGTTGCGCCGAGGCGTTCGACGCCATCGACGCGGGCCGCCTCCACCCCTCGGAGGCGGCCTACATCCGCGACCGGTCCCCGCGCCGCCGTCAGCAGTTCACCACTGCCCGGACACTGGCCCGCCGGGCCCTTGCCGAACTCGGCCAGCCCCCGGCGCCGTTGCTTCCCGGGCCCGGCGGCGCGCCGCAGTGGCCGTCGGGTGCCGCCGGCAGCATCACCCACACGCACGGCTACACCGCCTGCGCGGTCGCCAGTACCGCGCACAGCACCTCGATCGGCATCGACGCCGAGCCGGTCCGACCACTGCCGCACGGCGTCCTGGACCTGGTCAGCGGCGAGGACGAGCGGCTCCGGCTCGCCGCACTCCCCAGGGGCGCCGTCCCCTGGGACACTGTTCTCTTCAGCGCCAAGGAGGCCGTCTACAAGGCCGTCCACCCCCTCACCCGCACGTGGACGCCGCTTGCCTCGATCACCGCCACCGTCCACCCCGACGGCACCTTCACCGCCCGGCACCCCCACCACCCCGGGACCTGCACCGGCCGGTGGGGCACACACCGGGGGGTCATCGTCACCGCCGTCGCTCTTCCGGCGAGGACGGCCCTCGCCGCTTGAGTCGCCCGAACGTCCGCCCCCGAGCCTCCTGGCTCCCGCCGAGCGATGAGTGACGAGTGGCGAGTGGCGAGTGGCGAGTGGCGAATACGGGCACTCACGCACCGGCCGGGCGGCCCGCCGACGGCAGCGGGCCGCCGGGGGTGAGGGCCAGCCGGGCGAAGCGCTCGGCGATGACGCGGTGGGCCTGCGGGGAGGGGTGGAGGTCGTCGGGCAGCGGGTGGGCCTTGTGTTCGGGCTCACCGTAGAGGGCGAGCCCGTCCAGGTGGTGCAGGTCGAGGTCGCCGTCGGCCCGCCGCTCGGCGACGATGCAGGCCAGTTCCTCGCGGATGACGGTGAGGGTGAGGCGGCCGGCGGCACGTTCGGCCGGATCGCCGGTGGCCCGGAAGCGGAGGGTGCCGCTGCTGAAGTCGGGGGCGAGCGGGCCCGGGGTGTCCTCCTGGATGGGGCACAGCAGCGGGGAGACGACGAGCAGCGGCGTGGTCGGGTGGCCGTCGCGGACGGTGTCGAGGAAACCGTGGACGGCCGGGGTGAAGGCGCGCAGCCGCATCACGTCGGCGTTGACGAGGTTGATGCCGAGTTTCAGGCTGATCAGGTCCGCAGGGGTGTCGCGGATCGTGCGCGCGGTGAAGGGGTCGAGCAGGGCGCCGCCGCCGAAGCCGAGGTTGACGAGGTCGAGTCCCGCGCCGATGGCCACCAGTGCGGGCCAAGTGCCGGTCGGATAGGCCGCGTTGGAGCCGTGGCTGATCGAACTGCCGTGGTGCACCCACCGCTTGCGGGCACCGGCGGGTACGGCCTGCACGGGGGCGTCCGTGTCGAGGGCGATCAGTTCGGTCGTCTCGGTGTGCGGGAGCCAGATCTCGACGGTCTTGTCGCGGTCGGGCAGGCCGGTGAACTGTGCGCTGCCGGGCGGCCCTTCGGTCAGTTCCTGGCGGCCGGTGGCCAGGTCGACGGTGCGCAGGTTGCCGCCGGGGACGGTGGTCTGCGCGGTGAGCCGGCCGTCGACGAGGAGGTCGTAGACCCCGTCGGGCACGTTCGGGACGCCGGGGTAGGCGCGTTTGGTGGGGACGGTGTGCAGGGTGATCGCGGTGGCGCGGGTCCGGAAGGCCAGGCGGACGCCGGACGGCTGGGACTCGGCCATCGCGAGCTGGTCGTCGGGTGCCTGCCGGCGGGCGCGGGCGGGCAGGCGGTGCGGCAGCAGGCCCCGGCCGGTCGGCTCGACGTCGAGGTGGCCGTGGAGGAGGTCCTCGGTGACGGGGGTGGTGATCGTGGTCATGGTGCTTCTCCGGTCGGGTACGGGCGGCGGGCGGCGGGCCTCCGTCCGCAGGCCGTTCAGGTGGTGGTGCGGGCGGCGCCGCTCTGGCGGAGCAGGGCGTCGAGGGAGTCGATGATCCAGTCCCAGGACTGCCGCGAGTCGACGGCGGTGTGGCTGAATCCGCCGGCCGCCTCCAGGCTGATGTAGCCGTGGAAGACACTGCCGAGCATCCGCACCGCGTGGGTCTGTTCGGGTTCGGTGAGGTCGTAGCCGCGCAGGATGGCCCGGGTCATCTGGGCGTGCCGGACGCCCGCGCTGGCGGCGGCGGTCTCGGCGTCGAGGCGCAGGCGGGTGGCGTCGTAGCGGCCGGGGTGGCGGGCCGCGTAGTCGCGGTAGGCGTCGGCGACGGCGCCGAGGGCGTCGCGGCCCGCACGTCCGGCGAGGGCGTCGGCGACGAGGTCGGCGAGTTCTTCGAGGGCGTGCAGGGCGATCCGGGTCTTGAGGTCCTGGGAGCTCTTGACGTGGGAGTACAGGCTGGCGGTCTGGACGCCGAAGTGCCGGGCCACCGCGGCGACGGTCACCTGGTCGAAGCCGACTTCGTCCGCGAGTTCGGCGCCCGCGACGACCAGGCGTTCGACGGTGAGTCCTGCCCGTGCCATGTACTTCCTCCCGCGCTGTCCCGCCAGTGGCTCCAGCCATCAGCTACAGACAGTATGGGATTACCTAATCCATTTAGGCAAATGCCGAAGCGCTTACGTCGGAGCCCCGTGACCGGCTCAACCCGCCAGGATCACCGTCTCCGCCGGACCGGAGAAGCCCACCGGCTGCGACGGGGTACCGGTCGCGGCGAGCCGGCGGTGCTCCTGCGGGCTGACGCCGCGCACTCGCTTGAAGGCCGCCGAGAGGGCGAAGGCGTTGCTGTAGCCCACCTTGCGGGCCGCGAAGGCCACGGTGCACTCGGGCTCGCGCAGCAGATCGGCCGCGACGGCCAGGCGCCAGCCCGCGAGGTACGCCATCGGGGGCTCGCCGACCAGGGCGGTGAAGCGGCGGGCCAGGCCGGCCCGGGAGACCCCGACCCGCTGGGCGAGTTCGGCGACCGTCCAGGCGGTGGCCGGGTCGTCGTGCATCAGCCGCAGCACCGGACCGACCACCGCGTCGTGCTGGGCGCGGTACCAGGCGGGGGCCCCGGAGTCGGGGGCGGCGAGCCACGAGCGCAGGACGGAGACCACCAGCAGGTCCAGGATCCGGTCCAGGACGAGCTCCTGGCCGGGCTCGTTGCGCCCTATCTCCGCGGCCAGCAGGTGCACCAGGGTGTCGTCGGCACCGGTGCCCGCCGGGCGGACCAGCAGTGCGGGCAGGCACCCCAACAGGCGCTGGCCGATCTCGTGTTCGGCCTGGTAGGTGCCGGAGAGGACCACCGAGGAGGCCTGGTCGCCCTCGCGGCCCTGCCCCCAGGTCCGCACGCCCAGCGACATCACCTCGGAGACGTCCACCCCGCCGCGGGTGCAGACCTGGCCGGGGCCGACGATCACGTCCACCGGCGTGTCCGGGTCGTCCGCGACGGTGTACGGCTCCGGGCCGCGCACGATCGCCACGTCCCCCGGGTGCAGCAGCAGCGGGGTGCCGCGCTCGGGCAGGATCCAGGCCTCGCCGCGGACCATCGTCACCACGGAGAGCGGGGCCCGGTCCTCGATCCGCAGCGACCACGGCGGGGTGAGGATCGACCGCAGCAGGAACGCGCCGCGGGCCTTGGGGCCGTCGAGGAGTCCCGTCAGAGTGTCCATGATGCCAAGTGTAGACGGCCGGACATTATTTGACGCCTCGTCATTTGAGAGCCTCTTGAGCGATCGAGGTGGCCCGCGAGCGCCGGATGCCGGATGATCTGCCCACGGGGTAGGACCGGCACGCAGCGACAGCGCTGCGGCAACAGCGCTGGCGACAGCGACAGCGATAGCGACAACGCGAAGTGAGGGGCTCACGACGATGGAAACGGCACGCACACTCGTCCTGGTGGCGGCCACTGTCACCTGTGGACTGACCGCCGGACTGTTCTACGCGTTCGCGTGCTCGGTCATGCCCGCGCTCGCGCGGGTCGAGGACCGGACCTTCATCGAGGTCATGCAGCGCGTCAACGTGGCGATCCTGAACGGCTGGTTCGTCCTCGGCTTCGTCGGCGCCCTCCTGGCCACGGCGGCCGCGGTCGCCCTGCACCTGCCCTCGGACGGCCACGACGTGCTGCCGGCCACCATCGCCGCGCTCGTCCTGTACGTCGCGGTGATCGGCGTCACCCGTTCGGTCAACATCCCGCTGAACGACGAACTGGCCGCGGCCGGGACGCCGCAGCGGATCGCCGACCCGGCCGCCGTGCGCGGCCGCTTCGAGGCGCGCTGGGTGCGCTTCAACGTGCTGCGCACGCTGCTCGCCACGGCAGCCCTCGGCTGCCTCGCCTGGGCGCTGGTGCTCAACGGCCGGAGCTGACACCGGCATTCACCGGCGGCGCCCCGCCACCCTGTGCGGCCGTACGGCCTCAGCCGCACAGGGTGGCGAAGCCGTACCCGCGCGCCTTGAGCGTGGAGATGATCGCCGGCAGCGCGGCCACCGTCTGGCTGCGGTCGCCGCCCCCGTCGTGCAGCAGGACCACCGAGCCCGGGCGGACGTTGTCCAGCACCCGCGACCGGATCGCCGCCGATCCCGGCCGGGACCAGTCCGCCGGATCCACCGACCAGAGCACGACCTGCTTGCCGAGCGCCGCCGCGTGCGCGCGCACCGTGCCGTCGACCGCGCCGTACGGCGGGCGCAGGCAGCCCGGGGTGCGGCCGGTGCGGGCGCGGATCGCCCTGTCCGTGTTCAGCACCTGCGAGTCGAGGGCGGAGCCGGAGAGCTTGCGCAGGTCCGGGTGCGACCAGGAGTGGTTCTGCACGCTGTGGCCCTGCTTGGCGACCTGTGTGGTGAGCGACGGATGGGCGTTGACGTTCTGCCCGATCTCGAAGAACGTCGCGCGTACCCCGTAGCGGGACAGCGTCGCGAGGACTCCGGGCGTGTAGGCGGGGCTGGGGCCGTCGTCGAAGGTGAGGTAGACGACCTTGCCGCCCGTGCCGCCTGCTGCCTCCGCCGGCGCGGCCGGAAGCGTGACCGCCGCTCCCACCGCCAGCGCGACGGCGAGCCCGCCGGTCGCGATCCGGAGCCGTCCAACTGCCGCGCGCCTGACGGGTCGTACGGACATGCGTGCCCCCCTGTGCGTCGGAACTGCGGTGCACCGGCCAGTGTGCTCCGATGACCCGGCCGCCGCGACCCGCCGGGCGGCGGAGGCGGCCGGAATCGGCCAGCCGCACGAAGGGTCGCGCCTCCCGCCTACCGCACGACGGGTTGCGCGCCCCTGCCGTCGGGCACGCCGAAGCGCTCCCGACAGGATCCGCCGGGAGCGCCGACTGCGGTACGGGGCGGCCGGGTTCAGCGCCCGGAGCGGCCGTGCAGTACGAGGGAGCGGGTCAGGGCGAGCAGGGCGCCGGTGCACAGCGCGGTGCGGAGCATGTTGACCGGCACCCAGCTGTCGGCGAACTGCGCCCGCACCGCGGCGAAGTCGTGGATCTGGGACGGGTCACCGGCTGCCGCCAGCTGGTTGTTGAGCGGGATGTTGACGCCCATCGTCACCACCAGCGCCACCACGTACAGCGCCGTCGCGGCCGCCGCCCACAGCGCCGCCTGCCGACGGCCCGCCTTGTGCTGCAGCCACGCCGCCAGACCCGTCGCGACGAAGGCACCGACGAAGACCAGGCCGAACATCCCGTTCTCGATCGACTTGTTGATGTGCTGCATCGCCGTCACGTACGTCCGGTCGTCCCCGGCCGCCAGGCCCGGCATCACCGACACGTCGAAGGCGAAGAACAGCCCCGCCATCAGCCCCATCGCGACGGTGGCACCCATCAGCAACGGCCCGACGGCCTTGCTGCGCGTGGCGGGGGCGGCCGGGGCCGCGCCGCCCGCCGGGCCGGCGGAGGGCTGTGGAGCGGTGGAGGAAGCAGGAGTCGGGGTCTGGTTCGAGCGCATAGGTCATCCTTCGGTTCTCCCGGTCCCCGCCCAGCGCGGGGACCTCCCGGTGCCCGGCCGCACCGGCCTCCTCACCGCTCCCGGCCGCGGCCGGGGTGGGCGGTCAGGGGGCCTGCGCCGCCCGGTACCGACGATCTGTTGAACTGCCGTACGAACGGCGGGTGTCGCGGTCTGGGCTGGTCACGCGTTCCACACGCCCGAGGCGGCGGCCTCCCGGGCGTAGTCCGCGAAGTCCCGCGGCTCACGACCCAGCGCACGCCGCACCCCGTCACCCAACGACGCGTTGCGGCCGTCCAGGATCACCGAGAACAACTCCGCGAAGTCCCCCGGCAACCCCGCCTCCTCCAACACCCCCCGGTACGCCTCCTCGGACACCGCCTCGAACCGCACCTCACGACCCACCGCACCCGACAACTCCACCGCCACGTCCGCGAACGACAGCAACCGCGGCCCCGTCACCTCGTACACCTCCCCCGCATGCCCCGCCTCCGTCAACGCCGCCACCGCCACGTCCGCAATGTCCTCCGCATCCACGAACGGCTCCACCGCACCACCCACCGGCAACGCCAACACCCCCGCCAGCACCGGCTCCAGGAAGAACGACTCGCTGAAGTTCTGGTCGAACCACGCGCACCGCACCACCGTCCACGCGGCCCCCGACTCCATCACCGCCTTCTCCCCCGCCTCCGCCGCCTCCTCACCACGCCCCGACAACAACACCAGCCGACCCACCCCACGAGCCGCCGCCAACCGCGAGAACGCCCCCACCGCCTCCACCGCGCCCGGGAACGCCAGATCCGGGTAGTACGTCAGATACGCCGCACTCACGCCCTCCAACGCCGCCTCCCACGTCCCCCGGTCATCCCAGTCGAACGGCACCGCACCCGACCGCGACCCCACCCGCACCCCGAAACCCCGCGCCACCAACCGGTCCGCCACCCGCCGACCCGTCTTGCCCGTACCGCCCACCACCAGCACGACACCGGCATCCACCGAAAGATCCACCACACCAGCCATCACGATCACCCTCGCTCGGAGTCGAAACCAGTCGGATCGGTCGGACGCGGTGCGGGGTTCCCGGAACCCTCCGCGTCCGTCCTCGTGCCACCAGTCAAGGTCACTCCGGGCCGGCGAACCATAGCCTCCGCACTCAGCTCCATGCGCGAACGTCTACGCCCCGGCACGCCCCCGGCACGTCCTCGGCTCGCCCTCGCGCTGCCCCGCCCGGCCCCCGACACCCGGGGCCGCGCCTTCTCTCCGCCCACCACCAGAACACACCCAAGCCGCCACGAACCACCCGACTTGACCGGGCTTCCAGCGGCGCTTGAGCACCCTGCGGGCCTCCGGCGAACACCCGGCGGCCCTCCGGCGACGGGCGGACGAAACGGTGTGGCGGGCGGGCGGCCGCGAGCGCTATGCTCCCCGGCGATGACCACTCACGCTGTTCACAGATTGGGGGTCCTGTCCGCGAAGAGTGAGTGCTGATGCTCACCACGATCGCGAACGGGAACGACTCCCGCCTCATCCTCTGGCGGCGCGTACGCGAGTACGCCGTGCCGCCCTCCATGATCGAGACCGCCACCGCCCGCCGGCTGTCCGGCGACTGGGCCGGGGCCTGCGCCGCCGCCAACGTCGAGGTCGACTTCCGCCTCGGCGACGTCGCGCGCATCCACGGCCGGGCGCTCGCCGACCGGCTTCGCGCCGATCTCCGCTGCCTCGCACCCGACTTGCTGCGCTGGCACCTGCCACGGTCCGCGCCCGACGGGCTGCTGCGCCCCGGGCTCACCATGGCGCTGGCCCGCTACCCGGGCGAACAGCCGGTGTCCCTGGTCGTCCGCACCCCGCCCGGCTGGGCGGAGTACGGGCAGCGGATCGCCCTGGCGCTCTGGGACGGGCCCGGCGGCGACGGCCGGTCACCGCACCCGCATCCGCATCCGAGCCGCCGGTTCCGCTTCGACCTGCACCGGCACCTCTGGGACGCCGGGCGCAGCGGGGAGCTGGCCGTACGCTCCGGGGCCGCCACTCCAACCGGCCGTTCCGGTACGGAGGTTGGCGTTGCCACGGGGCGCGGCGCCGTCGACCGCTGGGCTGCCGAGGCCGAGCTGTTGCGGCGCGCCGAGGGACGCCCCGACGGGCCCGTCGTCGTACGGCTCGAACGGCGGCGGCGGCTGGTCCTCGGGCCGGACGGCGATGTGGCGGAGGCCGTCGGGGACACCTCGGCGCTGCCACTGCTGCCCGACGCCGCGACCTGGGTGCCGCCCGACCTCGACCTGCTCCGTAGCGGCGTGATCGAGCCGGCCCGCCTGCACCCGCTGGTGGCCGACGCGTTGGCACCGGGCGGCCCGGCGCAGACCTGCGCGAGCCCGCCCGCGCCGCTGTCGACGCAGCGGCTGGTGGACTGCCGAGGGGCCCGGCACCGGATCGGCCTGGTCGACGGAGTGCTCACCCCGCTCGACCACGACCCGGCCGAGCTGCGCCGCGAGGAGCTGCTCGCCGCCCTGTCCGGCACCCCGCTGCCCTGCCTGCGCGCCGTCGACCTGGCGCACCGCCGCCCGCACGAACTCGACGGAGCCCGCGAGCGCTTGGACCACGGCGACACCGC
This sequence comes from Kitasatospora sp. NPDC023385, assembly GCF_055664045.1. Classification (NCBI taxonomy): domain Bacteria; kingdom Bacillati; phylum Actinomycetota; class Actinomycetes; order Kitasatosporales; family Streptomycetaceae; genus Kitasatospora; species Kitasatospora sp. NPDC023385. The sequence continues at coordinate 135,086 of NZ_JBVOOL010000019.1, read as the reverse complement.
CGGAGCGCTGGCACTGATCGAGGGCCTGCTCGGCCCGGAGGCGGTGCTGCGCGACGGCCCGCTGCGGGACGAACTGGCGGCGGCCACGCAGCGGCGGATCGCCTACGGCCTCTACCGGGCCGGCCTCACCGCTCCCGGCACCGTCGCGTCCCGGCCGAACCGGTGCCCGCGCACGCACTACTCACGCGCCCACCGCGCCGTCGTCCACTACTGATGCCGTCGCCGGCCCACAGACGCTGAACGCCCTTCCGTACCAGACTCCTTGAGGTGATGACCCATGACCATGACCACGACCATGCCCGCCCACACCCCCGAAGCCGCCCGCACCGACGCGGACTGCGCTGACACGGACGGCGCTGACGCCGCCCGCCCCGAGGCCGCCCGCCTCGACGTCGCCCGCCGGCTGCTCGACCTGCTCGACGACACCACCACCGAACCCCGCGCCGACTCCCAGCTGGAGGCCCTCACCCTGGCCGTCGCCGCCGACCTGCCCGTCCTCCTGTGGGGCGAGCCCGGCATCGGCAAGACCGCCGCGCTCCACCAGCTCGCCGAGGCCCTGGAGCTGCCGCTGACCACGGTGATCGCCAGCGTCCACGAGCCCTCCGACTTCTCCGGGCTGCCCATCGTCGGCGACGACCCGGCAGCGCAGGGCGTCCCGATGGCGCCGCCGGACTGGGCGGTGCGGCTGGTCCGGGCCGGGCGCGGACTGCTGTTCCTGGACGAGCTGTCCACCGCGCCGCCCGCCGTCCAGGCGGCGCTGCTCCGAGTGGTCCTGGAACGCCGCATCGGCACGCTCCGACTGCCGCCCGGCGTACGGATCGTGGCCGCCGCCAACCCCCGCGCCTCCGCCGCCGACGGCTGGGAGCTGAGCCCGCCACTGGCCAACCGCTTCGTCCACCTGCAGTGGGTGCACGACCACGAGGTGGTGGTGCGCGGCCTGGGCGGCGTCTGGCCGGTCGCCACCCTGCCCCGGCTCGACCCGCACGCGCTGCCGGAGGCCGTCGCGCTCGCCCGGCGCGCGGTGTGCGGACTGCTCGCCGCCCGCCCCGAGCTGGTGCACCGCATGCCCACCACCGAGGCCCGGCGCGGCGGTGCCTGGCCGTCCCCGCGCAGCTGGGACATGACACTGCGGCTGGTCGCCTTCGCGACCGCGGCCGGCTCCTCCCGGGACGTGCTGTCGCTGCTGATCCGCGGCACCGTCGGGGACGGCCCCGGGCTGGAGCTGATGGCGAGCATGGACCGGATGGACCTGCCCGACCCCGAGGACCTGCTCGCCGACCCCGCGGGCGCGGTGCTCCCCGACCGCGGGGACCTGCGCCAGGCGGTGCTGGACGGGGTCGTCGCGGCCGTGCGCAACCGGCCGTCCCGGGCGCGCTGGGACGCGGCCTGGGCGCTGCTGGTCGGGGCGCTGGAGACCGGTGCGCCGGACCTGCTGGTCGTCCCGGCCACCACCCTGGCCTCGCTGCGCCGGGAGGACTGGGACGTGCCGCCGTCGATCGAGCGGCTCGCCCCGGCCCTGGCGCTCTCCCGCCGGGCCGACCGCGCCGCCGCCCGCGTGGCGGGGAAGGCGGGCCGGTGAGCAACCCCACGCCGGACACCTCGAAACCGGACGCAGGAAAACCGGACGCCGTGAAACCGGTCATCAGGAAACCCGGCACCGGGAAGCTGGACGTCGAGAAGCTGTACGCCGCCCGGCTGCAGGCCGCCCGGGCCCGGCCGTACCTGGCGACCGCCCTGTTCGCGCTGCACCTGGTGGAGTCGCGGGAGGTGCCGACCATGGGCGTCGACCGGTACTGGCGCTGCTACGCCTCGCCGGCCTTCGTCGACCGCACGCCGGTGGAGGAACTCGCCGGCGTCTGGGTGCACGAGGTCTCGCACCTGCTGCGCGACCACCACGGGCGCGGCCGCCGGATCGCCCGCGAACTCGGCCTGGAGGGCCCGGCCGCGCAGCTGCGGACCAACATCGCCGCCGACTGCGAGATCAACGACGACGTGTACGGGGACGGCCTGGTCCGGCCGGCCGGGGCGGTCCTGCCCGACCGACTGCTGCTGCCCGTGGGGCTGCTGATGGAGGAGTACCTGCGCGGCTACCGGTTCCACCCGCGCGACCTGGACGCGGCCTGGCTGGACTGCGGCAGCGGCGCCGACGGCACCGACCGTCCCTGGGAGCTGGGCCCCGACGGCGCCCACGGGCTGACCGAGCAGGAGCGCGACGCCGTCCGCTTCCGGGTCGCCGAGGGCATCCGGGGCCGCCCCGGCAGCGCCCCGGCGGGCTGGCGGCGCTGGGCCGAGGAGGCGTTCCACCCGCCGCAGCCGTGGCGGCAGTTGCTGGGCGCGGCGGTGCGCTCGGCGGTGTCCGGGCCCGGCGCGGGCGAGGACTACAGCTACGGCCGCCCCGCCCGCCGGTCGGCCGGGGTGCCGGGCGTGCTCCTGCCGAGCCTGCGGCGGCGGCCGCCCCGGGTCGCGGTGGTCATCGACACGTCCGGGTCGGTGTCGGACGACGAGTTGGGCAGCGCCCTGTTGGAGGTCGCGGCGATCACGCGGGCGGTCGGCGGCCGCCGGGACCAGGTCAGTGTCGTCCCGTGCGACGCCGCCGCGCAGGCCGTCCACTCGCTCTGCCGGGTCGCGGGCATTCCGCTGGTCGGCGGCGGCGGCACGGACTTGCGCACCGGCTTCGACGCCGCCCTGCGCTCCGCCCCTCGGCCGGATGTCATCGTGGTGCTGACCGACGGCCAGACGCCGTGGCCGTCCGCCGCCCCGCCCTGCCGTACGGTCGTCGGCCTCTTCCCGCGATCGGGCGGCTACCGCGAGGACGACCCGGACTACCGCCCGGACTCCCCGCCGGAGTGGGCCCGGGTGGTGACCATCGGGTGAGCGGGCCTCGGATCGACGAATGCGGGGGCCAGGGCGGCGGCTGACGACGCGTCAGGTCCGGTAGTCCCTCTTGCCAGAAGTTAGGGAAGTTTCCTAACTTGGTGTCATGTCCGAGACACCACGGCACTCCCGGCGCGACCTCCTCCGAGTCGGCGCGGCGGGCGGCGCAGCCCTCGCCGCCGGCGGCCTCCTGCTGCCCGGCACCGCCCGGGCCACCCCGCGCCCCACCGCCCTCGACACCCCGCCCCTCCTCTCCCCCCGCGGCGACCGGACCGCCGGATCCGCCCTGCGCCCCTTCGGCCGACACCTCGCCTTCGGGGCCGACCCGTCCCGACAGGTCGTCGTCTCCTGGCAGGTGCCGGACGCGGTGACCGCGCCCTTCGTCCGGATCGGCCTCCAGCCCGGCGACTTCGGCGCCCCGGTCGCCGCCGAGGTCCGCACCCTGGTCAGCAAGCTGTCCTGGCAGCACCCGGTCGAGGACCAGCCCCTGGTCAGGCCCACCACGGTCACCCAGTACTACCTGCACGCGCGGCTCGACCAGCTGATCCCGGACACCACCTACTACTACGTCGTGGGTCACCAGGGCCACGACCCGGCGGGCCAGCACACCCGGCTCGGCGACGTGGCGAGCTTCCGCACCGCGCCCGCCCCCGGTCGCGGCGCCGGCTTCACCTTCACGGCCTTCGGCGACCAGGGCATCGGGTACAACGCGGCCGCCACCGGCAACCTGGTCGCCGGCCTCGACCCCGCGTTCCACCTCCACATGGGCGACCTGTCGTACGCCAACAGCGGCGGCAGCGGCACGACCGGCGACGCGTACGACGCCCGCCTGTGGGACTCCTTCTTCGTACAGAACGAACCCGTCGCCGCGCGGACCCCGTGGATGCTGGCGGTCGGCAACCACGAGATGGAGCCGTGGTACGGGCCCGACGGCTACGGGGGTGTCCGCGCCCGGTTCACGATGCCCGACAACGCCTGGGACCAGTCCACCGGCATCTACTCCTGGCGCTACCAGAACGTCGGCATGGTCAGCCTCGACGGCAACGACATCTGCTACAACACCCCGGTCAACCTCAACCACACCAAGGGCAAGCAGAAGAAGTGGCTGGACAGCCGGCTCGCCGCGCTGCGCGCCGACGCCGGGATCGACTTCATCGTGGTCTACCTGCACCAGTGCACGTACTCCACCTGCCACGACAACGGCGCCGAACTCGGCGCGCAGCAGGACTGGGCCCCGCTGTTCGACAAGTACCAGGTGGACCTGGTGCTCAGCGGCCACAACCACGTCTACGAGCGGACCGACCCGATCCGCGCCGGAAAGGCCACCCGCAAGGTCGGCCCCGGTGACACCGTCAACCCGGTGAAGGACGGCACCACGTACGTCGTCGCGGGCGGCGGTGGCGGCGGGCTCTACAAGTTCCCGGCCTCCGACACCTATCTCGGGCACGAGACCGCGAACGACGCCCCGGTGCCGATGGTGGTGTCCGACCCGAGCGGCCACGAGCAGACCGTCAAGGTCACCTGGTCCAGGGTCCGTTACACCGGCTACTGCCTGGTGGCGGTGGACGTGACCCCCGCTGCCGGGGGTGCGCCGGCCCGTCTGGAGGTGCGGTCCCTCACCGAGGACGGCACGGCCGTGGACCGGGTCACCGTGCAGCGCGGCTGACGCGGCCCGGACCGGTAGCGGCCGCCGGCCCCGGGGCCGCTACTCGGGCGGGCGGTCGCCGGGCTTGGCGAGCGCCGCGCCGGTCGGGCCGCCTACCCACGCCTCATTCGTAGTAGCGCCGTTCCTCGACGACTTCGTCGGCGCCCGCCCGGCCCGTGAAGCGCCGTCGCCGGAAGACGCTCGCGTAGGTGATCAGGCCGAGCAGGCCGGCGGCCATCAGGATCCAGCCGACCATGTGCACGTTGACCCCGGACAGGTGCCAGTCGACGCCGAACGCCAACACCGCGCCCAGGGCGAACAGGAGGATGCAACCGCCGATACCCATCGTCTTCACTCTCTCTCGCAGAACTGGGGCCCGCGCATGCACCAACTCTCCTGGCGCCCGGGCCGGTTGCTAGGCGGCGGCGGAGGAATGGCGGCGCCGCCCGCGGGCGAGCAGGACCCGGCGTTCCTCCTCCGTCAGACCGCCCCACACGCCGTAGGGCTCACGGACGTCCATCGCGTACTGGCGGCACTGGGCGAGGACCGGGCAGCGGGCGCACACCGACTTCGCCACCTGCTCACGGTGCTTCGCCGCGGCGCCGCGCTCGTTGGTCGGGTGGAAGAAGACGCTGCTGTCAACGGTGCGACAGGTCCCCTTCAACTGCCAGGACCAGCGGTGCTCGAACGGTCCGGGGAGGCGGGATGTGTCGGACACGAGGGGCTCCTTCCGAGCGAGCAGTGGGTTTCCGCCCGCTCGTCTATCCCGATTCGCCGGGCCCATGCCCTTTCGCTCCGGAAATCCCGGTCCGTACCCGCCGACGGCCCCGCCACCGTCAGGGCCCGGCCGGTTCCGGGGGTTTGGGCCGCCGGACCGGGGTGAGACGAGCACCGGGTGGGCAACGAGCCCGGACGGCACCCCTCCCCTCCCCCGGGGTCCGCCGTCCGGGCCCGTCCCACCGCCGCCCAGAGCCCGGCCGCCGTGACGTCCATCCACCGGCGGCCGGGCGAGCGGGCTCACGGACGCGCCGTCAGCCCGTCCAGCGTGAGGTCCAGCAGGCGTTCGGCCCGCGCTCGCTGCTCCGGCGTGCCCGAGGTGAGGGCGATGCCTTCGAGGGCGGCGCCCAGGTCGGCGGGGCTGATGTCGGCACGGATCGCGCCGACGGCCGCGCAGGCGGCCATCAGCTCGGCGAGGGCCTGCCGGATCATGTCCCGGCTGTGGCCGTGCGGGTTGTTCCCGGCGGCGGCGATGGCGCGCAGCGCGTCGACCATCCCGGACTTGGCGGCGACGTAGTCGAGGAAGAGCCGCGTCCAGGCGTGCAGGGCCTGGTAGGGCGGCCGGGTGGCGAGCAGGCCGGGGACCGCATCGCACAACTGGGCCACCTCGTTGCGGTAGACCGCCTCGATCAGGGCTTCCCGGGTGGGGAAGTTGCGGTAGAGGGTGGCGCTGCCGACGCCTGCCGCCTTGGCGATGTGCTCCAGGCGGGCGTCGAGCCCTTCCTCGGCGTACGCGCGTACGGCGGCGGCGAGGATCCGGTCCCTGTTGCGCCGCGCGTCGGCGCGCAGCGGGCGCTGTGAGCTGCGGTCGGTCACCTGCCGTCCCTTCCTGTGACTGCCGGCCGGTTGCCAAACGGGGAGATCCCCACTTAGCGTGGAGCCAAGTGGAGGGATCCCCACTTCCATCGTAGGCCACACTTCGGCCTGCCCACCTTCGGGAAGGAAGCCGCCATGTCGGGCATCGAGGGCAAGGTCGTGGCAATCACCGGCGCCAGCAGCGGAATCGGCGCGGAGACCGCACTCCACCTCGCCGGGAAGGGGGCCCGGGTCGTGCTCGGGGCGCGACGCCAGGACCGGCTGGACGCGGTGGTGGCGCAGATCACGGCCCAGGGCGGCAGCGCCGTCGGGACCGTCGTCGACGTGACGCGCCGCAAGGACCTGCGGCGCCTGACGGACACGGCACTCGACCGGTTCGGCCGGCTCGACGTGCTGGTCTCCAACGCCGGCACCATGGCGGTGTCCCCGTTCGACGACCTGCGCCAGGACGACTGGGACGCCATGGTCGCCACCCACATCACCGGTCTGCTGAACGGGATCGCGGCGGCGCTGCCCGTCTTCCGGGAGCAGCGCTCCGGCCAGTTCGTCACCATCGCCTCCACCGCGGCCTACGCCGTGAAGTCCCCGCAGGCCGTGTACGCGGCGACCAAGACGGCGGTGAAGGTGCTGACCGAGGGTCTGCGCCAGGAGTCCGGGCCCGACCTGCGGGTCACCCTCGTCTCACCGGGCTTCACCGCCACCGAGGGCGTGGGCCAGGGAGGCAGCCCCGAGGCGGCGGCGGCGCTCGCCCGGCAGCGCGACGAGATCGCCATGCCGCCCTCCGCCGTCGCCTCCGCGATCTGCTACGCCATCGAACAGCCCGCGGGCATCGACGTCAGCGAGATCGTCGTCCGGCCCACGGTGCAGGCCTGACGAGCGGGCTCGGCCGCCCTGCACCGTGGGCGGGCGGACCCGGACGGACCTGAGGACCGGTTGCGGCGGCCGCGGCGGCAGGACGGAGAGGCCCGGAACGCCGGGCCCCTCCACCGTTCCACGCCGGCTCAGCCGACCATCGCCGCCAGTACGCTGCGCCAGTCCTCGCCGGGCTCCGGCGTGAGCGGGCCGGCCAGGGTCTCGGCACGGTAGCGCCAGGGGCGGCGCAGTTCCTCGTCCGCGTCCGGGCCGACCACGAGCGGGCTGTCGGAGCCGAGCAGGCGCACCAGCTCGGCCGTGAACTCCGCCCAGGAGACGTGCCCGCTCACCGCGTTGACGACCCGCCCGGCGGCCGGGTGGTCCACCGTGGCGCAGGCCGCGAGTGCGCGGCCGAGCGCGGCGGCGTGCACCCAGGAGGCGCCGTACCAGCCGTCGGCGCCGGCCTCCGGCAGGCTGATCGGCCGGCCGGCCAGGGCCGCCTGGAAGAGGGCGCCGGTGGAGCCCCAGCGGAGCTGGTCGCGCAGCCGGTGGTGCGGGCCCCAGACGATCGGGGCGCGGACGGCGGTGGCGGGGCCCCGGCCGGAGCCGGCCGCCTCGAACAGGATCCGCTCGCAGTCCAGCTTGGCCTGCCCGTACGGGGTGACCGCAGCGCCGCTCGGGCCGCCCTCGGGGACCTCGGTGCCCGCCGGGCGCCCGTATGCGTCGATGCTGCTGACGAAGACGAACGGGCCGCCGCCGCGCCAGCCGTCCACGAGTGCGCGCATCGCGGCGACGTCGGTGGCGTGGTCGGTGAACGTGCAGGCGGAGTGGATGACGGCGTCCACGCCCTCGACGGCGCGCCGCAGGCTGTCCGGGTCCGCGAGGTCGCCGGGCGCCACCTCGGCGCCGTGCAGGGCGGGCAGGTGCGCGGACTCCGGCCGGACCAGGACGCGCACCGGCCGGCCCTGGGCCATCAGCTCCTGCAGGACGGCCGCGCCGACTCCGCCGGTGGCGCCGGTGAGCAGGACGGTGCCGGTGCGGGAGCCGGTTCGGGTGGCCGGGCGGGCTCCGGTCCGGGCGAGGGCGGCGCGGCGCTCGTCCTCGCGGGTGGCGAGCAGCGCGGCGAGGGCGCGCGGGGTGCGCTGCTCCAGGATGTCGAGGCCGGTGAGCGGCAGCCCGGTGCGGGTGCGCAGGCGTTCGGCGAGTTGGACGGCGACCAGGGAGTGGCCGCCGAGGGCGAAGAAGTCGCCGTCGGCGGGCGGGGTGGTGCCGAGCAGTTCGCCGAACGCCGCCCGGACGGTGTCCACCGGGCCGTCCCGGAGCGGCCGCCCGCCGTCGAGCCGCCCGCCGTGGAGCGGTGCGCCCGGGAGCGGTGTGGCGCCGGGCAGCCGGTCGCGGTCGGGGGTGCCGTCGGGGTGGCGGGGCAGCCGGTCCACCAGCGTGACGGCGCGCGGCAGTTCGGCGGCCGGGAGCCGACGGCGCAGGGCGGCCCGCAGCTGGGCGCCGTTCGGGGCGACGGGGCCGCGCACCACGGCGTAGGCGAGCGGCGGGCCGTCGGCGGTCTCGACGACGGCCGCTTCGACCACTCCCGGGTCGTCCGACAGGAGTTCGACGACGGGGTGTTCGGCGGCGGGGTGTCCGGCGGCGGGGTGTCCGGCGGCGGGGTGTCCGGCGGCGCTCAGCGGGCCGCCGGGCAGGTCGCCGAGGCGCTGGTCCGCGTCGCCGGCCACCGCCGTGAGCACGTCGGCGAAGGCGTCGAGGAGTCGCCCGGCCGTGGCCTCGTCCAGCGCGTCCTGGTCGTGCTGCACCAGGCAGCGCGGCGCTGGGCCGTCCTCCAGGAGCAGCGCCAGGCCGAACTTGGCGAGCCCCAGGTCGAGTTCGACGTTCTCGGTGTCCAGGCCCGGCAGCTCCAGCGGCGCGGCGGGCTGGACGAGGTCACAGCTGACCGAGAGCAGCGGGGTGCCGTCCGCTCCGCGGGCGGCGGCGCCGAGCCGCTCGACCACCAGGTCGAAGGGTACGTCGTGGTGCTGCTGCGCGTCGAGCAGGGCGGTGCGCACCTCGGCCAGCAGCTCCGTGAACGACTGGCTCCCGGTCGGTTCGGCGCGCACCGCGAGGGTGTTGACGCCGAGGCCGACGGTGCGGCGCAGTTCGGGCCGGGCCCGGTGGCCGCTCGCACACCCGAGGACGAGGTCGTTCCGGCCGGCGGCGGTGCGCAGGGTGGCGAACGCGGCGGCCAGGACGACGGTGAACAGCGTGGCGCCGTTCCGTGCGCCGAGGGCGCGCAGCCCGTCGACGACTGCGGGGTCGAGCGGAACGGTGTGCAGCGCGGCCCGGCGTTCGCGGGCACCGGGCGGAACGGGCCGCAGCAGCGGCAGCGGGCGGGCCCCGGCCAGCCGGGCGGCGAGGGCGTCGGCACCGGCCGTCAACTCGGCGTCACGGGCGCGCTCCTGTCGGGCGTAGTCCGCGTACGACGGTCCTGGCGGCGGGAGTTGGGCGGCCACTCCGTCGCGTTCGGCGGCGTAGAGCGCGGCGAGGTCGGCGGCGAGCAAGGGCAGTGATCCGCCGTCCACGGCGATGTGATGGATCGCCAGCAACAGCGTGTGGTCCTGCGGGCCGTGCCGCAGCAGGAGGGCGCGCAGCACCGGGCCGGCGGCGAGGTCGAACGGGCGGGCCGCTTCGGCGGCGAGCCGCTCGGTGGCCGCGGGGTCCGCCACCGCTTCCACGACGGGCAGCGGGACCGGGGCGACCGGGTCGATCCGCTGGTACGGCTGCTCGCCCCGGCGCGGGTAGCGGGTCCGCAGGACGGCGTGGCGCTCGGTGAGCCCGGTGATCGCGGCGGCGAGGGCGGCCGGGTCGAGCGGGCCGCGCAGTCGGGTGGCGATCGGGACGTTGTAGAGGGCGCCGCCCTGGCCGAGGTGGTCCATCAGCCACATCCGCTGCTGGGCGTGCGAGAGCGGGGCCGGGCCGTCGGGTACGGCGGGGCGCTCGGGCGGGGCGTCGGCGGCGTTCCGGCGGCTGCGAGCGCGGCGCAGCAGGTCGTCCTGGTCGACGGCGGTCACCGGGCGCCTCCCGCGGCGTGGCCCGAGGCCGCCGGTACGGCGCCCGCCGCCGCGTCGGGGCGGTCAGGGCCGTCGTCGGCGCGCAGAGCCCGTTCCAGCAGGTCCGCCTGCCCGGCGACCGTCGGGTGGTCCATGAAGTCGGCGAGCGACAGTTCGACCCCGAGGTCCTCGCGCAGGTCGTCGACGACCCACATGGCGAGCAGCGAGTGGCCGCCCTCGGCGAGGAAGTCGGCGGCCGGGTCGGTGACCGGGCGCTCCAGGGCCCGGCCCCACGCCTCGGCGACGACCTGCTGGATCGGGGTGAGCTCGCCGCCTCCGGAGGGGCGCCGCGCGGCGCCGTCGTCGTCGGCCAGGGCCCGCCGGTCCACCTTCCCGGCGCCGGTGAGCGGCAGCGCGCCGAGTACGGTCCAGGCGGTGGGCACCAGGTGGGCGGGCAGCCGCTCGGCGAGCCGGGTGCGCAGCGTCTCGACGGCCGGTCCGGCGCCCTCTGCGAGGACGAGGCAGGCGGTGAGGGCGGCGTCGGCCTGCCCGGCGCGACGGACCACGACCGCCGCCTCCGCGATCTCGGGCAGTTGGAGCAGCGCGTGCTCGACCTCGCCCGGTTCGATCCGGAAGCCGCGCAGCTTGACCTGTTCGTCGGTCCGGCCGTGGAACTCCAGGATGCCGTCGGGCCGTTCCCGGACGAGGTCGCCGCTGCGGTAGGCCCGCCCGGTGCCCGGCAGGTCGCGGAAGCGCTCGGCGGTCAGCTCGGGCCGGTTGAGGTAGCCGTGGGCGAGGCGGTCGCCGGCGATCCACAGCTCGCCGATCGTGCCCGGTGCCACGGGTTCGCCGTGCTCGTCCAGGACCAGGACGCGGGCGCCGCCGAAGGGCCGGCCGATCGGGATCGGGCCCGCGCAGTCGGCCTGGGTGACCCAGTGCAGGGTGGTGAAGGTGGTGGCCTCGGTCGGCCCGTAGACGTTGACCAGTTCGAGCCAGGGGAAGGCCCGCAGCACCGCGCCGGCGTGTTCGGGCGACAGCACCTCGCCGCCGACGGCCACGGTGCGCAGCACCCCGAAGATCCGGGACTGCCGGGCGGCCAGGTGGTGGAAGAGCGCGCTGGTGAGCAGCAGTGTGGTGACGCCGAACCGCTCGACGTCGCGGCCGAGTTCCTCGGCGGTGGGCCGGTCGGCCGGGGAGACGGCGACGGCGGCGCCCCGGGCCAGCGGGGCCCACAGCTCGAAGGTGGAGGCGTCGAAGGTGACGGCGGAGTGGAACAGCACCCGGTCGCGCGGGCCGACGGCGATGGCGCCCGGGGCGGTGACCAGGTCGGCGATGGCGCCGTGTGGGACGAGCACGCCCTTGGCCCGCCCGGTGGAGCCGGAGGTGTAGAAGACCAGGGCGGGCGCGGTCGGCTCGGCGGCGTCCGGCGCCGCCACCCCCGCGGCGTCGGTGACGTCGGTGCCGCGCTCGGTCAGCACGAGGATCCGCTCCTCGGCCAGCCCGGCCTCCGCGAGCAGCGCCTTGTCGCCGAGGACGAGCCGGACCCCGGCGTCGGCGGTCATCTCGGCGATGCGCGGGCGCGGGTAGGCCGGGTCGAGCGGGAGGACGTGGCCGCCGGCCCGCCAGATCGCGAGCTGGGCGACGACCAGGCGGGTGGAACGGGCGCAGAGCAGGCCGACGGCGCTGCCGGGCCCGATCCCCCGGGCGGCCAGGACGGCGGCCAACCGGCTGGCGGCGTCGTGGAGTTCGCGGTAGGTCAGGACGGTGGAGCCGTCGGTCACGGCGAGCGCGTCGGGCTGCTGCTCGGCCTGCCGGGCGATCAGTGCGGGCATGGTCGCGGTGGTCATGGTGGTTCCCTTCCGGGCGCCCCGGCCGAACGGGCCGGGGCGCCTCGCTGAGGAGGTGCGGGCGGGTCAGGTGGTGGCGGTGCGGGCGGCCACCCGCTCCTCGACCAGCCGGGCGACGGCCCGCAGGTCCGGCTGGCGCAGCACCAGGGGCGCCCGCAGCCGTATCCCGTACTCGCTTTCCAGGGCCTCCAGCAGTCGGGCGGCGGCGAGCGAATTGCCGCCCGACGCCAGGAAGTTGTCCGCCGGCCCGAGGTCGGCGCGGCCGATCAGCTCGCGACTCAGCTTCAGCACGGTGCGCTCGACGGGGGTGTCGCCCTCCGCGCCGACGGGCTCCGGCGGCGCGGCGGCCAGCAGCGCGCGGCGGTCCACCTTGCCGTTGGCGTCGAGCGGGAAGCGGTCCACCAGGCGGACGGCCGCGGGCACCGCCTGCTCCGGCAGCCAGGGCCGGGCGGCGTCGAGCAGGCGCGCCGGGTCGGCGCCGTCCTCGGCCTGGACGAAGGCGAGCAGCCGGGCGCCGCCGGTCGGCGCCTGCTCGGCGGCGACCACCGCCCGGCGCACCCGCGGGTCGCGCTCGAACGCGGCCTCGACCTCGGCGGGTTCGATCCGCACGCCGCTGACCTTGACCTGGTCGTCCAGGCGGCCGTGGAACTCCAGCACGCCGTCAGGACGCATGACGACCCGGTCGCCGGTGCGGTAGACCCGGTCGGTCCCGGCCACGCCGTCGGGCGCGCCGACGAAGCGGCGGGCGGTCAGCTCGGGGTCGAGGTAGCCGGCGGCCAGGCCGCGGCCGCCGATCCGCAGCTCGCCGGAGGTGCCGCGCGGCACGGGCCGGCCGTCCTCGTCGGTGACGAGCACGACCACGCCCGGGATCGGCAGCCCGATCGGCGGGGCGCCCGCGCCGTGGTCGGCGCCGGGCGCCATGCTGTGCACGGTGGTGGTGACGGTGGCCTCGGCGGGGCCGTAGGCGTTGTGGACGGTCGCGGTGACGTCGGGCCCGGGGGCACGGCGCAGCCGGTCGCCGCCGATCATGAGGTGGCGCAGGGCCAGGCCGGCGGGCCAGGGCCGGCCGAGGACGGGCTCGGCCAGCGGGGTGGGCAGCACGGCCGCGGTGATGCCGGCCTCGCGCCACCAGTCGGTGAGCGCGCCGGAGTCCCAGCGGACCGCCTCGGGCGCGATGACCAGGGCGGCGCCGGAGGTGAGGCCGGCCCACAGCTCCTGGACGTGCGGGTCGAAGGCGACGCCGATCAGCAGGCTGTGCCGCTCGCCGGGGCCGAGGCCGGTCAGCTCGCGGTAGTACTGCAGCAGCGAGCCGAGCGCCGGTTCGGTGACGGCGACGGCCTTCGGGGTGCCGGTGGAGCCGGAGGTGAGCACCGCGTAGTGGGTGCCGGCCGGGACGCGCACCTGCTCGCCGGGCGTCAGGCTGGCCACCACGCCCTCGGTGGGCAGGTCCAGCGGCAGCCGCTCGCCGCCGGGGGGCAGCAGGCCCGGCTCGCCGACCAGGCAGGTCGGGCGCAGCTGCTCGGCGACGGCCCGCAGCCGGTGCTCGCCGGGGCGGGGGCCGAGCGGCAGGTGGACGGCGCCGAGCTTGGCGGCGGCCAGGGTGACGGCCACCAGCGACACCGAGTGGCCGAGGCAGACGCCGAGCAGGTCGCCGGGGCCGACCCTGCCGCGCAGGGTCTCGGCGACTCTGTCGGCGAGGCGGTCGAGTTCGGCGTAGCTGTGGACGCGCTCGCCGTCGATCAGGGCGGGGGCGTCGGGGGTGCGGTGCACCCAGGTGCTGAAGAGGTCGAGGACGGCGCCGTCCTGGTGCGGACGGCCGTACCCGATGCTCAGGGTCTCCGCGGTCCGGGGCTCGGTCACGGGCTCGGTCGTGGTCAAGGACGCCGTCGCAATCTGGTGTTCCATCGTGGTCTCCGGGTTCATGACGGTCCGTCAGTTCAGGCCCATGGAGCGGGCGATGATCACCTTCTGGACCTCGGAGGTCCCCTCGATGATCGTGGTCATCCGCACGTAGCGGTACAGGAACTCCAGCGGGTGGCCGCGCACCCAGCCGGTGGCGCCGTGCACCTGGAGCGAGCGGTCGACCGCGCGGACGGCGGTCTCGGAGGCGGTGAGCTTGGCGAGCGCGGCGTTCTCGGGCGCCTCGGTGCCCTCGTCGACCAGCCGGGCGCAGGCGAGGGTGAGCAGCTTGGAGGCCTCGACCTCGGCCCGGGTGGCGACCAGGTGCTCCTGGACGTGCTGGTACTCGCCGATCACCCGGCCGAAGGCGCGCCGGTCCTTGGCGTACTCGACGCCGGCCCGCAGCGCGTACTCGGCGATGCCGTTGCACATCGCGGCGACCACCAGGCGGCCGCGGGAGAGGCTGTCCATGGCGAGGGCGGTGGCCGCGCCGACGGCGTCCTCGCCGCCGATCACGGCCTCCGGGCCGACGGTGACCTGGTCCAGCAGCAGTTCGAACAGCGGCTCGCCGGACATGCCCTCGTAGCGCTGGCCGATCCGCAGGCCGGGCTGGTCCATCGGCAGCACGAACGCGGTGGCGCCGGTCGTGGCGCCGTCGCCGAGGTCGGTGGCGGCGACGACGAGGGCGATCCCGGCGTGCTCGGCGTTGCTGACGAAGGTCTTGCGGCCGTTGAGCACCCACCGGTCGCCCTCGCGCACGGCGGTGGTGGTGAGCCGGAAGGCGTCCGAGCCGGCGTGCGGCTCGGTGAGGGCCAGGCAGCGGGTCTGCTCGCCGCGCACCAGCGGGACGAGGTGGCGTTCGACCTGCTCGGGGGTGCCGTTGCGCAGCAGCGGGCTGGGGCCGTCGGAGCCGGCCAGCGCGTACGGCGCGAGGACGCAGCCGCTGCGCCCGGCCGCGTGGTGCAGCAGGACGACGGCGGTGAAGGGCATGTCGGCGCCGCCGAGTTCCTCGGGGTAGTCGCCGGCGTAGAAGCCGAGGGCGGCGGAGCGCTTGCGGACGTAGCTGCGCAGGTCGGTCGGCACCTGGTCGGCGGTCTCGGGCAACTCGGCGGCCAGCGGGACGAGTTCGCGGCGGATGAAGCTCTCGAAGGCTTCGACGAGCTCGCGGTGGCCGGCTTCCAGGACGGCGGAGGGGGCGGTCACTTGGCATCTCCCGTGAGGGCGCGGGCCTGGTCGGCCAGGACGGCGTGGCGGAACAGGGTGCGCAGCGGCGGGCGGCTGCCGATGTGGGGTTCCAGGTAGGCGGCGAGCTGGGCGGCGAGCAGCGAGTGGCCGCCGACTTCGAAGAAGTGCGAGTCCGCGGTGAACCGGTCGTGGCCGAGCACCTCGCGCCAGGCGGCGGCGATCAGCTCCTGGCCGGGGTCGGCGAAGGCGCTCGGCGTGTTCCGCTCCTCGGCGGCGGCCTCGTCGGCCCCCTCGTCCGCCAGGCGGAGCAGGGCGGCGCGGTCGGGCTTGCCGCCGGGCAGGGTCGGCATCGCCGGGACGGCCGTCCAGCTCGCCGGGACGAGCCCGCCGGGCAGGCGGCGGGCGAGGGCCTCGTGCAGGGCGCCCTGGTCGGGGCGGTCGGCGCCCTCCAGGAAGCCGACCAGTCGGGGGCCGGTGCGCGGGTCGGTGTGCAGCACCACGGCGCAGGAGCGGCCGCCGAGTTCTGCGGAGGCGGCGGCCTCGATCTCCTCCAGTTCGATCCGGTGGCCGCGCAGCTTGACCTGGTTGTCGGCGCGGCCGAGGAAGCACAGCCGTCCGTCCAGGTCGCGGTAGCCGCGGTCGCCGGTGCGGTAGACGCGGGCGCCGCCGAGCGCGGGGACGGTGACGAAGCGGGCGGCGGTCGGCTCCGGCAGGCCCAGGTAGCCGTCGGCCACCATCGGGCCGCCGACGACGAGTTCGCCGACGCCGCCGGCCGGCAGCGGGCGCAGCGTCTCGTCCAGGACGTGCATGCGCACGCCGTCGAGTTCGGTGCCGAGCGGGATCTCGCCGTCCGCGGCGACGTCGGCGGCGGTCACCTCGTACACGGTGGAGGTGACGGTGGCCTCGGTGACGCCGTAGGCGTTCAGCACGGTGGTGGCCCCGGCCAGGTCGGCGAGCGCCCGGGCGGGCAGGCGCTCGCCGCCGAGGACGAGCAGCCGGGGCGTCCAGCGGCCGTCGCGCAGCGCCTCGCGCAGGTCCTCGCGGACGGCGAGGAGGTAGCTGGTCGGCAGGTTGGCGACGGTCACGCCGCGGGCGGCCAGGACGGCCACCAGCTCGGGCCCGGTGGGCACTTCGCGCTGCGGCACGACCAGGGTGGCGCCGGCCGCGAGGGCGGGCAGCACCTCCTCCAGCGCCACGTCGAAGGACGGCCGGGCGAACAGCAGCACCCGGTCGGCGGAGGTGAGTCCGTAGCGGGCGGCGATCGTGGTGACGTACCCGGCGAGGGCGTCGCGGCCGACCAGGACGGGCTTGGGCACGCCGGTGGAGCCGGAGGTGTGGATCAGATAGGCGGCGCCGTCCAGGACGGCGGCGGGTTCGGCCTTCGGGAAGGCGGGGCCGTCCAGCAGCGCCGGGGTGACGCCCTCGGCGGGCAGCGCCAGCGCGCTGTGCCGGGTGGCCAGGACCAGGGCCGGGTTCAGGCGCTCCAGCAGCAGGCCGAGCCGGGCGGCCGGGTCCTCGGTGGACAGCGGCGCGTGGACGGCGCCGTGCCGCAGGCAGGCGAGCAGGGCGACCACGCTGTCCGCGCCGCGCGGCAGTACGGTGGCCACCGGCTGGCCGGGGGCGACCCCGGCGGCGCGCAGCCGCTCGACCAGCTCGGTGACGCGGCGGTCGAGTTCGCCGTAGCTGATCCGCTCGGTGCCGGCCAGCAGGGCGAGCGCGGTGGGGTCGTGGGCGGCGGCCGGGTCGAGGACGGCCGCCAGGTCGGCCGGCGTGACGGCGGGCGTGACGGCGGGCGTGACCGCGGACGCGACGGCGGCCGGCTCGGCCTCGGGCGCGGGGGCCAGCTCGGCGATCGGCGCCTGCGGGCGGTCCAGGTAGCAGCGCAGCAGCTCCAGCAGCCGCTCGGACAGCAGCACCGCCTCGGACTCGCGGAAGAGGTCCGCGTCGTAGTCCCACACCAGGGTCATCCCGGCGGCGCCGTGCTTCTCGCCGACCACCCGGCGGTCGTCGGGCAGCAGCACCAGGTCGAGGTCGAAGCGGGTGGTGCCGGTGTTGAAGCCCTCGTACAGCGAGACCTCCAGCCCGGGCGCCTGGACGTCGGGCAGCGCCGCGTCGTGCGCGCTGAACATCACGTTGAACAGCGGGTTGTCGGCGCCGCTGGTGTGCAGGCCGAGCCGGCGGGTCAGCTCCTGCACCGGCAGGTCCTGGTACGGCAGGGCGCGCATCAGGACGTCGGTCACCTCGTCCACGGCCTCGGTGCCCGGCGCCGCCGGGTCGAGCCGCAGGCGCAGCGGCACGGTGTTCACGAACATGCCGACGGTGCCCTCGAAGCCCTCCGGCCGGTTGCCGACGGCGGTGCCGACCACCAGCTCGCGGTGTCCGCTGTGCCGGCGCAGCAGTTCGGCGAGCAGGGCGAGCAGCGTGCTGAACGGAGTGTGGCCGTCCGCCGTGCTGCGCTCGCGCAGCCGCTCGGCCAGGTCGGCGCCGATCGCCTGGCGCAGCTGCCCGCCCCGGTGGCGCCGCTCGACGCCCGGCCGGGCCAGCCCCGGCAGCGTGACCTCGCGCGGCGCGTCGGCCAACTCCCGGGACCAGAAGTCGAGTGCGCGGTCGCGGGGGACGTCGGCGGCGGCGCGCGCGTGCTCCTCGTACGAGGGGGCGGCGGGCAGGTCGTACGGCTCGCCGAGGACCCGGGCGCGGTAGACGGTGAACAGGTCGCGCAGCAGGATCGCGAAGGAGTGGCCGTCGTGGACGAGGTGGTGCTCGACGTGGACCAGCCGGTGGTGGTCCTCGGCCAGTCGGACCAGGTGCCAGCGCAGCAGCGGCGCCCGCTCGGTGTCCACCGGCTCCTCCGCCTCGGCGGCGAGCAGCCGGCGGAAGGCGGCCTCCGGATCGGCCTCGGCCTCGAAGTCGCTGTGCCGCAGCTCGGGTTGACAGTCCTCGGCGACCCGCTGGCCGGGCAGACCCTCCGCCCGGGGCACCAACTCCAGTCGCAGGCCCGGGTGGTGGGCCAGGACGGCGGTCAGGCCGGCGTGCAGCGCGTCCCGGTCGAGGGTGCCCCAGAGGTCGAGGACGGCGGTGAAGTTGTAGGCGCGGCTGCCCGGCAGCATCTGTTCGTGCAGCCAGACGATTTCCTGCGACGGAGAAAGTGCGAACATGGGCGGCTCCCTTGTGTGGTGGGCTTGTCGGCACTGCGGTGGCCGGCGGCGGGCGTGGGGTGGTCCCGCTCCGGCCGGTGGACCGGCCGCCCCCGGGTGAGGGTGCGGCCCGGGGTCCGGGCACCCGGTCGGGCGCGCCGTCGGGCACGCGCGGCCGGGCAGGGCGGACCCGCCAGGGCGGGTCCGGGGGGACGGACCCGGCGGGGCGGGTCCGGCGCGGGAGTCGGCCCGCGCGCTTCAGGCGCGGACGTCCCGGCCCGCGCCGTTCAGGGCGCGGGGGGTTCGGCTCCGCGCCGTTCAGGGCGCGGGAGTTCGGGAGGTGCAGACCCCGTTCGGGGCGGGCGCGTTCAGGCGTGGGAGGCCAGGCCCGCCCCGGCGTGCAGGTGGTGCCGCAGCACGGCGAGCAGGTCGGCGAAGGCGGCGTGGGCGTCGGCCTCGGGGAAGCGGTCGCTGTCCCAGGCGAACCGGACCAGCAGGTCGTCGCCGTGCGAGGCGGAGACGGCGAGCGGCGCGGCGAGCGGACGTCCGGCCAGGTGGGTCTCCCGGCCGGGGACGCCGCCGAGCACCAGCGGCGGGCGGCGG
The DNA here is from genome assembly GCF_055664045.1 of Kitasatospora sp. NPDC023385. NCBI lineage: Bacteria > Bacillati > Actinomycetota > Actinomycetes > Kitasatosporales > Streptomycetaceae > Kitasatospora > Kitasatospora sp. NPDC023385. The sequence continues at coordinate 116,416 of NZ_JBVOOL010000019.1, read as the reverse complement.
TGCAGGTCCTCCAGGGTGAGCATGGCGTCCAGCGCGCCGGTCCACGGCGCCCCGGCGGTGCGGGCGGCGCGGACCACTTCGTCGAACGGGGTGCCGGCGTGGTCGAGGTCGTCCCACCACGCGTCGGCGAGGGCGTCCAGGTCGCTCGCAGCGGTCGGCGTGATCGGTGCGGTCGGTGCGGTCGGTGCGGTCGGCGTGGTCGGTGCGGTCGGCGTGGTCGGTGTGCCAACTACGGCCGGCGCGGCCGGGTGGACCAGGGTGTTGAGGAAGCAGCCGAGCACGGTGGGTGCGCCCGCCGGTCGGCCGCCCCACGGGTAGCCGAGCGCGAGCGGCCCTCCGCCGGCCTCCGTCCCGGGGGATCCCGAGGCCCGGTGCAGCCGGTGCGCGGCGGCCCCGACGGCGTCCAGCAGGGCCGGGAAGACGGCGCCGCGCACGGCACCCCCGGCGGCGGGCAGCCGCTCGCTGAGCATCCCGGTGGACGTGGCCGCGCCGCCGCCGGCCCCGGTCAGGCCGCCGAGCCTGCGGCCCCAGTGGGACTGCGCGGCGGGTCCGCCGGCGGCGTCCTCGGCGGCCAGCTGGAGTTCGACGGCCTGCCGGTAGTCGGCCAGGGCCTGCGGGCCGGGCCCGGCCGCCGGCGCCTCGTCCCGTTCGTACGCCGCGCCGAGCTCGGCGGTGAGCACCCCGAGCGACTGCTCGTCGCAGGCCGCGTGGTCCAGTGCGACGGCGAGCAACTCCTCGTCGCCGTCCGGCTCCCGGGCCACCAGCAGCCGCAGTGCCGGCCCGTCGGCGGGCCAGTCGAGCAGGGCGCGGCGCAGCGCCTCGCGGGCCGTCCCGCCGGGGGCGACGGCGATCCGGGCGACTTCGGTGGACGGGCCGCCGACCCGCAGGACGGGTGTGCCGCGCACGGTTGTGAAGCCTCCGCACAGCGCCGGGTGGCGGGCGGCGACCGCGGCGGCGGCACGGGCCAGCCGGTCCCGGTCGATGGTGCCGGGCGGGTAGGCGAAGAACAGCGGGACGACGTCGGAGCGGGTCTGCGGTGCGAGTCGGCGGGTGATCAGGAAGCGCCGTTGGGCGCCGGTCAGCGGGAGCAGTTCCGCCGGGGCGTCGGCGGCGGCGGAGCGGTACCGGGCGAGGTAGGCGGCGGTGATGCTGGCGTGCACGGGAACGGTCTCCGGTTTCCGGTCGCGGCTCGGCAGGGCTGGGGTGGGTCAGGGGGCGGTGGGACTCGCGGCGGGCTCCTCGGCAGTGGTGGCCCCGACGGCGGCGGCCTTGTCGGTGGTGTCCGTGTCGGTGGCAGCCTCGGCCGTGGTCCGCGCCGTACCCGGCGCGCCGACCGGCAGGTCGCGCATCCGCCGCAGCGGCGACAGCAGCAGCGGCAGCGGCACGAGCAGGAACCCCGCCGCGCAGAGCCACAGCGCGGCGCGCGGTCCGGCCGCGTCGGCGACGATCCCGCCGCCGAGCGCGCCGAGCGGCAGGGTGCCCCACACCAGGAAGCGCATGGTGGCGTTCATCCGGCCGAGCAGTTCCGGCGGGCAGATGCTCTGCCGGAAGCTCACCTGGGCGACGTTGTAGGCCACCGCGCCGAACAGCACCACCCCGGAGGCGACGCCGAACAGCACCACGCCCGCCCCGCCGCCGGACAGCGGCCACAGCACCGCGAACGGGGCCGTCACCACCGTGGACAGCCAGATCAGCCGGGCCTGCCCGATCCGCCGCGCCAGGTACCCGGCGCACAGCGCGCCCGCCAGCCCGCCCACGGCGGAGGTGGACAGCAGCACGCCGATGGCCCCCGGCTGCAAGTGGAGGACCCGCACCCAGAAGACCGTCTGCACGGCCATCAGCACGGCGGCGAACAGGTTGGACACGGCGGTGGCGGTCGCGATCGCCCGCAGCAGCGGGTGCCCCAGGACGAAGCGCACGCCCGCCCCCACGTCGGCGCGCAGCGAGCGCCCGGGCTCGGGTTCCGGTTGCGGCTCCTCGACCCGGATCCGGGTGAGCAGCAGTGCGGACGCCAGGTACCCGCAGGCGTCGGCGACGATGGCGAGCGGCGCCCCGAGCAGTTGGACGAGTCCGCCGCCGAGGCCCGGTCCGGCGATCTGCGCCGAGGAGCGGACCGTCTCCAGCGCCCCGTTGCCGCCGACCAGTTGCTCGCGCGGCAGGACGGCGGGCAGGAAGGACTGGTGGGCGACGTCGAAGAACACCGTCGCGACTCCGGTGACGAGCGCCACCAGGTAGAGCTGCGGCATGGTCAGGACGCCGAGCGCCGCCGCCGGCGGGATCGACCCGACGGCCAGGGCACGCACGATGTCGGCGCGGATCAGCACCGGCAGCTTGCGCATCCGGTCCAGCCAGGCGCCGGCCGGCAGGCCGACCAGGAGGAAGGCGGCGGTTTCGGCGGCGGTCAGCAGACCCACTTCGAACGGGGTGGCGTCCAGGACAACCACCGCCGCCAAGGGTAGGGCGACCAGGGTGACCTGACTGCCCGTCTGGGCCGCGGCGGCCCCGGTCAGCAGGAGCCGGAAGTCGCGGTGGCCGAGCAGACGGGCCTGGCGAGGGTGAGGCGTTTCGTTCATCGGTTCGACTTTCCGTCACCGCTTCGACACGGGGCAAGCACCGGGTTCGTTTCCGGACGAACCGCAGGTCGCCCGGATCCCGCCACTCCCCCGACCGGCCCTTGCGCGACTCTTACGCCCCCTTATGGGCCGGCCGTTCCGCCCCCGCGGCCCGACCGCCCAGGCGGCACGGCCCGGCGGGCGCCCGGGCGCCACGGTGGCGATCCGTCCATTTCGCCGTCCGGTATTCGGACGTCACCTTTCCGGCCACCGGACGGTGGCGCTCAACTTGGCCGGATCCCATGAAGCGCTATGCGCCCGTCACCTCATCGTGATATCCGCGTGACCGACGGAAACCGTCGTACGAGGAAGCCATCGGTCGAGGGAGCCGTCGCACGAGGAAGCCATCGGTCGAGGAAGCCGTCGGCCGCGATCGGGCCGAACCGGGCAGCCGTCGGCCGGCCGGTGCTTCAGTCGCCCGCCCGGCGGGTGATCGCGAGCACCGCCATGTCGTCGTCCCGCGGCCCGCCGGTCCACCGCTCGACGTCCGACATCAGGGCGTCCAGCACCCGGCCCGGCCCGTCGAACGGGCCGAGCGGGGCCAGTCCGGACACCGGGTCGTAGAACTCGCCCGCCGCGTCCCGGGCCTCCGTCACCCCGTCCGTCACCAGCAGCAGCGTGCTCCCGGGCGGGAAGGGCCGGCTCTCCACCGCGGGCCGCGCCACCCCCAGCACACCCATCCCCAACGGCAGCCCCGGGTCCGCCGCGTCCAGCCGCCGCACCTGCGGCCCGGCGCCGCCCACCAAGTACGGGCCGGGGTGCCCGCAGTCGAGGGTGCGCACCGTCTCCTCCCCCGGCGGGAACTCCACCAGCAGGGCCGTGATGAACCCCTCCAGCCGCAGTTCCTCGCTCAGTTGGTCGACCTCCCGGAGCAGCGAGTCCTCCAGCGCGTCCGCGAGTGCGGCCAGGTCCGGTGCCCGGTGCGAGCCCTCCCGGAAGGCCCCCAGCAGCACCGACACCGCGCCCACCGCGTGCAGCCCCTTGCCCCGCACGTCCGCGATCAGCCCGCGCACGCCGTACGGGGTGACCTGCAGCGCGTACGCGTCCCCGCCGATCAGCGCCTCGTCGTGGGCGGCCCGGTAACAGGCCGCGACCGACAGCCGTCCGACCCGGGCCGGCGGCTCCGGGAGCACCGCGTGCTGCGCCGCCTCCGCCACCGACCGCACCCGCTCCAGCCGCCGCCCGTGCCGGGCCACCACCCGGTTCACCCCGACCCCGAGCAGTGCCGCGAACGCGGTGTTCGCCAGCTCCAGGTAGCCGTCCCCGGTGCCGATCGAGCCGTCCTGCGTGGACAGCAGCAGGATCCCGGCCACGTTGGCCGTGCCCACCGCGGCGGTGTCCCGCAGGGTGAGCAGCGCCCCCGCCAGCACGGCGGCGGCCGCCAGCAGCGGATCGCCCCAGTAGTCGGTCGGATCCAGCGAGTTCCACACCAGCCCGCCCGCGATCAGCAACCACGGCGCGACCCGCACGTACGGCGGCCACTGCACGGACTTCGGGGCCATCGGCGGACCTGGCTTCCGTCTCACCACCATCCGGAATCAATCATTCCGATCGTAGCCACGGGCCTGCGGAGCCCGCATGACGGCCGTCCGGGGCCGCCGCCCCTCCCCCGCGCCAGGCCACCGTCCGCATGGGGCCCTGTCGGGCACGGCCTGTACGCTGATCATCTATTCGAACTGTGTGGAACCTGTTCGCCTTTTGACAGAAATATGGGGGGTTCGGTGCACAATCGCCGACTCGTGGTTCTCGCTGCCCTCGTGGCAGCCGGTGTCGGTCTCACGCCCGGAATCGCCCAGGCGTCGGGGCCCGGAACGGCACCCGCGGCGCCCCCGGCGCCCGCCGCCCAGGAGCAGCAGGCGGGCGGGGCCGGTGCACCGCCGGCACCGGGGGTCCAGGGCCGGACCTTCAGCAGCCCTGCCGACCGAACGGTGGTCACGCCGAAGCCCGGTACGAGCACCGGCTCGGCGGCGCCGGCCCAGGCCGCGCCGGGCCAAGCTGCTCCGGGCCAAGCTGCTCCGGGCCAAGCTGCTCCGGGCCAGGCCGCGCCGGCTCAGGCCGCGCCGGGCGCGCAGAGCAGTTCGTACCTGGCGGTCAGCCTGTACGCCACGACGCCCACCGCGCACTCACTCGACCTGCAGACCATCATCACCGTCGGAAGCGACGCCGCGGTCGACGCCACCATCGCCTGGGGCGACGGGACCACGGACACGTTCTCCGGCACCGCCCCCGGTTACCCCTCCGACATGCGGCACACCACGCACACGTACGCCGCGGTCGGCACCTACGACGTCAAGGTCACGGTGAAGGACACCACGCACGACGTCGTGGCCACCAACGAGGTCACCGTCGTCACCTCGGGCTCGGAGTTCACGCCGCATGCGCCCACCCGGCTGCTGGACACCCGCACGGGCATCGGCGCCGCCGCGGACGAGGTCGCCGGGCGCGGCACGGTGGCCCTGAAGGTCGCGGGTGCGGCCCAGATCCCCGCCGGGGTCTCCGCGGTGGTCCTCAACGTGACCGTCACCGACCCCACGGCCGCCGGCCACGTCTCGGTGCAGTCCGCGAAGGACCTGGCCGAGGGCGCCGAGACGTCGAACCTGAACTACGAGGCCGGCCAGACCGTCCCGAACCTGGTCGTCTCGGCGGTCGGCGCCGACGGGTACGTGTACCTGTTCAACGCGGGCTGGCAGCCGATCAACCTGATCGCGGACGTCACCGGGTACTTCGCGCCCTCCCCCGCCAGCGGCTACCGGGCGGTGCCCCAGGTGCGCGTCGTCGACACCCGGGACGGCACCGGGGCGGCAGCGGCCCAGATCCCCGGGCAGACGAGCTTCGACGTGGACATCGCCGGCCACAACCGGGTGCCGCAGGGCATCACCGCCGTGGCGCTCAACCTGACGGCCACCAAGCCGCAGGACGCCGGCCACCTGGTCGCCTACCCCAGCGGGCATGAGGTGCCGACCGCGTCCAACGTGAACTTCACCGCCGGCCAGACGGTCGCCAACGCGGTGATCGTGCCGGTCGGCCCCGACGGGAAGATCACCGTGCGCAACGGGAGCTGGCAACCGACGGACGTCGTGGTCGACGTCGTCGGCTACTACACCCCCGAGAGCCGCTCCGCCTTCGTCTCGGCTTGGGTGCCGTTCCGGATCGTCGACAGCCGCAAGGACAGCTGGGGCCGCAAGGCCGGTCCGCTGGCGGCCCGTGACTTCTTCGCGATGCGGCTGGAGAGCGACACCACCGCCCCTCGCGTCGACGGCTGGGTGCTGAACACCACCGTCACCAACACGACCGGGCCGGGCTTCCTGTCGGTCGCTCCCGACCCGAACTTCTGGTCCGCGTACCAGAACGGCACCGCGAACACGCCGCAGCGGCCCGCCTCGTCGACGCTGAACTGGACGGCGGGCGCGACCGTGCCGAACGTCGCCCAGACCCCGGGCGGCAGGGGCGGCATCGTCGACATCTGGAACCAGGGCTGGCAGGACATCGACTTCACGGTCGACCTGCTCGGCTTCTACCAGACGATCTGACCCACCCGCGCGCACGCGGGCCGGGGCGGCGTTCCTCACGGAGCGCCGCCCCGGCCTCGTGCCCGTGCGCACCGCCCCCTCCGGGATGCCTACCCCACCGCCGCGCCGTCAGCGATGTGCAGGAGCGCAGCCGCGCCGTCGAGGACGTCCCGGTCGAGCGGGAAGTAACCCTGCCGGGGCGTGGTGTCGGTGCGCTTACGGCCTTCGGCGGGCAGCGCCGCCTCCGTCAACTCCCAGACTGAGCCGCGCCGTTGCAGGAACGCCTCGTACGTGCCCGGCGCCGGTTCGCCCAGCCCGATGGCCTCGCTGCGCCCCAGACTGCCCGCGACGAAGGCGTACCGCTCGCCCAGCAGTGCGCCGACGATGCTGCCCGCGCCGCTCCACCCGCAGTCCAGTTCACCCTCCGTCCAGGCGCTCGGGTTGCGCCGCAGGTGCTCGTTGTGCGAGAAGACCAGGGTCGGTCCGCGCCGGGCCTCCAGGTCGCGGATGTCCAGCAGGTTCTGCGCCATGAGCGCGTCCCGCATGCCGAGCAGGCCGCCCACCCGGGTGCTCGGGTCGAGGCCCGGGACGGCCGACTGCGCGTGGTAGCGCAGCAGGCCGATGCCGGCGGTCAGCCGCACCCGCGCTCCGTGCCACTCGGCGAGCGAGGTCGCGCCGATCAACTCCGCCGCGCGCGCGTGGAGTCGGACGAGCAGGTCGTCGGCGAGGCACCGCAGCCGGCCCGCCTCGGGGGTGGCGCCGGGCGACCGGGCCGGGTCCAGCACCGCCTCCACCCGGCTCCACCGCTCGTCCTCACCCGCCGGGCCAGCGATGTCGAGGTCGAGCCCCAGGTAGTCGCGGGCGTGTTCGAGGTAGCGGCGCGGGCTGGGGGCGCTGTAGTTCTCGGTCGGGGCGTCGAAGCCGTGGAAGGCCAGTCGTTCACCGGGCGGGAGATCGCGGTTGAACTCGCGCATCCAGGCGACGAGTCGGCGGTTGGCGGCATGCGCTCCGAAGCCGTGCGAGAAGCCCTCGCCCGTCGCCGTGTCCAGGGTGCCCACGCCGTCCCGGACGTAGGCGTCCACGGCTAGCGCCGCCACGCGGTCGGTTTCGAGTGCGATCGACCGGAACCCCCGGTCGACCAGTCGGGCGAACAGACCGTTGCGGATCCACCCGAAGGCCGGCTCCTGGTGGGTCGGCTCGCCGAGCCCCAGCAGTTCGCACGACGGGGGGAGGAAATCGTGAATGTCCTGACTCATGGACCTCAAGCGTATCCTTGAAGGAACGGTTGAGGCTTTGCCACCTTCTGGCCAGTACAGCCGGTCTACTGCCATCAGAAGCCTCAAACAGGCCCGAACGGAAGTCGACCATGCGCCCCTCCGGTCTCGCGCGCGAGCACGGCATCTCGACCCAGGCCGTCCGCAACTACGAACGCGACGGCTTCCTCCCGCCCGCCGAGCGCACCCCCACCGGCTACCGGATCTACACCGAGCTGCACGCCGCCGCCCTGCGCGCCTTCCTCGCCCTCGTCCCGGCGTACGGGCACGCGACCGCCGGCTCGGCCATGACCGCCGTCCACGCCGACCGGCTCGACGAGGCCCTGACCGCCCTCGACCGCGGGCACGCCCAACTGCTGCGCGACCGGGAGACGTTGGCCGCCGTCCGCGAGGCCGTCGACCACCTCACGGCCGCACCCGGCCCGCCCGCGGCCGCCATCGGCGCGCCGAGCCGGCCCGCGCCCCGGCCTGCGCCGACCCGGCCCACACCGTCCGGCTCGCTCAGCATCGGCGAGGTCGCTCACCGGCTCGGCATCACCCCCGCGACGCTGCGCACCTGGGAGGCCTCGGGCATCCTCAGCCCCATCCGCGACGGCAGCACCGGTCACCGCGTCTATCTCCCGGCCGACGTCCGCGACGCCGAACTCGCCCACCTCCTCCGACGCGGCGGATACCTGCTGGACCACATCGCCACCGTGGTCCGGCAGATCCGGGAGGCGGGCGGCACCGGCGAGCTGGCCGCCGCCCTCGACGGCTGGCACCGACGCCTCACCGCCCGGGGCCTCGCCATGCTCACCGCCGCCGCCCGCCTCGGCGACTACCTGACCCTCCGTTCCGGGCCGGACCCGGCTTGACCTCCCCACCGGGTGCGCGCCGGCTGACCGCCGCACGCGCCGCCGCGCCCTGACCGGCCGAACTTAATCAGCCGACCGCGGTCAGACGACCCGGGTGAGGCGGGCCGGGCGGGCGCCGAGCCCGTCGACGAGCTCGCCCGGCTGCTCCCGGTCGGCCCGCTCCTGGTCGGCCCGCTCGGGGGCGGCGAGCAGGATGGAGCGCTGCATTCGGCGCAGCGCGGCGGACGGCTCCATGCCCAACTCCCGTACCAGGGTGTTCCGGAGCCGCTGATAGGCCTCCAGTGCCTCGCCTCGGCGGCCGGATCGGTGCAGGGCGACCATGTACTGGCCGTGCAGGCTCTCGTGGGTGCGGTAGCGGTCGATCAGGACGGTGAGTTCGGCGAGCAGCACCCGGTGGCGACCCAGCCGCAGGTCGGCGTCGATCCGCTGGTCCAGCGCGCAGAGCCTGGTCTCCTCCAACCGCTTGGCTTCGACGGCGAGTTGGCCGCCGACCGGGACGTCCGCGAAGGCCGGCCCGCGCCACAGCGCCAGTGCCTCGCCCAACTGCCGGGCGGCCAGTGGGAAGTCGCCGCCGTCCATGGCGCGGTAGCCGTACCCGGCGAGGCGGTCGAACTCGCGCAGGTCGACGAGTCCGCCGCCGCTGTTCAGCATGTAGCCGCCGGCCGAGGTGACCAGGACGTCCTTCGCGCAGGACGTGCCCGAGGCGCCGTCGCCTTGGGCGAGGGCCCGGTCGATCAGGTCACGCAGTTGCAGGACGTACGTCTGCACGGTGGTGCGCGCGCTGCGCGGCGGACGGCCGCACCACAGTTCGTCGGCGAGGACCCCCGCCGGGACGACCTGATCGGCGCGTAAGGCGAGCAGGGCGAGCACCTGCCGAGGTTTCGGGGCCGTCGGCACCACCGACGCCCCGCACAGTTGGACCCCCAAGGCTCCCAGCACCCGGATTTCCACGACGACCACCCCAAATCCAGACGGGTCGGCGACCCCGACGGCCACCGGCCGGGCGGGTGCTCCGCTGCTCAAGGTCCGCAGGCTTGCCCGGAGAGACCGGTCGAGCACCCGACGCCTATCCAAAAACAGGACGGACGGTTTGTCAATACAAAACCGAACGCGCTGTTTGTTTTTAGGCGGAGCAACTCGCCCCCAGCCCGGTCCGGCACCGCACTCCGGACCGGTCGGCGTCAGCGCTGCCCGACCCCGCCCACACCCGCCTCGGCCGCCACGCCCTCGACCGCCACACACTCGCCGACCATGCCCTCGACGACCACACCGTCGGCGACGGACTCGGCCGCCACGCCCTCGACCGCCACACACTCGCCGACCATGCCCTCGACGACCACACCGTCGGCGACGGACTCGGCCTCGCCGGCCCCGCCCTGGTCGGCCGCCGCCACCCGGGCCGCCTCCAGTTCGGCCACCACCCGGCCGCCCCGGTCCACCCCGAGGTCGAGCGTGGCCAGCACCGCGGGCACGGCGATGCTCGGCATCAGGTGCTGGTACAGCACGGCGACCCGGCGCTCCAGGTCCGCCCGGCCGGACATCTTCTGCGACTGGATCTGCACGCCCGTCCAGGCGCCGGTCACCAGCCAGGCGGTCTCGGCGGGCACCACCTGGGGCAGCAGTTCGCCGCGCCGGCCGGCCGCCACCAGCACGTCCTCGGCCCGTTGGATCCACCCGGGCGCGGCGCCGCCGCTGAAGTCGCCGAACACGTCCTGGCCGAGGGAGAGCCGCGCGCCCGCGCTCAACAGCGGGTCGCGCGGCATGAGATGGGCGACCACCATCCCGAGGTCCACGAACTCCTGCAGTTTGCAATGCCGTTCGGGGATCTCGTCGCGCCCGAACTGCTCCTCCAGGACGCCCTGGGCCAGTTCCCGCTTCGACGCGAAGTGGAAGTACACCGCACCGCGGGTCACTCCCGCGCGGGCCACCACCGCGCCGATCGTCGCGCCCTCGTACCCGTACTCGTCGAAGACGGCCGCGGCCGCCTCCAGGATCAGCCGACGCGTCCGGACCGCCCGTTCCTGCCGCACCACCGCAACCACCCCACCCGAAAATGTCGGCAAACAAAACCAAACACCCCGTATCTTACCCGCCGTCCTCACGACGACCCTGAGTGCGAGGTCACATGGCGCCGTCTTCGAGGCACGGAAAACCGCATGGACGGTACGAGTCGCACAGGTAGCCGGAGGCACCCCGGCGGGCCATCGAACCGGAGCACGGGTTGCTACTTTTGGCCGGTCCACCCACCGCCAGGCCCGCCATGATAATGAACTTGTCAAGTTCAGGCCATGAAATCGCCGCAGGTCAACGGAGCTTCACCAATCCGGCACAGCCCGCAGCGGGGCTCAGATGCTCACCGCGCGTGTCCGAACGACCCCGCTGGGCCGCCGACGAACCTTTGTTCTGGCTCCTTGAAAACCAAACCGGTAGGTACGTATCTTACGAGCCCTGAGCAGCCCACCCCGCCCGTCACGGCCTTTCGGAGCGCTCCCCATGACCCTGCTTGCCTTCCGCACGCCTGTCTCCGCCCTCGCCACCGCCGAGGCCCCCGAGGCCCTCCCCGGCCCGGCCCTCGCGGCCGGCCCGATACCCCGCCTCACCAGCACCGTCGCCAAGGAGTACGTCCACCGGGCCTGCCACGCCGAGGTCTTCCTGACCGGGAGCGAGCAGCTGAACGAGACCACCTTCGCGGTCTCCGCGCAATGGCCCCGGGCGCACACCTTCTTCAGCACCCCGGACGGCACCCGGCACGACCCGATCCAGGCTGCTGAAACGATCCGCCAAGTCGGCCTCTACCTCGCCCACACCGAATTCGGCGTCCCGCTCGATCACAAGTTCATGATGTGGAACCTCGACTACACCACTCGGCCGCGCCATCTGCTCATCGGCGCGACACCCGCCGACCTCACCATCGAGGCCAAGCTCGTCGCCCAGCCCCGCCGCACCCGCAGCACCGTCGACTTCACCCTCAGCACGGTCGTCCGCCGCGGCGCGCACCTCGCCGCCACCGGCTACTCCCGCTTCACCACCGTGCCCACCTCCACCTACCAGCGGCTGCGCAGGGGCCGCCACGACGTCGACCAGCTCCGGACGCCCGCGCCGGCGACCGAACCGCTGCCGCCGGCCCGGGTCGGCCGGCTCCGCGCCTGCGACGTCGTCCTCACGGCGGCCGCCGAACCCGGCAGCTGGCACCTCACCCCCGACCTCCGGCACCCGATCCTCTTCGACCACGCCAACGACCACATCCCCGGCATGGTCCTGCTGGAGGCGGCCCGCCAGGCGACCAACGCGCTGACCAGCCCGGTCACCGTCACCCCCGCCTCCGCGGCCACCACCTTCCACCGCTACGCCGAGCTCGACGCGCCCACCACGATCACCGCGCGGCACACCCCCGGCGAGGACCAGGACGCCCTCACCACCACCGTGACCGGCCACCAACACGGCGAGCCGATCTTCACCACCGTGCTCACCGGCCACCCCGACCACCGCTGACGCGACACCCGCCGCACCGCACGGGCAGCCGGTACGGCCGGGCAGCGACAGCTGGAACGGCTCCCGCGACCCGAAGGGCCGCGAACGACCCCGCACCACCCGGAGGCCCGCCCGACCACCACGGTCCGGCGGGCCTCCGCCCTCCCCGCGCGGACCCGCTCTGGGCGCCACCAGACCCTCACGGCCCAGCCCGACCACGGCCGGGGTCGATCAAGGCCCAGGCCGACCCCGGCCAGCGCAGCCTCGGACGCCACTTGGCGGGAACACACCGCTCGCCGCACTGGCACCGGGACGAACACCTGCGCGAGGATGTCAGCCCTTGGACCAGCTGCCACCGGGAGCCCTCCCTTGAGTGAAGTCGCTTCGCAGCCACACGAGTTGATCCGACTGACGGACCGACCCGGAACCGATGGCGCGCCCGGCCGGGACGGACGCACCGGCGGCCGCAACGTCCGCGTCAAGGTGCTCGGGCGGCACGCGCCCGGCTCCCCGCTCGGGCACGACCGGCTGGACTGCGAGATCACCGTCATCGCCGACTCGGTGCGCGGACACTTCGTCACCGTGGTCACCGACCACCACCTGCAGCGCTGGGAGGCCGCCCTGGACCGGCTCGGCCAGGGCTTCGCCGTCCGCTGGCTGGACGAGGAGCACGGCCCGGAGTTGCGGATCGAACCCGCCCGGCCCGGCGGCCTGTGGGTGACCGTCTCCGACGCGGAGGACTCTGGCGTCATGCTCCGGGTCGCCCTCTCCCCCGCACCCGACTGGCTGGACGAACAGCGCGCCCTGCTCAAGCTCGTCCGGGACGCCTATCCGCCCGAAGCGGCCGAGCCCTCCCCCGGCATCCACGCCCGACACGGCAAGCCGGCCGCCGGTAACTGACGGGCCGTCCGGCACGATACGGGGGCCGAGGCGACCGCGTGGTCGACCCCGCCACGGCGGCCCACAGCAGCGGCGGTCCTCCTCGCCGCACACGCCGGGATCCGTCCGTTTCCGCCCCCGGCCTCACCTCCTCCCACCCCACGAGGAATCATGATCAGGTGACCATCGACCTGCTGCCCGGCCATGGCGTCCGCCTGCCCGCCCCGCTGCCCGAACTGCGCTTCGGTCTCACCGAGGCGGCGGTACGCGAGCTGCTGGCTCCGCACGGCGAGCTGCTGCCCGACGGCGTACGGAACACCTTCGTCTGCGGCTGCCGTTGGGCACTGGCCTTCCAACTGCCCGGCGTCAGCGTCACGCTCTGCGCGGACGACCGCGACCGGCTCCGCAGCGTCACGATGAGCCGCAACCCGAGCGACGACCGGCCCGTCTGCCCGGTCGGCTACCACGGGATCGACCTGCTCGGCTGGCCGGCGCACGAGTTGGTCGAGGCCCTGCGCACCCAGGGCCTCGCGGTGCCCGATCCCGCCCACGGCACCCTCCGCTACGACTCGCTCCACCTCTACCGCCAACCGGCCTTGCCGCGCCCCTCGCACCCAGCCCGGAAGCCGCGCCGCGAAGCGCCGTTCACCTTCGACGTCATCTCCCACTCCGCCCCCGCACAGCACGTCGAACCCGCCGGGGCACCCAAAATGTCCCCGCACCCGACCGGCACCGCCACCGGTCCGCACGACGCCGCCTTCCTGCCCCGTCTGCGGCTTGCACCGCGCCCGGTCGAGCGCCCGGTCACCACGCCGGTCCCCAAGCTCGGCGGCGAGCCCTGCCGGCTGGCCGAGCCCGCCTGGCCGATCTCGCCCACAGGCGGTGAACCCCTGCTGTTCGTCGGCCAGTTCGCCGTCCCGGGGGCCGAGGCGCGGCTCGCCTACCTCTTCCTCGACCCGGCCGACGGCCCGATGGGCGGCCTCGACCCGGAGGCGGGCGACGCCGTGCTGCTCGTCCAACCGGGCGGGCCGATCCCACCCTTCGCCGTCATCGGCCCGCCCGGCACCCGGGGCCGCACGCTCTGGCGCCGCGGGCCCGGCGGTGCGGAGATCCCGGTCGAACACCTCCTCGACGTGCTGCCGATTCCGAGCGATGTCGACCGGTCGATGGACGAACGGGCCGCCTTCCAGCGGCACTTGCGCGGCGAGGGCCCGGAGGTCCGGTTCCCGGACGGCCCCCACGTGCATGACCACATCGGCGGCCTGCCGTCCTTCCCGAGCGGCCAGGCCCAGGTCCCCGCACCGTGGCAGTACTTCTTCGCCCTCGCGGGCACCCAGGACGAGGACGAGCCGTACTTCCTGGACTTCGATTCCGGCGACGGCTTCGCCTTCCTCAGCCCGGACGGCCTGGAGGGCCGCTTCTACCGGGAAGTCCCATGACCGCAACCCGCCAACTACGCCGACCACCCCAGCCACCCCTTCACCTACCGGAGTCACCATGACCGCTTCCCCGCAGCCCACCAGCCCCCTGACCGTCGCCATCCTCGGGCCGGGCGGGGTCGGCGGACTGATCGGCGGACTGCTCGCCCGCGTCGGCCACCGCGTCGTCTGCCTGGCCGGCGCGCAGACCGCCGACGCCATCGCCCGGGACGGACTGCACGTCCACAGCGGGCAGTTCGGCGAGTTCACCGCGCGGGTCGAGGCCGCCACCGAACTGCGCGAGCCGGTCGACGCCGTCTTCGTGACCGTCAAGGAGACGGCGCTGGCCGCCGCGCTCGACCGGATGCCCGCGCAGGCCCTGGGTGCCGCGATCGTGGTGCCGCTACTCAACGGCCTGGACCACATGGCGCTGCTGCGCGAGCGCTACCCGGCCGCCCGGGTCGTGGCGGGCACGATCCGGGTCGAGGCCACCCGGACGGCGCCCGGGCGGATCGAGCACAGCAGCCCGTTCGCCATCGTCGAACTCGCTTCCGCCTCGGACGAGTTCGCCGAGCAGCTGCGGCACGCCGGGCTGGACGTGACGCTGCGCGACGACGAGACGGCGATGCTGTGGAGCAAGCTCTCCTTCCTCGCCCCGTTCGCGCTGCTCACCACCCGCCACGCGAGCGGGATCGGCACCGTGCGCACCGAGCACCGGGCCGAACTCCTCGCGGTGCTGGACGAGATCACCGCCGTCACCCGGGCGGTCGGGGCACCGGCCGAGCCCGAGGCCCTGCTCGCCTCCTTCGACCGCATCCCCGCAACGATGAAGTCTTCGATGCAGCGTGACGTGGCGGCCGGTCGGCCGACTGAACTCGATGCCATCGGCGGCGCCGTGCTGCGGGCCGCCGACGCGCACGGAGTGTCCGTGCCGACCCTCGCCGGCCTGGTGGGCGAGCTCACGGAGTCCGCCGGCCGGTGACGGTTGCCCGGGGCGTCACCTCGGGGGTAGAACTCCTGAGGTGACGCCTTCCGACCGCCGCAGCGGCCCCACCAGCGGTCCCACCGACGGCCCCACCGACGGCCCCGCCGGGGACCGCGCCGAGGCCTTCCTCCGTGCCCACCGGACCGACCGGATCCCGCACCCCGGCGGCACGCTCCTGGCCCACCTCCGGCGGGTGGAGGCCCTGTTGGCGGCCTGGGGCTGCGACCCCGCCGTCCAGGCCGCCGGGCTCTGCCACGCGGCGTACGGGACCGACGGGTTCGACCACGCCCTGCTGGCACCCGACCGGCGGGAGGAGCTGGCCGACCTCATCGGCCGGCGCGCAGAAGCGCTCGTCCACCTCTACGCGAGCTGCGACCGGGCCGCCGTCTACCCGCGCCTGGGCGTGGACGAGCCCCCGGTCTTCCGCGACCGGTTCACCGGGGCCGACCGCACACTGACGGAGGAGGAGCTCCGCGCCTTCCTCGCCATCACGGTCGCCAACGAACTCGACGTCCTCGCCCACAACGCCGAACTCGCCGCCCGCTACGGACCGGGCCTGTACGGCCTGTTCGCCCGCGTCCGGAGCCTGCTGCCACCGGCCGCCTGGCAGGCCTGCACCGACCTCCTCGGGCCGACGGCCGCCGATCAGCCCGCCGATCGGCCGCCTTCCTGGCGATGACCCCCGTCCCGCCGGAACCACCGTACGGCGGACGGGCGTTGTCGATGACGGGAGGGATACTGACATGACAAGGAAGCCGTACCGCTTGGCCGCGACCGCACTCGCGGTGCTCAGCGCGGCCCCGTTGTTCACCGCGTGCAAGAACGCCGACCAGGCGATCGACTGCGGAAAGAAGGCGATCAGCCTGGCCGGCGACGTCCAGGACCTCGCGGACTCGGCGGTCAACGTCGGCCAGATCACCGACGACGCCCGCCGCAAACACACCGCCGACGCCCTGAAGAAGATCGTCGCCGACACGAAGAAGATCCGCCAGGACGGCGGCGGCAAGCTCGACTCGGCCGCCGACAAACTCTCCAGCGCCGTCAACGACGCCCTCGACAAGGTCTCCCACGACAAACAGCCCGACATCGGAGCGATCACCCGCGCCGCCGGCGACATCACGAAGGCCTGCGCCGAGGCCTGACCGCACCCCGACCCAGGCACCACCACGCGGGCGGTGCTCCCGGCCCGGGCGGTGCCGGGGCCGGGAGCGGGTGGATCCGGCGTAATCCGGCGTGACCCGGGAGGATCCGAGGGGCGATCCGGGTACCGGCCTGTCGCCACCTCCCCCGCCACCGCCAGGCGGTAGGAATGGGGACCGGACCGAATCCCACCCCGGAGGCACCGGTGAACCACCCGATCCTCGACCAGATCCAGAGCCTGCGCGCCGAGTTGGCGCTCGGCGACATCGCCCCGGCACTGGTCACCGCCCTCGCCGACGGCACCGCCCCGCGCTCGGCACTGGCCGACCTCGCCACCCAGCAGTACCGGATCATCCGCTCGGACCGGCGCAGCCTGCTGCTGCTCGCGACCCGCTGCGCCGACCGCCCGCTCGGCGCCTGGTTCGCCGCCCTGGCCGAGGGCGAGAGCGCCGCCCTGCGCACCCTGCCCGCCCTCGCCGCCGCCTCCGGCCTGGACCAGGCCGCACTGGAGGCACGCCCGCCGCTGTCCGGCTGCCAGGCCTACCCCGCCTACCTGGCGTGGCTCGCCCTGAACGGCCGCCCCGCCGCGGCCGCCGCCGCCATGGTCGCCAACTTCGCGGCGTGGGGCGGCTACTGCGCCGCCATCGGCCAGGCGTTGCGGCGGCATTACGGCTACTCCGACGAGGCCTGCGCGTTCTTCGACTTCTTCGCCCAGCCCGCGCCGGAGCTGGAGCAGCAGGCCGCCGACGCCCTCGGTCCGGACCGGCTGGACGAGCCGACGCTGACCGCCGCACGCGAGTACGGGCTGCTGCTCCAGTCCTATGAGCACCTGTTCTGGGACACCCTGAGCGTCATCGACGCCTGAAGCCGCACGCCCCCGGCAGGCGCCGACCGGCTCAGGCCTGCCAGTGCGGCTTGCCGCTGACCATCCGGCAGTAGATCACCCGGCCGCCGGCCTCGTGGGTGCTCTTCCCCAGGTCGGCGTTGCGGCAGAACTGCCCGGCCTCGTAGCAGTTGCCCGCGTTCGAGCGGAGCTCGCACTGTCCGCCGCCACCGGCCGCCGTGGTGTGCTCGGCCTGCGGGTCGGTCGGCGGCTGCGCGGTGGTCACCTTCGGCTGCGGTGCCGTGGGGGCCGGCGGCTGCGACGGGGCGCCGGGCGCTGCCGGAGACGTGACGGGTGCGGCCGGGGCCGGCGCCGCCGGGGTGGGCGACGGCACGACCGGCGCGACCGGTACGGACGGCGCGGAGGTGGCGGCCGCGGGCCGCGAGGCCGATGGCGTGGCACCGCCATCGGCGGCCGACGGGTCGCAACCCGTGAGCGTCAGGCCGACGGTGAGGACGAGTCCGGCGAATCCGGCCAGGCCGGCCGCCCGGCGGCGACCGGGTATCCGTGAAGGCATGGGAGGAGAACGCTCCGTTCCGTTTGGATGAGTCGTGCGATTCAAGCAGGACCGCACACGTCGCGCGCACCGATTCGCCACTCGTTGGCAGATCGAGATCTGCCGACTACCGACCGTTGCCGCCCTCCCGGCGGCCGTCACCCTGCGCACCGAAGCCACCGCACTGCCGCGCCCGCCGCATCGGCCGCGCCATCGCACTCACCGCATACCCACCGCGCCTGACGCGTCGTCAGCGTAGGCCTGCCGTCCGACGTTCGAACACCTCGGGGCGGGCGGTCTCCAGCGCCGTGGAGACCGCGCCGAGGAGCACCGCCTCCTCGCCCAGGAGGCTCGACGCGAGCGTCGGACGCATCGGGGCGAGCCGGTGCAGGGCCTGCTCCAGCGGTGCCAGGAGCAGGTCCGCACTGCTGCCGATCCCGCCGCCGAGCACGACCAGGTCCGGGTCCAGCAGGGCGGACAACACGGCGACGGCGTACGCCAGTTGTTCGGCCTCCCGCTCGACCGCCCGGACCGCCGCGGCCTCCCCGGCACGGGCCCGCTCGAAGACCTGCTTCGCCGTCAGCTGCCGTCCGGCGCCTTCACCGCCCAGCCCGAAGTCCCGGGCGGAACGCACCACGGCGTCCGCCGCGGCCTCGCCCTCGATGGTCCCGGCCGGCTCGCCCGGGCGGGCGGGCAGCGGCACCAGGCCGATCTCGCCCAGCGCACCGTGCGCGCCGACCAGCAGCTCGCCGTCCTTCACCACGCCGAGGCCGAGCCCGGTGCCGACCAGCAGATAGGCGAACATCCGGCTGCCCCGCCCGGCACCGAGGGTGTACTCGCCGAGCGCGGCCAGGTTGGCGTCGTTGGCCACCGACACGGCCGTGCCCAGGCCCTCCGCTATCCGGTCGAACAGCCCCGGCCGGCCCCAGCCGGGCAGGCTGGAGGCGTAGCGCACCCCGCGCCGCTCCTCGTCCCACACGCCCGGGGTGCCGATCACCGCGTGCACGATGTCGCCGGGGGCCAGGCCGGCCTCGGCGGTGGCCTCCTGCGCGGCGGCGATAACGGCGTCCGCGACGGCGTTCGCCGACCGGCCGCGGTTGGCCACGTCCCGACGGGCGACGACCGTACCGGCGAGGTCCGCGACGGCCACCCGCAGCCGGGCCCGGCCGATGTCCACGCCGAGCACGTGCCCGGCGGTCGGGTCGACCTCGTACAGCACGGCGGTGCGGCCGCGCTCGGGGGCGAGCCGGCCGGCCTCGCGGACCAGCCCGGCCTGCTCCAGGGCGGCCAGCGCGGCGGAGACGGTCGGCTTGGACAGGCCGGTGTCCCGGGCCAGCTGGGCGCGCGAGGAGCCACCGCCGGTGCGCAGCAGCTCCAGCAGCAGCCACTCGTTGTTGCTGCGCAGCCGCTGCCGGTTCCAGGGCACCCCGGGGGCCCCGGCCGCCGGGCGACTGGTCGGCTGGTGGGGGCTCATCGGTTCCTCCGGTCTGGCGGCTCACGGACGTCTCTGGCGCGGGCCTGGCACGGCCTGCGGCGTCCGGTGTCGGACGCCGCCGCCCAAGTATGACCGGTGATCATCCGGTGTTCGCCCGCCGGACCCGGGCCGCTTCACGGGCGGCCATCCGGACGACCGCTCCGCGTCACCTGCCCCCCGTTCCCGCGTCTCGCAGGTCCCTGCCCTCAACCGTCACCCAGGGCCGCCCTCCACCGCCGCCCGCCCTGCTACCGCAGCACCTCCGGGCGGAAAAGGTTTCGTCCGCTTGTGGGCGTGCCGCGCCCCGACGCGTGATCATGGGCGTATGCACTTCCGGCACGGCAACGGAGCAGAGGGCCCGCGGCCCGCGACCCCGGGCACCCGGTCGCTGGCGGCGACGGCGGCTGCTCTCGCCGCGAGGTTCGGCGCGATCACCGGCGGCCACCACGGGGATGACCACGGCAGTGACCACGGCGGTGACCACGGCAGCGACCAGGGCGACGCCGACCGGGGCGACGATTCCGATCTGCTCCGCGCGGTCCTCGCCGCCGCCCCGGTCGGCGTCGCCGTGCTCGACGGGGAGCTTCGCTGGCAGTACGTGAACCCCGCCTTCGTCACCGCCACCGGCCTGCGTCGCGCCGACCTGCTCGGCCGCCCGGTCGAGGCCACCGCCTTCGCCGGGGCCGCCGCCGTCCTGCGCCGGCTGTTGGCCGACGGGCACGACCGCGAGCAGACCACCGATGGCCTGGGCGGCCCGGGCGGCGCGGGCCACCCCGTCCCGCCCGGTCTGCGGGTGCGCTACCGGCCGCTGCGGCACGCCGACCGCACCACCGGTGTGATCGTCGTCGTCCTGGACGACCCCGACCCGGCGCGCGAGCAGTTCCACGAGCTCGAACGGGCCCGGGCCCGGCTCGCCCTGCTCGACGCCGCCACCGAGCGGATCGGGACCACCCTCGACATCGGCACCACCTGCGCCGAACTCGCCGCCTTCGCCGTGCCCGGCCTCGCCGACGTCGCCACCGTCGACGTCCTGCCGCCCGAGGCCGAACCCGCCCGGCCCGGGCACGGCGCGCCCCAGCGCCTGCACCGCGCAGCCGCCCGGTCCGTCCCCGCCCTGACCGCCGCCCTGGTTGACCTGCCCCGGCCGGGCGAATCGATTCGGCACCGGGAGGGCTCGGCCGCCGCCCGCAGCCTCACCGGCGGCATCGCCGTGCTCACCGAGCCCGGTCCCGGGGACAGTTGCCCCGCCGGCACCGCCTCACTGCTCGTCCTGCCGCTCGCCGCCCGCGGCCGCCTGGTCGGCCTGCTCACCCTCGGTCGCACCGCCGCCACCCCGCCCTTCACCGCCGACGAGGCCGCCCTGCTCGGCGACCTCGCCGCCCGGGCCGCCGCCGCCGTCGACCACTCCCGCCGCTACACCCGCTCCCAGGGCATCGCCCTGGAGCTCCAACGGGCCCTGCTCAGCGAACCCGGCAACCCGCACCAGAACCTCGCCCTCGCCTCCCGTTACCTGCCCTCCGGCAGCAGCACGGTGGTCGGCGGCGACTGGTACGAGACGGTCAGGCTGCCGTTCGGCCGCACCCTGCTCGCGATGGGCGACGTCATGGGGCACGGCGTCGAGGCCGCCGTCGACATGAGCCACTACCGCTCCGCCCTGCGCGACACCGCCGGGATGGACCTGCCCCCGCACCGGATCCTGCGCCAGCTCGACACCGTCATCTCCGCGGACGACTCCGCCCGCCCCGCGACCTGCCTGCTGGCCCTCGCAGACCCGGGCCGTGGCCGGTGGACCCTCTCCAGCGCGGGCCACCTGCCGCCCGCCCTGATCGCTCCCGACCGCCCGACCGAACTGCTCCGCGTCCCCACCGGCCCGCCGCTCGGCACCGGCCTCGGCGGCTACGAGCAGACCACCCACCCGCTCACCCCCGGCCAGACCCTGCTGCTCTACACGGACGGCCTGGTCGAACGCCGGGGCGAGGACATCGACGTCTCCCTGGCGCGCCTCGCCGCGCTCCGGCTGCCCGCCACCGGTGACCTCGACGACCTGCTGGACGCCGTCCTCCACGCCCTCGCCCCACCCCCGGCGCCCACCGCCGAGGACGACATCGCCGTCCTCGCCGCCCGGGCCAAGCCGCGCTGACGGGCCTCCGTCGTCGCCGCCGCTGTCACCGCCGTCGCCGCTGTCACCGCCGCCGTCGTCGCCGAGGCTCAGAGCTTCGCCAGCGCCTGCTCGACGTCCGCCCAGATGTCCTCCGGATGCTCGATCCCGACCGACATCCGCACCAACCCGGCGCCGATCCCGGCCGCCGCCAACTCCTCGTCCGACAGCTGCCGGTGGGACGTACTCGCCGGGTGCAGCACCAGGCTGTGCACCCCGCCCAGCGACGGCGCCAGCGACGCGAGGCGGACGGACTCGGTGAAGGCCCGGGCCGCCTCGCGCCCGCCGGCGAGGTCGAAGGCGAGCACGCCGCCGTGGCCGTCGGGGAGGAGGCGGCGGGCCCGCTCGTGGTCGGGGTGGGAGGGCAGGCCCGGGTAGTGGACGGCGGTGACCGCGGGGTGGGCGGCGAGGCGGCCGGCCAGGTCGAGGGCGGTGTCGCAGTGCCGGCGGACCCGCAGGGCGAGGGTCTGCAGGCCGCGCACGGTCAGCCAGGCGGCGAACGGGTCGACCGAGGCGCCGAGTTCGAGGGAGTACCGCCAGACCTCGCGGTGCAGCTCCTGGTCGGCGAAGACGGCGATCCCGACGAGGACGTCCGAGTGGCCGCCCAGGTACTTGGTCGCGGAGTGGATGACGATGTCCGCGCCGTGCTCGATCGGGCGGCACAGCAGCGGGGTCGCGAAGGTGTTGTCGACCACGCTCACCACGCCCGCCCGCCAGCCGACGGCGATCAGGCCGGGCAGGTCGGTGACCCGGGTGACCGGGTTGGAGACGGTCTCCAGGTACAGCACCCGGGTCTCCGGCCGCAGTGCGGCCTCGACCTCGGCCGGGTCGTCGCCGCCCACGTAGGTGACCTCGACGCCCCGCCGCTCGGCGAGGTCGGCCAGCAGGCCGACGGTGCCGCCGTACAGGCTCCGCTGGGCGATCACGTGGTCGCCGGCGCGCAGCAGGGCGAGCAGCACGGTGTTGATCGCGCCCATGCCGGAGGCGGTGGCGACGGCGCCGGTGCCGCCTTCGAGGTCGGCGACGGCGTCCTCCAGCGAGCGGACGGTCGGGTTTCCGTAGCGGTTGTAGAAGTACGCACCGTCCGGTCCCTCGAACGCCCGTGAGAGGGCGTCACTGGTGTCGAAGGCGAAGAGGTGGCTCTGGTACAGCGGTACGCCCAGCAGCCGGCTGCCGACGGCCTCGGCGAGCGGCGGGTGGACGATCCGGCTCTCGGGGCGCAGCCGGTCCGGGCTCTCGGAGTGCCGGCGGTCCGGGGTCTCGGGGCGGTGGAAGTCGCTCATGCCGCCCATCTTCCGGGCGGTCAGACCACCCTGACCAGGGCCAATCACCTCCGAGTGGCCCGCTCCGGGCGGCCGTTCGGGCGCCGCCCGGGGCGTCGGGCCCCGCTCGCCTACCGGCGGCGGCTGAAGATCCGCTTCGCGGCGTAGACGATCCCGACGATCAGCAGCACGAAGAAGAGGATGATCAGGATGACCACGACCAGCAGGAACTTGCCGAGCTTGGCGAAGAAGCCCTTCTTCTTCCCGTCCTTGGCCGCGAGTTGCGCGGCGTCGGCGGTCGAGGGGGCACTCGACGCGGCGACCGACGCGGGGGCCGCCCCTGCTGCGAGGCGGTCGGCGGTGTTCGCGGTAGTCGCGGTAGTCGCGGAGGCCGGGGCGGCCGCGACGGTTCGGGGTGCGGCCACCGCCGTCGCGCTCGACGCCGCGGCGGTCAGGCCGACGGCGGCCAGCAGGGCCACCAGGGCGCCGGCTATCGAACGTGCGATCCGGTGAGTCATCGTGCTCCTCGTGCGGGTTTCAGGGCGGCGCGGACGGGCGAGGTCAAAGCAATTTCTCATGGTCTGACCAGCCGGTTTTCTCATCTGCGCCTAGTATGCTCCACTGAAGTTCTACAGCGGTGTAAAAGTTTAGCGACGGGCCTCGCCCGGATCGGCTCCGGCCCCGGGCCTCGCCAGCCCACCGCTTCGGCGGGGGCTCCGTGGCAACTGTGGAGGATGACGACGTGTCTGGCCGCAAGGGTTCCCCCGAAGCCGGGATTTCGCCGCACCGGGCCGGCGGACGTCGGGCGGCAGGCCGACAGAGCATCCCGGAACAGGGCATAGCGGGCGAACCGGCCACCGGAGACGCCAACGGCGCCAAGGATGCCACGGGCACCAGGAGTGCCAGAGGGGCCCATGGCGGCAGGGGTGCCAGGGGCGCGAAGGCCACAGCGGACGGCCGCCCGGCCGGCCGGGCCAAGAAGAAGCCCAAGCGCAGCACCAAGCAGAAAGTGCTCTGGGTGACCGCCGGCTGCACCTCGCTCCTGCTCCTCGCCGGCGGCGCCCTCTACTACCGCCTGAACAGCAACATCAGCACCTTCGACCGCGACGCCGTCAGCAAGGACCGCCCCGACGCAGCCGCCCCGGACGCCCAGGGCCGCACCCCGGTCAACGTCCTGCTGATCGGCTCGGACAGCCGCGGCAACGGCAACAGCGACCTGGGCGGCGGCGGGGACGGCGGCGCCCGCTCGGACACCGCGATCCTGCTGCACGTGTACGCCGACCACAAACACGCCGTCGGCATCTCCATCCCCCGCGACTCCCTGGTCAACATCCCGCCCTGCAAGCTCCCCAACGGCACCTGGACCAAGCCGCAGACCAACGTGATGTTCAACAGCGCCTTCTCCGTGGGCAACACCGAACAGGGCAACCCGGCGTGCACCCAGAACGCCGTCGAGAAGCTGACCAATCTGCGCGTCGACCACACCATGGTGGTCGACTTCAACGGCTTCGCCTCGATGACCACGGCGGTCGGCGGCGTCGAGGTCTGCCTGCCGAACGAGATCCACGAGGGAGACCTCAACCCGAACCTGGGCCACAAGGGCAAACTCATCTTCGCCAAGGGCAAGCAGAAGGTCCAGGGCCAGGCCGCGCTCGACTACGTCCGGGTGCGCCACGGCATCGGCGACGGCTCCGACATCGGCCGCACCAAGCGCCAGCAGGCCTTCCTCTCCTCTCTCATCAAGGAGGTCAAGTCCCGCGGCATGGACCCGACCACCCTGCTGCCCCTCGCCGACGCGGCCACCAAGTCACTGACCGTCGACCCCGACCTCGGCTCGGCGGCCAAACTGCTCGACTTCGCCATGTCCATCAAGGACGTGGACCTGCACGACGTCAAGTTCCTGACCGCACCCTGGCGTTACGACGGGCCGCGGGTCGCCCTGGTCCACCCGGACGTGGACCAGCTCTGGGCCGCGCTCAAGGCCGACCGCACCATCGACGGCCAGGACGCCAGCGCCCCGGGCGACACCGGCTCCGCCGCCCCCACCGCCGAGGCCACGCCCGCCCCGACCACCGCGCCGGACGCCAAGGCCGCCGGGGTCAAGGTCTCGGTGCTCAACGGCACCGGCGAGAACGGGCTCGGCGGCAAGGCCGCGGAGGCTGTCAAGGGCGCCGGCTACACCGTCACCACCGTCGGCAACGCGACCGGAAAGCCCCGCAGTACCACCGTCGTCGAGTACGGCACGGGCGAGCGCGGCTCCGCCGAGGCGGTCGCCAAGCTGTTCCCGGGGGCGACCGTCCAGCCCGGCGGCCGGGGCCTCGCCGTCGTCCTCGGCCACGACTTCGCGGCCGCCAACCCGGCGACCGCCACCACCCCCGCGCCCGGCGGCGCAGCCACCGCCCCCGCCCCGCTGCCCACCAGCGTCAGCGGCGCCGCCCGCTCGGCGGACGACGACCCCTGCGCCAACGTCTCGTACGGCTGAGCGGGAGCAGGCCACACGCGCGCGAGCCGAGCCACCTGCGGCTCCAGGCGGGACGGCGGCGGGCAGCAGGCGGATTCGGAGCGGGTTCGACGGGGCCGCTCAGAGCCCGGAGACGGGGAGCAGGAGCATCCGTGCCGGGTCGAAGCGCTCCCAGCGGGCGGGCTGCCCGCTGCGGCCGATCCGCAGCCGGCACCATCGCTGACCGGCGGCGTCCTGCCACCAGCCGCTGATCCGGCCGAGGGCCCAGGCGCCGTCGCCGAGGTCCACCTCGACCGGCTGGTAGACCCACCGGACGTCCAGGTCCACCGGCACCACCGGCATCGCCGGGTCCGCCGGGTCCGCACGCTCCTCGGCGCCCCGGGGACCGCACTGACTCTCCATCACGGCTCCGCCTCCCGGTCCGGCCCCCGGCCGCGGCCGCCCGGTCGGGACGGCCGCAAGGGCCAGGGTGCAGCTCGTCCCCGGGACTCTACAGGCGTGTAGAGACGGGCGGGAGGAGTTCCGCCGAAGCCGGCCGACCCGATCCGCTCAGGCCGCGCTCCCCGGGCTGAGCCGCGGGCCCGCCGGGCTCGGCCACGGACCCGCCGCGCTCAACGGCCCTTGCGCGCCCACCTCCTGCGCACCGCCGCCCCATCCGCCGACCGCCCCCGCCACAGCGCGACCGGCACGACCCCGGCCAGCGCGAGCACATCCGGCACCGACGGCGCTTCGGACGGCGCACCGGCCGCACCGGCCGGCACCTTGTCGAAGGTGTCCGGGACGGGCAGGGTGGACCAGTCCGACAGCGGCCAGGCCACCACGAACGCCCGGCCGACCACGTTGTCCACCGGCACGAAGCCGTCGCCGGCCTGGTTGTGGTGCCAGCGGGAGTCCCGCGAGTTGTTGCGGTGGTCACCCATCACCCAGAGCTTGCCCTTGGGCACGGTGACGGTGCCGACCGGGTCGTCGTCGCACGGCTTCGAGCCGGGGAACAGGTACGGCTCGTCCAGCGCGACGCCGTTCACCCTGAGCGGGCTGCCCGCCTCGCACTCGACGGTGTCCCCGCCGACCGCGATCACCCGCTTGATCAGGTCCTTCTCATCCGCCGAAGGCATCAGGCCGACGGTGCTGAGCGCCTTCTGGACGGTGCCCATGAAGGAGTCGTCGTAGCTCGTCGGCACGCCCTCCAGCCAGCCGCCCGGGTCGCGGAAGACCACCACCTCCCCGCGCTCGGGCTCCGCGCCGAACCACGGGGTGAACTTGTCGACCAGCACCCGGTCGCCGATCGCCAGGGTCTGCTCCATCGAGCCGGAGGGGATGGAGAAGGCTTGCACGAAGAAGGTCTTGATGCCGAGCGAGAGCAGCAGCGCGACCACGAGCAGGATCGGCAGCTCCTGCCAGAACGGGCGCTTCTTCCGCGGGCGCTTCGTCTCCGCACCGGCCTCCGCGGCCGATTCCGCACGCGGCTCCGCGGCCGACTCCCCGCCCGGCTCCGCACCCGGCTCCGGACCCGGTTCGCCCTCCGCCCGGCCGCCTCCGGCGCGCCCTCGTTCCCCTGCTCCGCCGCTCTCGCCGGACTCTGCGCTCTGCTGCACACTCATGAACTCGGCCCCTCCCGACCGCCCGACGGGAGCCCCATGGAAGACCCCCTGTCAGGAACGAACCTACCGAACAGAGGTTCCCGGGCGCGCCCGGACGTGCATGCGCTCGCCCTGCGGCCCGAACAGGCTCAGGAACTCGACCGGGTGCGGACCGACGTTGCCGAACGCGTGCGGAGTACGGGTGTCGAACTCGGCGGCCTCACCCGCCGTCAGCACCAGGTCGCGCGCACCGAGCACCAGGCGCAGGCGGCCGGACAGCACGTACAGCCACTCGTAGCCCTCGTGCACCTTCAACTCCAGCTGCGGCTCGGTGTTCCGGCCCGGCGGGACGATGTGCTTGAAGGCGTGCATTCCGCCGAGGTGGCGGGTGAGCGGAATGATCGTCTGACCGTTCCTGGACACCGGACGCGGGTGGATCCGGGGGTCGCCGGTGGCCGGTGCCCCGACCAGCTCGTCCAACGGCACCCGGTACTCGCGGGCCAGCGGGAGCAGCAGCTCCAGCGTCGGCTTGCGCTGCCCGGACTCCAGCCGGGACAGGGTGCTGAGCGAGATCCCCGTCGCGGCGGCCAGTTTGGCGAGCGTGGTGCCGCGCTCCCGGCGCAGGGCCCGCAGCCGGGGGCCCACCGTGGTGAGGACGTTCTCGAACTCTTCGTCGGCCATGCCTGCCATTTGCCGGTACGGCAACGGCCGTTGTCAATCCGGCACGCGGGTGAGGGCGGCTGGTCCGCTGAGGGCCGTCGCCGAGCCCTATCCTCGCGTCATGCTTATCCAACTCACCCGGGACAGCGTCGCGGCCGGGGACGACGCCGACGCCCCGCACGGCGCGGCAGTCACCCTCCCGGACGACCTCGACCTCCCGGCGGCCCTCACCGCCCTCGGCCTCCCCCGGCCCCGGCTACCGCTGATCGGCGGCGGCCGGGCCACCTGGGTGGTGCGCGACGCCGGCGGCACCGCGCTCGCCGTCCTCGCCCAGCAGTGGCCGCATCCGCGCCCGCTCCCGGCCGGCCGCGTCCCGCTCGCCGCGCTGGCCGGACCGGACGGCACCGTCCGGCTGCACGTCGAGTACCGGCGCCAGTCAGACCCGGACGTCGAGTACGAGCAGCTCGGTTAAGCAGCTCGGCCAAGCAACCCGGCAAGGCCAGCCGCCGCCCCCGGTCCACCGCGCGGGCGTCTCCCCGGCCGAATCCGGTCAGGCCCGGCCGGTTCTCAACGGCCGCCCCGCGCAGGGGTGTTCGTCCGGCCGAAGCGATTACGCAGCACCCCCCGCGCCACTACGCTACGTGTCATGACTTCTTCGGACAGGGCCCCGGGGCGGGGCACCGCGGTGGTGATCGGCGGCGGGCTGGCCGGGCTGGCGGCGGCGTGGGCGCTGCGCGGCTACGCCGAGCGGATCCTCGTGGTGGAGCGGGACCACTACCCGGCGCAGGCGGCGTTCCGGGCCGGTGTGCCGCAGGGGCGGCACGCGCACCTGGTGCTGGAGGCCGGGCACCGGGCGCTGGAGGAGATGATGCCCGGGATCAAGCAGGAACTGGCGGCCGCGGGCGCGCTCCGGGTGGCCGCCTCGGAGGTCAGGTGGCTCAGCTCCGCCGGGTGGATGGCCGAGTACCCCGCCCGGATCGCCTTCCTCTCCTGCACCCGGCCGGTGCTGGACCAGCTCGTCCTGGACCGGGTCCGCACCGAGGCCTCGATCGAGTTCCTGGCGGGCACCGACGTGGTCGGCCTGCTCGGCTCGGCCGGGGCCGTGACCGGCGTGCAGGTCCGGGAGCGGGGCCCTGAGCGCGGCGAAGTCCGCGACGTCGCGGCCGAGTTGGTGGTGGACGCGGCGGGCCGCTCGACCTCCGTGCCGAAGTGGCTGACGGAGCTCGGCTGTCGCCCGGTGCCCGAGGAGCGGGTGGACGCGGGCGTCGCGTACTCCTCCCGGCTGTTCCACCGCCCCGCCGGGGCCGACCTCGGCGGCCAGGCCGTCTACCTGCAGACCAGGGCCCCGGACGCGCCGCGGATGGGCGTGCTGCTGCCGGTCGAGGGCGACCGCTGGATCGTCAGCCTCGCCGGGATGCGCGGCTCCGAACCCGGGCCCGGCGAGGAGGGGTTCACCAGGCACCTGGCCGGACTGCGCGATCCGCTCCTGCGCGACGCCCTGCGGGACGCCGAACCGGCGGGCGAGATCCGCGGCTTCCTCCCTGGCCCGGGCGTGCGCCGGCACTACGAACGCGACTGCCCGGACGGCCTGGTGGTGGTCGGCGACGCCGCGAGCACCTTCAACCCGGTGTACGGCCAGGGGGTCACCGTCGCCCTGTTCTGCGCCCAGGCGCTGCGCCGCACCGCACTGCGGCACGGCGGCATCGGGCACGCCGCGGCCCGGGACGCACGGCGTGCCATCGCGACGGCGTCCAGGAACCCGTGGATGGTGTCCTGCGCCGAGGACGCCCGCTTCGGCACCACCACCGGCGCACCCTCCGGCGCCCTGCTCAGGCTCCAGCACCGCTTCCTCGACAAGGTGCTGGCGGGTGCCACCCGCGACCCGGTGGTCACGGAGGCGTTCCACAAGGTGCTGTCGCTGGTCGAGCCGCCGTCGCTGCTGTTCCGTCCGTCGGTGCTCGCGGCCGTGCTCCGAACCTGAGTCGGGTGGACGGCGGCCCTGCCCCCGGCCGGCGTTACCGCGCGAGGTGCGCGGCGACGTACGGCAGCGCCACCTGCTCCAGGGCGCGCCGGCCGAAGGCGGGGTGGACGTTGACCTCGAAGACCACGCCGCCGCTCTCGGCGGCGAGGTCCACGCCCGCGAGGTCGAGCCCCAGGGAGGCGGTGGCGGAGACAGCCAATTCGGCTATACCGTCGGGCAGTTCACCGACATCCAGGACGGTGGACACGGCGCCGCGGCTCTCGTTGCAGGGCGCGTCCGGATCCGCCTGGACGTGCTCGACCGCGCGGACCACGCGGCCGTGCAGCACCACCACCCGGTACTGGTGGCGACGGCCGTCCGGAAGGAAGTTCCGGGCGTCGCGGGCGAGCAGCCAGTCCGCGCCCGTCTGCGCGTAGTGGCTGGCGGCGGCGGCGAGTTGGTCGTGGGTGGTGACGTGGAAGACGTCGTCGCCGCCCATTCCGACACAGGGCCGGGCCCAGACGTCTCCGCCGAGCCCCTCGAAGGCCTCGGCGGCGGCCTCCGGGCTCGGCCGGGAGAGCGCGACGCTCGGCATGTGCGGAACGCCGTCCCGGACGAAGCTGGCGACGGTGGCGTCCTTCTCGGTGGCCGCCCGCCACGCCGCGGTGTCGGTGCCGAGCGAGCGGGCGCCGCACCCGCGCAACTGCCGCTGGCAGTCCTCGAACGCGCGACGCCGGTGCGGCGGGATCTCGTAGACGACCACCGCGTCGGCGGTCACGGCCCGGCCGTCCGCCACCAGCCGCAGCCCGCCGGCGTCGTCGGCCTCGATCCGGCCGCTGCCGCCGGTCATGAAGTGCCGGGCGTCCATGTGGACGGACTCCCGGCCGGTCAGCTTCCGCGCGGCGGTGGCGAGCACGTCCCGGCTGCCTTCGGTCGAACTGTGATCGGTCAGGAGTACGAGATCGTGTCGGCCCATCCGGCCATCGAAGCGGCTGCCATGCGGCAGCGACAAGACGGCCCCGCAAGCCATCCGTCGGGCGCCGTGGCCGAAACCGCTCCGCGGACGGGCCGGCGGCACGTCGCGAAAGGCGCCTGAACACCGGGCTCGCCCGGCAAGCCCGGGCCCACCGGAAGCCCGGACTCACCGGAAGCCCGGGTTCGCCGGAAAACCTGATGCGCCCGTTCCGGAGTGCCCGCTACCCTGGCCGCATGTCTACGCCCCGAATCTCCTAGCTGACGGACCCGCCTCCACGCCACCCGTGTGTCCGTCAGCTGTTTCGGAGCGTTATCCCATGATCACCACCCGTGGTGTCGACGTGCGCGTTGGCGCCCGTCTGCTGCTGTCCGACGTCACCCTGCACATCGCCCCCGGCGACCGGATCGGCCTGGTCGGCCGCAACGGCGCCGGCAAGACCACCCTGCTGCGGCTCCTCGCCGGGCACGAGACCCCCGGCTCCGGCCGGGTCGTCCCCGGCCCGGGGCTGCGGCTCGGCTACTTCGCCCAGGAGCACGACACCCTCGACCCGGCCCGCAGTGTCCGGGACAACCTCGCCCAGGCCGCCCCCGGCCTCGGCGGCGGCGAACTCCGGCACGTGCTCGGCGCGTTCCTCTTCCGCGGCGACGACGCCGACAAGCCCGCCGGCGTCCTCTCCGGCGGCGAGAAGACCCGCCTCGCCCTGGCCGGCCTGGTCCACTCCGGTGCCAACGTCCTGCTCCTGGACGAACCCACCAACAACCTGGACCCGGCCTCCCGCACCGAGGTCCTCGGCGCGGTCGGCACCTACCCGGGCGCGATCGTGATGGTCACGCACGACCCGGGCGCCATCGAAGCCCTCCGCCCGGACCGCGTCCTCCTCCTGCCGGACGGCGACGAGGACCTCTGGCACGACTCCTACCTGGACCTGGTCAGCCAGGCGTAGCCGTGACCGGGGCGTCCCCCCTGACGGGCCGCCGCGCGCACGACACCGGAGGGCGTGCCGTCGAGGTTCCCTGCGGTGTTCAGCGGACGGTGACCTGGATGCTCTTGGAGATGTCGCACCGGTCGCCCTCGTACTTCGGTACGCCGGCGCGGCAGCCCCCCTCCCCGAACAACCACGTCAGTGTGGTGGTTCCGGGCGCCAGGGCGCTGAAGGTCAGGTCGAACTCGGAGCCGCAGCCTGCTGCGGGCGGGTCCGTGGGGCAGGGGCTGATGACGAAGTCCTTGCCGGGCCGCAGCACGCTGCCGTCACCCGCCGAGTCGAGGTACCAGTTCTTCGGCCGGGCGCCCCCGGTCGTTCTGACGCCGAGCTGCTGTCCGACCGTCAGGGTCACCGTGCTGGGCGGGTACGGGGAGGTGGCGTTCCACGCTTCGGCGGGGAGGGGGACCTCCACCTGTGGTCGGGTGGCGGTGGCGGCCGCGGTGCCGGGCGGGCCGGAGTCGGACCACCAGCCGTCGAGGTAGGAGCCGAGCAGCAGGGCGGCGGCCGCGAGTGCCACCCCGGCGGTGATGACGACTCGGCGCATCAGTTGCCCTCTTCCCGGACTCGGCGACGCATGGTGATCAGGAGCGCGACCTCGGCCAGCCAGCGGGCGAACAGGACCTCGCGCCCGAGGTCCGCCCCGCCGGCCGCGGCCGCGCGCAGCCAGCCGCGGACCAGCTCGCCCGGTTCCCGGCCGATCACCGGCTCGGGCAGGCCGAGCGCGCCGGCGAAGCCGCCGGCGCGGACGTACTGGGCCAGGACGCCCAGCGGGTCGGGGCCGATGTGCAGGGCCTCGGCCTGGTAGGAGGCGGCGATCGCCGCCTCGCCGAAGAGCACCCGGCGCGGGACTCCGCCGATCAGCAGGCCGCGGGTGATGGCGGCCTCGACGTCGTAGCCGGTCATCAGTTCGGTGTCCGGAAGGATGTCGGTCATTTCGGCAGCTCCACGCCGTAGGGCCGGTTGATGTTCGCCGAGTCGGTGAGGCCACCGTCGTTCAGGTGGTTGTGGATGAACTGGTCCTCGGTCACCCACACCGACTGGCCCCACGGGTTGTAGACCTGCAACCGGTCGCCGTCCCGGGCCACGACCACCATCTGGTGGTAGCTGCCGTCCTTGCCGGCCGCCTTGCTGGCCTCGTCGAAGGCGCAGAACGGCACCGGCTTGCCCTCGTCCAGGGCCTTCTCCATCCGGGTGACGGCCGCGCGCCGGTCGTCGTCGGTGTCCAGGTTGACGTACTCGTAGGTCGAGCCCGTGGCCTTCCCGAGGTTCTGGTCGGCGAGGAACGTGTTGCCCTTCGGGCCGATCCCACCGCCGTTCTCCGGGTAGACCTTCGGGCTGCCGTCGGCCAGCTGACCCTGCTGGTACTGGCCGATGAAGAGCTGCTGGAGGCGCTGCTTGAAGTACTCGGGCGAGTCGGCTCCCGGGACGTCGGTCATGTTGCCGGTGGTGAGCTGGAGCATCGTCACCGGGTCGAGTTTGAGGCTCGCGACCACCGTGGAGGCGGCGACGCAGTCGCCGATGTTGCGCTGGCTGTAGACGTCGTAGCCGTCGATGATCTGGGCGCCCTTGTAGTTCAGCTTTATCGCCTGGGCGGTGGACTCCTCCTGCAGGGCGTCCGAACCGAGCGCCGGGACCAGGTGCTCGGACAGCCACCGCGGGTCGTCGCCGTGCGGGTGGATCAGCGCGGCGAACTGCTGGACGTCGGCCACCGGGTGACCGGCCGCCAGGGCCTTCCAGAGGTAGGCGGCCTCCTCCGGTGACTTGGCGTCGGACAGGAGCTTCTGGAAGGCGAGCTGGTCGGTGCCGTTCATCACGGACATGAACTGCTTGGCGCGGTCGAGTTGGCCGTCCGTCAGGATGTAGTCGCCGTCCGCACCGCCGCCGGGCCCCTTCTCGTTCGCCAGCACCAGCGCCGCGAGAGGATCGATCGGCCCCTGTCCGGCGCGTTCGGTGCGGGCCCTGGCGGCGAGCTGGTTGAGCATGCTCGCGGCGTGGGTGCCGCTGCTCTCCGCCCGCTGGGCGGCCGAGATCCTGGTTCCCACGGCAGCGTTGGCGGGTTCGATGGCGGCGATGGCCTTGCCGGTGTCGAAGGCGTCCTGGGCGAGTGACTTCTGCACGCCTTCCAGGGCGGTCACGCCCTGCGCGTCGGTGCTCTGGGCTCCTTCCAGGCTGTCCGCCCAGGCGTCCAGTTCGGTGGCGGCCTGCTCCAGGGACTTCTGGGAGACGGTCAGTTCGTTCGCCAGCGCCCGGATGGACTGGGTGGCGTTCTCGGCGACCGAGCCGGTCCAGGCGTTCGGCAGCCGGTTGTCGACGACCTCCTTGAGGTCGGTGGACGCCTTGGCGTAGGCCTTGGCGGTTTCCGCGTACGCCGTGGCCCGCTCGCGGATCAGGCACGGGTTCCCGGCCGGCCCGGCCACGGCCAGGGCCTGGTCGATCGCCTTGAGCAGTGCGAGTCCGACGAAGAAGCCGGAGCCGGGGTGGGTGACGGCCTGCTGCGCCTTCTGCAGGTCCGCGACCTTGCTCATCGGGCCTGCACCGGGATCAGCGACGCCGCGAGCATCGCTTCTGTGGCGCGGTAGTTGGCGCTGGTGGCCGACATCTTCACGACCAGTTCCGCCACCGCGCTCTGGGTGACGTGCAGTTCCTGGTCCCAGTTGGTGTCGAAGCCCGCCCACGCCTGGTCCACGCCGAACTCGCCGAAGTCGGCGGACTGGTAGAGCTTCTGCGCGGTGTAGGCCTGGTTGGCCGTGGCCAGGTCGGTTGCGACGTTGTTGAGTGCCGTAATCACCTGGTCCAGCGCGTCGGGCTGGACGGTGTACCCCACCGGGTCGGGCATCGGCTGCTCCCCCAAGAAGCTCCATGGCTCGCCGTGATCGAGCACGGTCGATGAGCATAGACGCCGCGGACGGGATTTCGGTTGCGGGGGCAGTCCGGGAAGCGGTCCTTCTGTCGGTGCTCCCGGCCTGCGGCCACTCCGAGCCGGACCAGGAGCACCGGGTGGCCGGGTGGACCGTCGTGGTCGTCGCGCGCGCCTGGCACAACGAGCCCGATCGGCCGTCCCCAAAAGGGGGTTGAGGGCCCATCAGCCCCTGGTGCCCCTTGCGCGCAGGCTGCCCATGACACTCGGCAACTGACCGAGGCCAGCTCCCTGCAGACCAGCTTCGTGATCGACGACACCGCCGTCACCGTCTCCTGACCGAACCAGCGTCCGGGGCCGCAGCGCGTACGCTGCGGCCCCGTCCGCGTTCGGAGCCTGATCAGCCCGCGTTCGCAGGCCCGGACGAGGTCGCGGGGGGACGCCACGGCGAGTGGATGTCCCAGACGCCCGGTCCGACTTCGCGCGGGTAGCCGGCCCTCGGCGAGGGCACACCGGATCGGTCGATCTACTTGCGCGCCTCGATCAGGAACCGCGCCGAATGGGCCACGAACGGCCCCTCGGCGCGGATCCGCTCGTCGAGCTCGCGCAGCCGGTCCAGGTGGGCGGCCACGGTGAAGCCGGGAACCATCCAGATCACCTTGCGCAGGAAGTACACCACCGCGCCGATGTCCCGGAACTCCATCCGCAGCCGCTCCGAGCGCAGGTCCTGCACCTCCAGCCCCGCCTCCCGGGCCTCGGCACTCTCGGCTTCGGGGCGGCGGCTCTCCCGCGCCTCCGGCTGCGGACCGAGGAAGTACTCCACCAGCTCGAAGACGGACGCCGGGCCGACGTGCTGGGCGACGTAGCTGCCGCCGGGCCGCAGCACCCGGGCGATCTCCGTCCACCAGGCGCGTACCGGGTGCCGACTGCCCACC
This sequence comes from Kitasatospora sp. NPDC023385, assembly GCF_055664045.1. Classification (NCBI taxonomy): domain Bacteria; kingdom Bacillati; phylum Actinomycetota; class Actinomycetes; order Kitasatosporales; family Streptomycetaceae; genus Kitasatospora; species Kitasatospora sp. NPDC023385. The sequence continues at coordinate 81,590 of NZ_JBVOOL010000019.1, read as the reverse complement.
AGGTCGAAGGCCTCGTCGGCGAAGGGCAGCGGCGGCTCGTCCGGGTCCGAGACGACCACCGCGCCCAGCGGGTTCAGCAGCCGCGTGGCACGGGCCAGGTTCGGCGGCCAGGACTCGGTGGCCGCCACGACGGTCGGCCGGCCTCCGTGCTGCTCGGCGAGCCGCAGGGCCCCGGCGAGCACCTCGCCGCCGCCGGTCTGGACGTCCAGGGCCGCCGTCGCCGTGCGCAGCCGCTCGGACAGCAGCCGCTGGTAGCCCCAGGAGGGACGTTCCTCGGTCGCCCGGCCGTCCAGCCAGGAGAAGTCCCAGCCGTCCACGGACACGGCCCCGGCCTCGGCGATCAGCTCTTCGAAGGTGCGCATGCCCGCATCATCCCGGCGAGCGCTCCATGCGGCCACCCGGTTCCCCGGCCGGGCGTACGGCCGTCGGGTCACTCGGTTCGGTCCGGCACCCGTTCCACGCCCGCTCCCCTCGTCGGCGCCGAAAACCGGTACTGCGAGCCGGTGTGCCTGGGCGAGGATATCGCTCTGACGAACGGGCAGGTCGCCGCGTCGCCCCCGTCAGCGCCCACGCGCCCGCCGCTCCTCCCACCCCTGCCTGCGGAGGCTCCGACGCCATGACCCAGTCCCCCCTCGGCCGTTTCTACGACGACTTCGCCCACGACTACCACCTGCTCTACGCCGACTGGGACGCCTCGCTCGCCCGCCAGGGCGCCGCGCTGGACGCCCTGATCCGTGCGCGACTCGGCGACCGCCCCGCCGAGGTGCTGGACTGCGCCTGCGGCATCGGCACCCAGGCGATCGGCCTGGCCGCGCTCGGCCACCGCGTCACCGGCACCGACCTCAGCCCGGTCTCCGTCGCCCGCGCCACCGCCGAGGCCGCCGCACGCGGGCTCCGGCTGCCCACGGCGGTCGCCGACATGCGCGGACTGCCGTTCGCCGACGGGCGGTTCGACGTCGTCGTCTGTGCCGACAACGCCCTCCCCCACCTGCTCTCGACCGCGGACGTCCGCGCCGCGCTCGGCGAGATGCGCCGGGTCCTGCGCCCGGGCGGACTGCTGCTGGTCTCCACCCGCCCGTACGACGAGTTGCGTCGCGCCAGGTCGACCTCCACCCCGCCGCAGACGGCCGAGCACGGCGGCGCACGATCGGTGGTCTTCCAGCTCTGGCAGTGGCACGAGGACGGCGAGCGGTACGACCTGGAGCTGTTCCGGCTGCTGCGGGACGCCACCGGGCAGTGGCAGGTCGCGGTCCGCCGTTCCACCTACTGGGCGCTGACCCGAGGCCAGTTGAGCGGCCTCGCCGCCGAGGCGGGCCTCGCCGACACCGGCTGGGCGCAGCCCGGCGAGACCGGCTTCTTCCAGCCCGTCCTGATCGCCCGGGCGCCCTGAACCCCCGGCGGCGACCCCGACCGTCCGCCGCCCTCCCTACCGACTCCCTCCCGCAGCCGCCACCGCCTCCGCGACCCGCGCCGCGCCGTCCTCGTCCGCCATCGCGCGGACCGCCGCCTCCGCGTGCGCCCGCAGGGACCGGTCCTCGACCGCCCGACGGATGGCCTCCGCCAGCCGGTCCGCCGTCAGGTCCGCGAACCCGACCGGTGTGGTCGCCGCGCCGGTGCGGGCGAGCCGGTCGGCCCAGAACGGCTGGTCCGCCATCACGGGGACCGCCACGCCCGGGACACCCGCACGCAGATTCGCGGCCGACGTTCCGGCGCCGGCATGGTGGACGACGGCCGCCATGCGGGGAAGAGGTGCGCGTGCGGCACCTCGCCGACGCTCAGCACGTCGTCCCCCTCCCCGGCGATCCCGGCCCCGTCGGCGAGCCCGTCGCCCAGTCCCTCGATGAACGCGGCGGCCCGTTTGAGGAGTTCGGAACGGCCGCCCGCCGAACCGGCGGGTGCCCCGCGCGGGTCCACGGGAAGCGGGCGCAAGCCGAGGCCGCTGCCGGCCACCAGCGCACGGAAGGTGCCGAGTTCCCGGCAGAAGAGGATCTGCTGGAGCCTGGCGAGGTCCGCGCCGTTGTAGAGCCGGTAGCCGGCCGGGCTGCGTTCACTGGGCGACAGCAGCCCGGACCGGTCGTAGTAGTGCAGGGTCCGGATCGTGACCCCGGCGAATCCGGAGACCTGTCCCACCGACCAGCTCATGAGTACCTCCCGTGCATCCGTGCGTTCCTGCATCCGCGCGTTCGTGCGTTCGCTTCGCCCCACCGTGCGGCCTGACGTGGGGTAAGGGTCAACATCACCACACGCCGCGCGCCGGCCGGGCCTGCCGAAGGCCCAGGCCACCGCCCCCGGCCCGGGCCGTGCGGATGCTCGGGTGACCGCAGGGCAGGAGATAAACCGGTTGCGAACCGACTACTGCGCGTGAAAGCGTACGAACCACCCTGCAGGACCTCGTTGCCCGAGCGCCGCTGCCTCCGGCCGGTCCGACCCGCTCCGCGCCGCCCGCGCCGGCGAGGTCACCTCGCTCTGGAGGCTCGCGGCCGCATAACGCCCAGCCACCTGCCGCACACGCCATGGAGCCTCTGCGCCCACCCGTGGGCACATCCGCCGCGAGGTACCTAGCCTGGAAGCAGAAGGAGGCGAATCACCATGCTGGGAGACGCACCGGTGCTGGCCATGATTCCCGCCGCCGATCTGGCGCGGGCCAGGGCTTTCTACACCGACACCCTGGGCCTGAAGCTCGTCGAGGAGACGCCCGAGGACCTCACGTTCGAGAGCGGCGGCACCCTGTTCGGGATGTACGAGACACCGAGCGGGGGCCAGGCCGCGCATACCCTGGCCAGCTTCAAGGTGGCCGACCTCGACGGCGAGATGTCGGCGCTGCGAGCCCGCGGCGTCACGTTCGAGGAGTACGACTTCCCGGGCCTGAAGACCGACAACGGCATCGCCGAGGGCAGTGACGGCCTGCGGGCGGCCTGGTTCAAGGACAGCGAGGGCAACATCCTCTGCGTGGCCGAGCGGCCCACCACCTAGCAAGCCGATCGACCGTCGACGCCGGTGCCCGGCCCGCTCGCGGTGAGCGGCCCGGGCACCGGCGGGTCGACCGGACGTCGACCGGCACCAGCCGGTCGTCAGCCGATCAATCCTCCGTCCGGTCTCAGCCGTCCGTCTCGTCGTGGCGGCCGTGCCCGAGGCGACGCAGGTCGAAGGACCAGATGCCGCGCCCGAAGGTGGCGGCGTAGAGCTTGCCGTCCGGGCCGATCTTCAGCTGCTGCACCGCGGTGGTGGGCAGGTTGCGGCCGAGGAGGCGCCAGTCGGTGTCCCCGGGCGCGCGGTAGAAGGCGGCGAGGTCGGTGCCGAGGGCCAGGCCGCCGTTCGGCAGGATCTTCACGGAGGTGGCGGGGACGTCGGGCAGGTCGGCCGAGATGTCGGTCCAGGTGGCGCCGCCGTCGCGGGTCTCGAAGACGTGCCCGACACCTGCCCCGGGGCCTTCGGTCCACGTGCGCGAGAAGCCGTTGAAGGAGACGACGACGTGCTGGGCGTCGTTCCCGTCCACCGCGAAGGAGGAGATGTAGCGGTTCGGCAGGGTGCCGTCGACGGGCAGGTCGAGCTGGTGCCAGCCGGTCCCGTCGGTCTTGCCGACCGCGATGCCTCGGCTGAAGCCGACGTTGTTGCAGGGGCCGCACCAGCCCGCGTACACGGTGCCGTCGACCGTCGCCACCGCCGTGGCGACGTGGCCGGCACCGAGGTCGTAGGCGGAGGTCCACTCGCTGCCGCTGCGGATCGCGTAGCCCTTGTGCTGGACCCAGACGTGCCGGCCGCCGGCGATCCAGGTGTTGCCGTCCTTGGGGTCGCTGGTGATCGGCGCGATGAAGCGGGCCCCGGCGCCACCGAGGTCCTTGTCCGGCGGGGCGACCTCGTACGAGGTGGCCTTGCTCGGGTCCTTCGTCCAGCTGCCGTTGTTGACGGCGCAGTTCTGGGTGACCCACATGTCGAGGTAGACGTACTCCTCGGCGAGGTTGCAGCCGTTGGCCGGGTCCATGAGGGTGTCGGCGCCGTCGCCGCCGAAGTTCGAGCCCATCACCTTGTCGTGGGCGCGCAGGATGGACTGGCCGTTGTCCTGCAGGCCGCCGCTGACGATCACGCCCCGGCCAGAGCGGTCCGCCGGGTCCTTGCCGATGCCCACGGAGTAGTACTGCAGGGTGTCGATGGTGCCGTCGTTGAGCGGCGTCCAGTCCTTGGCGTGGCCGTAGGCGTCCAACTGACCGTTGTCCGGGCGCCGGTAGATGCCGCCGTCGTTGCCGACGTAGACGGTGGCCTTGCCCTGGTAGCTGCCGAAGGCGACGGCGTGCTGGTCGGAGTGGGTGGTCTGCGAGCAGTCGCCGGTCTGCCTGGCCGGGTCGATGCTCCAGCACGGGAAGCCGTTGTTCCAGTACGGCCCGACGGTGGCCCACTTGGCGCCGCCGTCGGTGGTCTCGAAGACCTCTTCGAGGCCCGCGTAGACGTGGTCCGGGTCGGCCGGGTCGACCTGGAGGAACTGGTTGTACCAGGCCTGGATGCCGGGCTGGTAGCCGGCGTCCTGGAGGGCGGAGCCGGAGTTCTTCAGCTTGTCCTTGTCGGCGACCAGCGTCCACGGGCCGAACGGCGAGCCGGTCTTGGAGACGTAGATGCCCTTGAGTCCGGTGTCCGGGTCGGTCGCCATGACCTTCGGGGACTGGTCGATCGCGTAGTAGCGCGAACCGTCCGCCGAGCGGGCGAAGGTCACGTTGCCGACGTCCGAGGCGTCGCTCGGCAGGTCGCCGAGCGAGCCGACGCGCTGCCAGGTGCCGTCCGCGGCCTTGCTGTAGAAGCCGTTGTAGGTGTCGCCGCCGCGCCAGCCGACCGCGAGGACGACCTTGGACGGGTCCTTGGGGTCGATCGCGATGTCGTTGGCGATGTTCTTGTACGGCGCGGCCGGATCGGCTGCCTTCGAGCCCCCGGGGAGGTACTCCGGGTTGGGCGCGAACTCCAGCGCCCACGGGCCCGAGAGGTCCGTCGTGGAGTGGCTCCACACGCCACGGCTGGTGGCTGCCCACACCTTGCCGCCGCCGAAGCGAAGCGCGTGGATGATCGTCGATTCCAGTTCGGCTCCGCCGACCCGGTTCCGGGGCTGGAACTCGCCGTGCTTGGGGTCGGCGAGCACGTACACGCCGGTGCCGACGTAGGAGGTGGCGCCGGTGTTGGACTCGCCGGTGGCGTACCAGAGCCGGCCGCCCTCGTCGAGGTTCAGGGTGCCGGTGGACAGGGTGGGCAGTTTGTCGGCGATCGGATCCCAGTGCCCGCCGCCGGTGCGCGAGCGGAAGACCCCGCCGTTGGCGCCGCCCGCGTAGACGTAGCCGTCGTTGTCGGCCGCGACGCCGGTGATCCGGCCCGTCACCAGGCCGGCGCCGCCGCTGGAGTTGGAGTTGACGTCGCGGTAGCGCGGGTCGTCGGAGTTGTACGGCTTGTCCGTGACGTGGCCCCAGCTGCCGCTGGTCCGGGGCATGGACTGCAGCTGCGCCCAGGCCGCGCTGTAGGCGCCCGGCGCGACCACGCCGGGGGCGGTGCGCGCCTCGGTGTACTGCGCGGTGCCCTCGGCGGCGTTCTCCACCTCGCCGCCGCCGTCCCCGGCCTCCGTCTCGGCCCGCGGGCTGAGGCTCGGGGCGGCGGTCGTCGCGCCGGCGGCGTTCCGGACCTTCTGGGCGTGCTTGTTCCCGATGTCCGCCTGGTGCCGCACCTGCCAGGGCTGCGGCTCCGGGGGTGCGGGCGGCGCGGCGAGCGCCTGGGTGGTGGTCAATCCGAAAGCGGTGAGCGTGACGGCGCTCAGCAGCAGCCGTCGTCGTTGCCTGGTGGGCACGGTTGCGGTCCTCCCCTGCGGCCGGTCGGCGCGGTCGCGCGGACTCGGCGGAACAGGGGCACAGCCTGGTGGCCCGCTTCGCCCGGGGGGAAGGCCCAGGATGGTAAGAACTCGTTAATGCCCTTACGGTTTCGAACAGTTGGCATTCACCGAATTCCGCGGACCGGCACCGAACGGCCCTCGCTCGACTCACGGCGCACCCTGTTCGGCGTCTCCGGCGCCCCGGACCAGCAGCTACGGCAAGCGCTGTACGGCGCGGGGGCAGGACTGATCCAGCCGATCCCGCCGACGGCCCGGCCGACCCCGCCGATCCAGCCGACCCGGCCGGCCCCGCTCATCCGCCCGGTCCGGCCGTTCCCCGCCGGTCACCGCCCGCGCACCCGGCGCCGGCCCGTCCGCACGAAGGCGACCGGGTCGAAGGAACCCGGGCGGTCCCGGGTCACCGGGTAGCAGGCGAACCCGATCAGCGCCGCACTGAAGTGGCCGATGCTCGTGTAGTCCCGGCTCTGCTGGACGCCCAGGCCGTAGACGACCAGCACCCCGGCCGCGTAGAGGTACCGCCAGGGCCGCACGATCAGGTAGGTGAGCACGGCGGCGACTCCGGCGAGCGCGTAGCTGACGCCGTAGTCCAGGGTGTAGACGGCCCTCGGCGAGGCCAGCCCGCGGTGGATCGCCCAGCCGAGCACGCCCTCGCTGAGGTAGGTCGCGCCGACGTGCGCGAGCATCGCCACCGAGATCCAGCGCAGGGTGCCCAGCCAGCGCTCGGCGGGCACGTGGAGGAGGTTGTAGAGGAGGAAGTAGGTCGGCCAGCCGCCGCCGGCGATCCACAGCGCGCTGGTCACGAGGACGCGGACCGGCGAGACCTGCAGGTGGTGGAGGTTGGTCGAGCGCCGTTCCAGGATGCGGTCGGCGGTCGCCTGGTCGACGTGCCGGATCACCTGGGTGGTCACGAACAGGATCGCCAGCCAGGTGTAGGTGCCGGGGGCGCGCCGGACGTAGGCCCACACCGCACGGGCGGTGCGCGACCACCAGGGCCGCGGGTGCGCCTCCGGGCCCGGGGCGGTGCTGCCGGCCATCGACGCCTCCTCGACGCTCCTTCTCCTCACCCTGGCCCGGCCCCGGCGCGACCCGCCGCCGCGGCGACCCGTACGGGTGATCCGGGCCTCTCCTGCCCCTTGACGGCGGCCCCGGCGATCCCCCTTCGCTGACGTACGCTGGCGACCTGACCATCCCGGCCGCTGACCCGCCCGGTCACGACCTCGTCGGCCACGCACCGGGCGTGCCGGTACCGGGAACCGCAGAGCAAGGGCAGCAGGCACGATGAGCGACCGCCTCGGGACGAGGACACCGACCGGCCCCACCGCCTCCCGGCACCCGGCGCTGAGAGTCGCGGGCCGCCTGCCGCTCACCACGGCGTACGTCCTCCTGCTGACCGTGACGGCCGCCTGGCTCGCCGGCCAGGGCCACGCCGGGCGCGCCAGGTTCGTCCGGCACAACAGCAGCAACGTCCACCACATGCAGGTGGAGACATGTACCAGCACACGCTATGGGGCTAACCTGGGGAAATGCATCCCGACGATGTCTCGGCCCGCCCTCTGAAGGCGTTTCTCTACGCTCGCAACTCTCGCGGCGGCAAGAGCGTCAAGAGCCAGATGATCGAGAACCGTCGCGAGTGCGACGGCCGCGGGTGGGAGGTTGTCGGCGAGTTCGTGGACACCAACCGCTCGGCCTCGCGATACGCGCGGAAGGTCCGCGAGAACTTCGAGGCCATGGTCGAACGCGTCCACCAGGGCGAGGCCGACGTGATCGTCACATGGGAGTCCTCGCGGCTCCAGCGTGATCTCGAGGTGTACATCCGGATCCGCCGACTCTGCATGGAGGCCGGCGTGCTGTGGGCCTACGGCGGCGACGTGTACGACATGCGTCGGCGGCAGGACCGTAAGAGGACCGCACAGGATGCCGTCGCCAGCGAGGACGAGGTCGACGTCATCCGCGACCGGAACCTGCGGACGGCCCGACTTAACGCTGAGGCGGGCACCCCGCATGGTCGCACCCCAGTGGGGTACACCCGCCGCTACGACCCCGAGACCGGCGACCTCGTCGAGCAGGTCCCGGACCCCAAGTGGGCGCCGATCGTCCAGAGGATCTTCGCCGAGTTTGTTGCCGGCGCCTCCCCTTACAGCATCGCCCGCCGCCTCAACGCCGACGGCATCCTCACATCGACCGGCGTCCAGTGGCGCGACGGCGGCATCCTCGCGATCCTGCAGCGGCCCACCTACGCCGGCCTCAGGGTGTTCCAGGGTGAGATCGTGGGCAAGGCCACCTGGGATCCGATCATCACGAATCTCGTTTGGCGGCAGGCCGTCGCAATCCTGACCGCCTCGGATCGGTCGCGGTGGCTCGACAACAGCGTCGTCCACCTGCTCGTTGGGATCGCCCGCTGTGGCGTCTGCAGCGGCCCTTTGCGGGCCGTGGACAGCCCGGAAGGGCTTAAGTACGGCTGCCGCCTCAAGTTCTGTGTCGGCATCAAGGCCGAGGTAATGCAGGCTTACGTCGAGCATCGACTGCTGCACTGGCTCGGGTCGCCCGAGGCCGCGGCGGCATTCCTCGACCCAGCGCGTGAGGCCGACGCTGAGGACGCGATCGCGCTGGTCGCGGAGTTGGCGGCCGAGCTGGGCACGGCCCGCGCAGCGGCCAAGGCCGGCGACTTGAGCGTCGCGGGCCTGATCGCGGTCGAGGCGGGGCTGCTGCCCCGGCTGGCCGAGGCTCGGGCCGCCGCAGAGGCGTTCACCGTTGCCTCGCCGCTGCTCGTCCGCCTGATGGGCCGTGACGACGCCGAGGCGCGGGAGGAGACGATGACATTGGAGCAGCGGTGGGAGGCGCTGACATTGGAGCAGCAGAGGTCGGTGCTGCGGGAGACCGCGACGATTACGCTGAACAGGGCAGCCCACAGGGGAGACAACACCCTGCGGCCGGGCCGGATCGTGATGACGCTCGGCCCGAAGGGAGCCGCTGCCTAGTCGTCGGACGCTGCGAGCGCCGCGTCATCCATCGGCTGGCGCACAGGCAGGCGGAGCACCGTGCCAGCCTGCGGCACGGGGGGTTGGTTAAGCATGCCGGAGGCCTCCATCTTGAGGGCCACCGCGATGGCTCGCTTCTGGATGGAGAACCGCTCCTCTTCAAGAGCCTGGTAAAGGGCTCGACGCTCACGCTCCAGCATGTCCTGCGCGGCCCGTCGGCCGCGGGTCAGTTCGGAGCGCATGCGTTCGCGCTCAGACGCAACAACGGCCTGAGCAGCAATGGCGAGATCCCGCTCTTCGGCAAGCGCGGCGCGCTCTACGGCGGTGTCACGTAGAGCGCGGAGAACGACCTGCACGCAGATCGCCATGGAGGACACGATGAGAAGAGCTGACCCGGATATAGCCGCCCCTGCCTGGCCAGTTACGCTACCCGCCCCCATGGCAACGAGCCCGGTCGCCGCACCGACCGACGCTGCCATCTGACTGACCTGCACGTCCACCACACCCCTACGCCTCAGCCGCTGTACCCCCGTTGCCGCCATCGCGCTCCGCTGCCCTGTCGCGCCTCAACCGGTCAACCATGGCGAGGAACATTTGCCGGTTTACCGGGTCGGTGATGCCGAGCTCGTCGGCGGCTTCGTCGGGGGTGATGGGTCGTGATCGTACAGCGTTATCCGGCCATCCGGGCAGAGATTCGGATGGAACGATTCCACCTTCAACCATCAGCTCTCGGAGGGGCACGCGCAGTGCGCGGGCTAGGCCTTCGTAGCTGGCAGGGTCGAGCGCTCGGGTGCCGGCCAGCACCCGGCTGATGGTCGTCAGGCTGATTCCGGAGTCACGCGCGAGTTCAGTTTTGCCACCACCGCGGGGCGAGACGACGTCGTAACCGGCACGGAGTGCCGCGGCTCGCACATAGGCAGCGAAGCGATGCAGATCGCTGGTGGCGCGCACGCCGGGGCGGCGCGGCGGCGGGTTGTTGGCGTCCATGCTACGGAGGTTAGCGTGCTTGCTGGCACGCCGTCGCATGCTTGCCAGGTGGCAATTTAGCTGGTCAGCCGTTTTCGGTCAGGTTCCCGCCAACCATCTGCACTGCTGGACATACGTTCGATTGGTGATCTGCGCAAACTCACGCCCTTACGTGCTTGCTAGCAAGCACGTAAGGGCGTAATGTACTTGCCAGCAAGCAAGCAGTACCCCTGACATACCGGGAGGTGACACCACGTGTCCAGCACCACGTACCGGTTCGACACTGAGCGCTTCGTCGAGGCCGCCGCCCGCATGGGCGACACCAGCGGATACGCCATCGCACGCCGCACCGGGCTCACCCAGAGCGCCGTGTCCCGCATCCTGGCCGGCCGCCGACAGCCGACGCTCACGTCGGCCGCACTCATGGCCCGGACCTACTCCACCCCGCTCGACGACCTCGTCGGCATCGCCGCATGACCCGCGAACAGCGTGAACGCATCCTCGGCCCCGCCGGCATCGCGCTCGTCGAGCGAGACGCCCAGGCCGACCAGCCGCCGGACGCGGTGCAGATCGCCCGGCTCCGCGCGATCTTCGCCGGATCTGTCCGAAAGCCGTCGTGCCCCAGTGCGACGCCCGGACGCGCCGCCGCCTGACCCCTCAAACGGGTCGGGCCGCCCCACGGCTCCTACACCAGGGCGGCCCTGGCCCACCGATCAACACCAACGCACGGAAGGAGGCGGGCCATGAGCCAGCCTACCGTCGTCTCCGACATCACCGCCGTCCTCGGCGTCACCGAGGTCATCATCGAGGACACCCGTCTGTGGGTGTCGCAAGGGCAGACCCCGGCCGGCAGCTACTGGACAATCTTCCGGTCCGCCGACAACCGGCTCGCCGGCGTCGTCGCCGAGCACGACGGCCTGTACGAGGCCGTCATCGGCCAGAGCGTCACCCCCGCCGCCACCGCGCAGGACGCCGCGCGGCTGATCGTCGCCTCGCTGCACCACGCCACCCCCAAGGGCGCCGAGTGATCGCCGACCAGACCCGCTGCGCGGAGTGCGGGCTGCCGCGCCGCGATCACATCAAGGGCTGGATGCCCGGCCCCGGCTGGCACACCTTCAAGGCGCCCACCGCCGAGCAGGCCTTGCGTCGCCACCTCGCCCGCTTTCCCCGCCAGCGCACTGCCACCGAGGAGTCCTGATGCGTATCACCTCCCTGTTCCGCCGCAGCCCCGAGGCGCCCGACCAGGCCGCCGCGATCCGTCTCCTGCAGGTCGAGCGCTGCCGCGACCGCGAGCACATCGTCCACCTGGAGTCGATGCTCCGCGTCGAGGCCAGCCGCGCACAGAAGGCCGAGCAGGCGCTCGACGAGTTCCGTCGTGGCATCCGCGACGGACACGCCCAGGCCGTCGCCGACAACGGCCGCCTGCGCCGCGAGAACGAACTGCTGCGCAAGGACCGCGACAGCGCCCTCGACCAGCTCGACAAGGCGCTCGGCTACGACGAGAAGACGTTGGCCGCCATCAACGCCGGCGCGAAGGCGGCGGCGTGATCGCCACCGGCAACGACGAGCAGAGCCGCCAGATCGCCGAGCTGATCGGGCAGTTCATCGTCAACGCCGCGAACCACTCGCCGCGGTCGCTGCAGACCGCGATCGGGCCGTCCGAAATCGGCGAGCCGTGCGAACGCAAGCTCAGCTACAAGATCCTCGCGTGGCCGACTGTAGCTGTCGACCGCGAGCCGATCGCCCCGGTCATCGGCACCGGCTTCCACTCCTGGATGGAAGAGCAGTTCACGGCCCGGAACACGGCCGGCCGCTACAAGATCGAGGAGAAGGTCACTGTCCGGGACAGTCCGATCGAGACGGCCCGCATCCGTGGCTCGAGCGACCTGTACGACCGCACGACCTGCACCAACTACGACTGGAAGCTCGTCGGGAAGTCCTCGCTGGAGAAGTACAAGCGCCACGGCCCCGGCCCGCAGTACCGGGTCCAGGCCCACCTCTACGGCCTCGGTCAGGAGAACGCCGGCGAGACCCCGAAGCGCGTCGCGATCGTCTTCGTGGCCCGCTACCACGAGCTGATCATCCACGTGTGGTCCGAGCCCTACGACCGGAAGGCCGCCCTCGACGCCCTCGACAGGCTCGACCGGATCCGCCAGCGCCTCCTCGACCTCGATGTCGAGGCCAACCCGGCCGCCTGGCAGCACATGCCAATCGCCGACGACGCCAAGTGCCGTTTCTGCGACTGGCTTCTGCCCGGCTCGACGGACCTGTCGAAGGGCTGCCCCGGCATCCAGTCCGGCCGCACCGGCTACGAGGGGCTGCTGCCGTGACTGACCACCAGCAGCCGAGGTGCCGCAACTGCGGCCACCCGGCCTTCCTCAAGGGAAGCCGGCACTTGCTGCCGAGCCAGTGGCGTCACCGCTGCCTCGTCACCGGATGCCTGTGCGGCCCCGAGAACTGCCGCCCCGAACAGGGCGGGAACGCAACCAGCAAGGAGAGCAACCGCATGAGCACCCCCAGCGCCGACGACTTCCTCATGGGAGGTGGTGGCTCGCCCACCGCCAAGTTCGGCGCCCGCGGCGTCACTGTCGGCGGCCGCATCACCGAGCCGCCCTCCGTGCAGCAGCAGCGCGACATCCAGACCGGCGAGCCGAAGTTCTGGAGCGACGGCAACCCGATGATGCAGCTCGTCGTCACCGTCCAGACCGATCGCCGCGACCCGGCCATCCCCGACGACGACGGCCGACGCCGCCTGTTCGTCAAGGGCCAGATGAAGCAGGCCGTCCAGGACGCGGTGAAGGCATCCGGCGCCCGCGGCCTGGAGGTCGGCGGCCACCTGTCCGTCACGTACACGCACGACGGTGAGGCCAAGCAGCGCGGCTTCTCCCCGCCGAAGCAATACCGCGCCGAATACTCCCCGGCCGTCTCCGCTGAATTGCACACCCCGGACCCGTACTCGGCCCCGGCCACAGGCGGATTCACCCCCGAGCAGTGGGCCGGCATCGCCGCCCAGACGTCCACCCCGCCGCCCGTGCCCACGCCCATCCCTGGCCTCACTGCCGAGCAGATCGCCGCCGCGCAGGCCAACCCTGCCACGGCCGCTCTGCTCGCCCAACTGCAGGGCCAGCAGGCCGCCGAGCCCCCGCAGACGCCGCCGTTCTGATCTACCCCGCGGACCCGCCCGCCGCCGCTGGCCACCACGCGGCGTCGGGCGGCACCACCAGCCCGACCGGATCCAGCCGGCGCCCCGCGTGCAACGCCGGGGCGGGCGCCAGCAACAGCACCAGCCCCGCCGACCGAGGAGACCGCATTGAGCACCACGCCACCGCCGGACACGCTCCAAGCAGCGCTCGCCTGGCACGCCGCCGGCGCCAGCGTCGTCCGCGTGGCGCTCGACGGCACGAAGCGCCCCCTCGGCGACTGGAAGGCGTCGCAGTCCGTCCGCGCCAGCGAAGACCAGCTCCGCGCCTGGTTCGCCGACGGGCACCCGGGCATCGGCGTCGTCATGGGCGCCGTGTCCGGCGGCCTGGAGATGCTGGAGTTCGAGGGCCGCGCCGTGGAGGAGGGACTGCACCAGCAGTTCGACGAGATCGCCGAAGCATCCGGCCTCGGTGGCGTGTGGGACGACATCAAGGCGGGCTACTGCGAGCGCACCCCGTCCGGCGGCTACCACCTGATCTACCGCGTTGCCGACGGACCCGTGCTCGGCAACACCAAGCTCGCCCGCACCACTGACAAGACCATCCAGATCGAGACCCGCGGCGAAGGCGGCCAGAGCGTCGTCGCTCCCTCGCACGGCACCGCACACCCCACCGGCCTGCCATGGGCCATGCTCGCCGGCGGACCAGCCACCATCGCCACCATCGACGCCGGCCACCGCGACGCTCTCTTCGTCATCGCCCGCATGCTCGACCAGACACCCGCCGCCGAACCGGCGCCAGTCCCCGCCCAGCGTCCGGCCCGTCAGTACGACGACAGCGGAGTCTCGCCCGGCGACGACTTCGAGGCCCGCACCGCGTGGGCCGACATCCTCACCCCGCACGGCTGGACCCACGCCTTCACTCGCGGCCACACCTCCTACTGGCGGCGCCCCGGCAAGCACCTCGGCGTCTCCGCCACCACCGGCCACGACCCGACGCGCGACCGCCTCTACGTCTTCACCTCCAGCAGCGAGTTCCAGCCCGAGACCCCGTACACCAAGTTCGGCGCGTACGCCCTCCTCGAACACCGCGGCGACCACTCCGCCGCCGCCCGGGAACTCCGGCGCCGCGGGTTCGGCAGCCGCAGTGCCGAACCAGTTCGCCACCTCACCGCCGTTCCCGCCCCGGCCGCCACACCGACGCCCCCTGTCGACGGCACCGCCGCCCTGCAGATCACCGAACCGAAGCCCCAACCTGCTGCCACGTGGCCCGAGTCATTCACCGACGACGGCAACGCCGTCCTCTTTGCCGACCGCCACCACGCCAACCTCCGCTACGTGCCCGAACGTGGCATGTGGATGCGCTGGGACACCTACCGGTGGACCTGGGACGACCTCGGCGTCACCGTCGAACTCGCCCGCCAGATGATCCGCAACCTCGACCCCGACGAGTTCCGAGCCGACGAAGACCTGCTGAAAGCGGCCCGCCGCCACCGCACCAAATCCCTCTCCAAGGGCGCCGTCTTCGCCCTCCTCGGACTCGCCCAATCCGACCAGCGCATCGCCATCTCCGCCACCCGCCTCGACGCGGCCCCCCGCCACCTCAACACCCCTGGCGGCATCGTCGACCTCGCCACCGGCCAGTTGCACCCCGCCGACCCGGCCGCACTCCACAGCCGCGCCACCACCGTCACCCCCAACCGCAACATGCCCACACCGCGCTGGAACGCCTTCCTCGCCGACTCGTTCAACCACGACACCGAACTCGCCGGCTTCCTCCAGCGCCTCTGCGGCTACTCCGCCTCCGCCGACACCGGCACCCACGTCCTGCCGTTCCTCTTCGGCGCCGGACAGAACGGCAAGTCAGTGCTGATGGACGTTCTCCAGCAACTCCTCGGCGACTACGCGGCGCCAGCGCCCGCCGGCTTCCTCATGGTTGGCCGACAGGAACATTCCGAAGAACTCGCCCGGCTCCAAGGCCTGCGGCTCGTCGTCGCCTCCGAGGTCAACCAGGACGCCCGATTCGACGAGGCAAAGATGAAGGAACTGACTGGTGGCGACCCCATCACCGCCCGGTACATGCACCGAGGTTTCTTCACCTTCCAGCCCACCCACCACCTGTGGCTGATGGCCAACCACCAGCCCCGAGTGAAGGGCGGCGGCAACAGCTTCTGGCGCCGACTGCGACTCGTCCCGTTCACGCAGGTCGTCCCCGAAGAAAAGAAGATCACCAACCTGGCGCGCCTCCTCGTCGAGGAGGAAGGAGCCGGCATCCTCGCCTGGATCATCGATGGGGCCGTCCAGTACTTCGCCAAAGGCCTCGCCGAGCCTGCCTCCGTCAAGGCCGCCACCGCAGCCTACGCGGCCGAGGAAGACCACATCGGCCGCTTCATCGAGGAACGCTGCACCCTCAATCCCGCCAGTCGCGTCGAGGCCGGCACCCTGCGGGCCCTGTACGAGACGTGGTGCCAGACCGAGGGCGAGACCCCCCTCGACGCCCGCATGCTCGGCCGGGAACTCAAGGCCCGAGGGGTGCACCGCAAGCCGTCCAACGGCCGCTACTTCTACATCGGAATCGCCCTCGGCTCGGGAGGGCAGTGACCATGGTCAGTGCCGTTACCAGTGCCGTCAGTGCCGTTGGCAGTGCCCCAAAAGTGCCGTTGAAAAATGCCAATTTCGGCAGCTCAGAGCGCGTAAGTGCCATCAGTGCCATTGATTTCCCACACTGCGAGTCATACGCGCATACGCGCACGCGCAGAAGGGTTAACCCCGGCAGTAGGGCACTGATGGCACTCCACCAAGCCAAAAGACCGCCTGACCTGCGGAAACGATCAGTGCCGTTGATGGCACTGGCAACGGCACTGTCGTGACCGGCCGCCAGATCCCCGCGTGGCTCGCCGACCGCAACTCGACCACCGATCGAGCCACGGTCCAGCGGTGCCGCACCTGCGGCCGGCAGGTGATCCGGGCTCTCGTCGGCCGCATCGGAGCCATCGACGTCCGTGCCGACCCGAAGCCGATCAGTCCCGCCGAGGAGATCGCCGCCCGGCTGACAGGCCGCTGGACCTACTGCCTCTCGATCCGCCCGCACCTGCCGCCCAGGCTCCTCGACCGCCACCAGTGGCACATCACCTCCGGCCGCTGCACCCACACCGTCGTCGCCGCCCACCACTGCCCCGGCCGCCCGGCCAAACCGATCCAGGAGACATTGCTTTGAGCGCCAACAAGGACAAGGGGTCCGCCTGGGAGCGGGCCATCGTCACCTTCCTCCGCTCCACCGCGTGGCCGGCCGCCGAGCGACGCCTCGCCGGCTCCGCCCAGGACCGCGGCGACATCGCCGGCATTCGCGGCGTCGTCATTGAGGCGAAGAACACCCGCCGCCTCGAACTCGCCGAGTGGATCGCCGAGGCCGAGGTCGAGCGCGTCCACGACGGCGCCTGGCTTGGCGTCGTCTGGCACAAGCGCCGCGGCAAGGCATCCGCCGCCGACGGCTACGTCACCATGTCCGGCCAGCAGTTCGCCCGCCTGCTCGCGATGGCGACCAACACCGTCGAGGTGCCGAGGTGACGCGCGGGCTCGATGTGGACGGCCGTGTGCCGTGCCAGGACCGGCCGGAGCTGTTCGGCCCGTCCGACGGCGAGCGGGGCCCGGCTCGGCGTCGGCGCGTCCTTGAGGCGCGGCTGGTGTGCGGCGGGTGCCCGGTGCGACTTGCGTGCCGCGACCTCGGCCGGGACCTCCAGGAGCACGACGTGTGGGGCGGCGAGGACGACACCTATCGCGCCCAGGCCGGTGCCCCGCCCCGGCGCCGTTCCCCCAGCAACGCCCAACTTCGCGGACACCGCTCCACCCGACCCGCCGCCTGAGGAGACCACCCGATGAGTCCCCAGCCCCAGCCCACCCCCAGCGACCCGCAGACGCCCGCCTGACGGCCGAACAGCACCGCACCGGACCACCAGCCCAACCGACGCCCGAACGGGCGTCAGTGCCCCGAGGAGCACCGTGCCCCAGCCCTACTACCAAGACGACCAAGTCACCATCTACCACGGCGACAACCGCGACATCCTCCCCGCCCTCGGACTGCAGGCCGACCTCATCGTCACCGACCCGCCCTACGGCGAGACCTCCCTCGAATGGGACCGGTGGCCCGATGGATGGCCCACCCTCGTCGCCGGTGCCGCCCGGTCGATGTGGTGCTTCGGCAGCATGCGCATGTTCCTCGACCAGCGAGCCGACTTCGACACCGCCGGCTGGAAGCTCAGCCAAGACGTCATCTGGGAGAAGCCCAACGGAACCGGCTTTGCCACCGACCGGTTCCGCCGAGTCCACGAGTTCGCCCTGCACTGGTACCGCGGCCCGTGGCACGACATCCACCACGACACACCCACCGAAGGGATTCGCGGCCCAGCCAAGACAGCCCTGCGGACTGCGCAGCCGACCCACACCGGCAGCATCGGTTCCGCGCTCTACGTGGATGACGGCACCCGCCTCATCCGGTCCGTGGTCCGCGCCGCCAACATGCACGGCAAGGCGCTTCACCCGACCGAGAAGCCCATAGGCGTCCTCGATCCGCTGATCCGCTACGGATGCCCTGCGGGCGGCACGGTCCTCGACCTGTTCGCCGGCAGCGGGAGCACGCTCGACGCCGCCCGTCAAGCTGGCCGCCGCGCCATCGGCATCGAGGCCGACGAACGGTACTGCGAAGCCGCGGCCCTGCGTCTCTCCCAGGCCACTCTGCCCGCCGCCTGACCCACCCCCCGGGCGGCCGGCACCCGCCAGCCCGCCACACACACCCACCACGGAGACCCGCCATGGACCAGCCCACCGACCACGACCCCGACACCTGCATGGGCATCTGCTGCGGCACCTGCGCCCGCTGCGGCCGCCAGTTCGACCCCGACGACACCCGGCACGACGGGCACGCCCGCCACGCCCACAGCGACTACTGCCGGTCCTGCGTGGACCGCTGCCACGACAACGAGTCCGCCGACCACCGCTGCGTCATCTGCGCCTGAGAGAGGAACCTCCATGACCACCACCGCCCGAGACGACCTCCTCGCCGAACTCCTCCACGGCGAGGACCTCTACAGCCCCGAGTACGCCGACGCCCGCGCCCGCTTGGAGCGCATGCTCGACGACCACGCCATCGAGATCCTGGCCAACGCCCACGCCCGGGTGGCCGCGCTGCCGACCGCCAACGACGGCCAGATGATCGGCTGCAGCCGCACGCAGATCCTCGACGCGATCATCGCCGCCGGGGGCGACCGGTGACCGACACCCCGAGCCGCTGGACCCGCTACCCCACCGTCGAAGCCAAGTTCGACGCACTCATCGAACAGGTCGACGGCGGACACCTCCGCTGGACCGGCCCGACCAACGGCGGCTGGCCGCTCCTGAAACACAACGGCCACAAATGGCCCGTCGTCACCATCGCCTACCGACGCCACCACGGCCACGACCCACGCGGCACCGTCCGACCCGGTTGCGGCTACCCGCACTGCCTCAACGGCGCCCACCTCGACGACACACCTACGCGAGCCGCCCACCGGGCCGCGTACGCCGCGATCGGCCTCTGACACCCCCTTGACGCCCGACGCCGCCCGCAACCCGCGGGCGGCCCCAACCAAGGAGACCGCCATGAGCAAGATCGACGTCGACCAGATCCAGTGGACTCTCATCCACACCGAGGACTGGGGCGGCGGGCCCGAGCACACCTACCGCGCCGACAACGTCGAGCACGCCGGCTGCGGCGGCGACGTCCACCTCATCCACCTTCACGACGCCATGGGCGGCCTCCTCGGCGCCCACTCGAAGTGCGCCGAGTGCGGCGAGAACCTCACCCCCGACGCCTGACCCGCCCCGGCCTGCCGTCACCCGGCGGCAGGCCCCCACCCTGAGGAGCACACCATGCCGAACCGCAAGACCACCCCCGAACGCGCCTACGAGGCATACGGCGCCGTCACCAACAACCGGAACTTCCAGGGCAACCCGATGCCCAAGTGGGCCGATCTCCCCCCGATCATCCGAGGCGCCTGGGCCAACGCCGCGGCCTGCGCGATGAGCGACACGGTCATTGAACTCGCCGAACGCATGGCCGAACTGGACGGGCCGCTGCCGGTTGACGACACCAGCGACGTCGACCAGATCCGCGACGCGCTCTACCAGCTCCTCAGCGACCAAGCGTGACCGTCAGCCCCTGGCTGGTCCTGGCCGGCGCCCTCCTCGGCGCCGGCCTCACCGCCACCCTCTACGCCCTCCACCCCCGGAGACGCACATGACCACCTGGATCACCCTCGCCACCTGCGGACCCGCCGCCATCGTCGCCATCTGCTGGGCCAACCGCATCAACCGCGAATGGACCACCGCAGCCCACGAAACCGACGTACTCGCCGACCTCGAAGGCCAGTTCACCGCCGCCGACCAGTTCGCGGAGCTGATCGCCCAACTGGAGCGCCAGTGACCACCGAGCACACGCCCCGCCCCGGCCCCACCTGGGAAACCACCGCCGCCCGCACCGAGGTGGTCGTCCCCGACGACGCGCCCGCCCCTCGTCCCAACCGCGCCACCCGCCGAGCCCTCGCCCGAGCCAAGAGGAAGGCCGCCCGATGACCCCCACCGCCGCCCAGCTCGACCACCTCATCGGCCACACCGCCAACCGCCCGCTCACCCCCGACGAGCACGCCGCCCTTCGCGCCGGCATACGGCAGCTCCGCGCCAGCCTCGGCGGAACCGGCGCCGCCCTCCGCAACGCCCCCTCCGGAGCCCACTATCGGCAGCTCCAGCAGCACCTGGCCGCGGCCGAGAAGGAGCTGAGCCAGTGGCGCCGGCACGGCCGCCGCGCCGACCGTTACCGCGCCGCCTGGCTGTCCGCCCGCCGCCGCGCCAACGACACCCGCACCAGCCACGAGGCCTACGAAGCCGCCACCGAACGCTGGGCCAACGACCTCGCCCGCCTCGGCCACGACCAGCTGACCCGCGCCGAGCAGGCCGAGGCCCGCATCGCCGCCGTCCGGGCACTCGCCGACGAGCTGGACACCGCCGAGGCGTACGGCGGCCTGGCCGACGGCTACCAGAACGCCGCAGACCGAATCCGCGCGGCCCTCAACGGCGCCCGGCCGTGACCTGTCCCGACGACGAGTGGGACGGCTGGGACGACCAGGCCCTCCTCGACGGGCTCGACCCAGACCAGTGGGAACCCCTCCCGCCGCCCCGCCCCATCCGCGACGCGATCCGCGACCTCGCCGACTACCAGCCCACCCGCTGAACCGCACCGGAGACCCTGATGCTCGACTTCGCCACCGGCGCCCGCCTCGCCCGTGAACTGCGCGAGATCCCCCTGCTCGCCGCCTGGGCCCAGCTCTCCGTCCAGCCCGGCGCCGGCCGCCAAGGGGCCCGCGTCTCCGGCGCCACCCGCACCCCGCCCGCGCCCCTCGTCATGCACGTCGCCTCCTACCTCGGACCCGCCTGCCCCGGCGACGTCCACGACCCCTACGGCGACCAGGACGGCATCGTGCCCCTCGTCGGCACCCTCGCCGCCTGGGCCCGCATCCACGTCGAGGAAGGCGACCTTGGCGAGCCCGCGTCCGGCCGACTCGACGACCTCCTCGCCTACCTCCGCCGGCGCGACGTCCTCGCCTGGTCCGTACTGCAGCTGTGGGCCGACGAGTACGCGGCCGAGATCCACGACGCCTGGCGCACGCTCGACACCCTCGCCGCCGTCCGCCCCCGCCGGCGCGCGCTGCAGCTGCCGTGCCCGCGGTGCGGACTCCTGTCGCTCTCCCAGCAGGACGGCCAGGACGCCCAGTGCGGCAACGACAACTGCCTCGCCGTCCTGCGGCCCGACGACGTCGCCTGGCGCATCGAGCAGTACCTGGCCGTCCTCGGCGCGGCGTGATGGTTCGTCACGAAGCGCTTGCCATCTAACCCCGGGTTAGATAATCTCTAGGAGATGGAAACGCCACCCTGGCGCGAACGGGTGCGAGTTGAGGACGAGTTGCTGGAACAGCTCGGCCACCAAGTCGTAGCCGCATCACAGCGCCGCTCAGCGGCCTTGGACGACGGCGTGGCGGAGCTCGGAAGCGTCTACAGAGTCGCCAAAGAGCTCGGCCGCTCCTGGCAGGCCATCGACAAGGCCATCAAGAAGCACCGGCCCGTAACAACCGCATAAGACAACAGGGCCCGGCCGGCTCCAACCGCGAGTGCTGGAACACCCGCGGACATCACCGCCGACCGGACCCCTGACCACAGGAGATAGCGCTCCCATGGCCAACACGCACCCTACCTTCCGGCGCGCCCGGCAGGTACAGCAGGAACGCACCGTTCCGCACACCATCGACGGCGTCACCGAGATGGTCACCGAGCGGTACACCACCGCCGTGCCCATCCCGCCCCGCGACTGGGACCGTCTCGTCCGCAGCGCCGTCACCGGAGCGACCGCCCTCACCGTCGCCGGCAGCATCGCCTGGTCCACCGCCAGCATCGGCGACCTCCTCGCCCGCACCGTCCACCCCGTCGTCGGCTACGGCGCGGCCGGAGTGTTCGACCTCGCGTGGATCAGCTGCATGGCCCTGGAGTGGCTCGCCCGCTACGACCGCCGCAAGGCCGCAGGCCCCCGCAAGGCCGGCCACCTCGCCCTCATCATCGCCATGGCCGCCGTCTGCGCCCACGGCGTCCTCCACGGCGGCCACGGTGCGATCGTCGTCGGCATCATCGGCGCCCTCGTCTCCGCCCTCGCCAAGGGCATGTGGACCATGGCGATGAAGCACTTCAGCGTCGAACTCGACGACCGCTCACAGCAGTGGGTCGAAGCCCGGTTCTCCGCCGCCCACGCCCGCCTCGCCACCGCCGCCGTCACCCGTGAACTCGCCCGGGTCGAAGGCGTCACGGCGGACATGCACGCCGCATACGAGCTGTCCGTCGTCGAGCCCGAGGCGACCGATGCTGACCGGGCCGCCGACTACGCCCGCAGCCTCATGCCCGGCGCCACCGACGACGAACTCACCGCCCAGCTGGCGGCCGCCGGACTGGTCACCCCGCCGGTCACCACCGTGCCGCACGATGACCACTACGGTGACCACTTGCATGACCACAGGATGACCACCGTGCCAGCCGGTCAGGCGGTACGCGAGACGGTCACTGCAGTGGTCACCCCGGACCCGGCCACGATGACCAGGTCCCAGCTGATCGCCGCCGCCCGGCGCCTCGACCGCGAGGCCCGCAAAGGGCGCTCGGCGCGGCCCGTCACCATCGGCACGCTCCAGCTGCAGCTCGGCCTCAGCCGCCGCGAGGCGACCGAGATTCGCCGCATCGTCGTCGGCGACTGACCCGTGCCCGCCGCCCTGCTCTGGGCGGTCCCCGCCGCACTGGCCTACGCCGGCCTCTACGCCGCCGCGGGAGACGACGCCCGCCTCACCCTGCGCCGCACCGGCGCCTGCGCCCTCATCGGCGCCCTCACACTCGCCCTCCTCGCCTGGAGATGACCATGGGCCTCATGTCCAAGCTCACCGGCGGCAAGACCGCCAGCAGCACCCCGACCGGCCGCACGCCGCGTGAACGCGCCCGCCGCGAACGCGAGATCCACAAGATCGACGCCGGCACCGACAAGTGGCTCAACCGAAGCTACGGCCTCGGCCCCAGGAAGGGCCGCTGACATGGCCGCCCCCTACGCCCTCGGCCCCTGGGCATGGCCCGTCGCCGTCCTGCTCCTCCTGATGCTCACCCCCAAGAGCGTCAAACGCGTCCTCGGAGCCTGGCTCCGCTGGCTCGGCCTCGCCATCGCCGTTCTGCTCCTCCTCCCGTACCTGTTCAGCTGAAAGGCCCCGCCATGAAGCAGCAGCTCGCCGCCGCCATCGACACCGCCGCCCAGTACCAGCTCGCCGTCCCCGAACAGGCCCCCAACGTCGAGGTGTCCGGCGCCCAGGGCGGAGCGTTCATCATCGGCATCATCATCGCCGCCGTCCTCATCACGAAGTGGCGCTCGAAGACCGGCGGCCTCAGCGACGAGGCCAAGAAAGCCGTCATCGCCACCGTCGTCATGACCGTCTGCCTCTACGGCGGCAGCGGCATCGTCGGATCCCTCCTCGGCCAGATCAAGAGCACCGCCAACCAGACCGGCACCACCATCCAGCAGACCAGCGTCGGCCGATGACCATCCAGCGCCGGGCCGCGACCAGGCTGTACAGCGGATCGGCCGAGGTCACCCGGCGCCTCGGCCGATGGGCAGCAGGAACCCACCTCGGCATCAAGATCGGCGGGGGATACCTCCTCTGGAAGGCCGCGCCGGGCCTTCTCGACGCCGCCCACCACCAGCCACTCATCCCCACCGGCGCCGCCGCCCTATGGACGTGGGCTGCATGGAAGGCCGGCGCCCCCACGACCGCCAAGCAGACAACCGACGAGCCGGACGCGACCGAAGCGACCGAGCCCGAAGAGGTCGATGAGAGCGCCGAGTTCCTCACCCTCCTCCACGAGCTGATGCCCGGCACCGAGCCGGGCAAGGACGACCGCATCCACCTCGCCCAGATCGCCCAGGAGTGGACCGGAACCCCCGCCGACACTGCCCCCGTCCGGGCCCTCCTCGCCGAGGCCGGCATCACCCCCACCGCCTGCCGCGTCCCCGGCCGCGGCTCCAGCACCGGCATCTACCGGCGCGATCTGCCCCCACTCCCCTGCCCCTCTCGACAGCCCCTCCCGGCCGTTGTTGGCGGCTCTGACCAGCAACAACAACAGCAACAACGCTCGGAGGCCGCTGCCCAGACGGGGTTCTGGCCCAAGCCTGACCCCACCGATCCCGACCGCTCCACCATCCTCGAATGGGAGAACGCATCGTGACCGCTATCCA
This sequence comes from Kitasatospora sp. NPDC023385, assembly GCF_055664045.1. Lineage (NCBI taxonomy): Bacteria > Bacillati > Actinomycetota > Actinomycetes > Kitasatosporales > Streptomycetaceae > Kitasatospora > Kitasatospora sp. NPDC023385. The sequence continues at coordinate 57,813 of NZ_JBVOOL010000019.1, read as the reverse complement.
CACCCTCAGCGCCGATACCGTCCTGACCCGGGCCGAGTACGACGACCTCACCTGCTGCGGCTGGCCCGTGCGCGTCGCCCACGCCACCGACACCCTGCCCATCCCCGGGGCCGTGTGCGAGACCTGCTGGTGCACCGTCACCTCGACCCCCGGATACGGGTCCGCCAGTATCCGCCCCTGCCCCGCCCACGCCCACTGATCGCCGACCTGAGAGGACACCGAACCGTGACCATCGACCAGCAACTCGACGCGGACGAGCGTCGCCGCCTCGTCGACGAGATCCGCAAGACCCGCCGAGAGATCACCCGGCTGTACAACCTCCTGCCGGCCTGACCACGCCACAGTCAACGACCAACAACAACCAAGGAGAACCCAAATGAGCACCCAGCGCTACGAGGCCCAGGTCGACATCCGTACGACGTCCGGCGAGCAGGTCACCGTCTGCGCCGACGGCGTCGGCCCCGCCGGGGTCAGCGGCAACCAGCTCCTGTCCGGAGTCGAGGCCGCCGCCCAGGCTCAGTACCCCGGCGCCACCATCGAGGCCTCCCGCGTCCGCACGGCCAACTGACCTCGCCCCGGGGCGGCCGCACCGCCTGCCAGCAAGCCGGCCGCCCCGGGCCCTCCACCACCCAACAGAGCAGGGAGACCGCCATCATGGCCTACGCCAACGGGACCGGACAGCAGCCCCAGCCGCAGCCCGAACCGCGCGTCGAGCAGCGCGGCCCCGGCAGCAGCTACTGGCTCACCCCCGCCCCCGAGCCCCAGCCCCAGCCGCAAACCGAGAGCTGACCAACCCGCCCGCCCCAGGAGCTACCCGGGGCGGGCGGACCCGCGAGAGGATGAGACATGAGCCACCGTCCATACCCCAGCACAGGCCGGGCTCTCAAGCAGCTCGGCCGACACGCGAAGCCCGCGCCGTACACCCTCCTCGACATCACCCTCGCCGCGGCGGCGGCCGGCCTCAAGGTCAACCTCGGCCTCATCTTCGGCCACCCCGCGCAGCCCGACATGCAAACCGGCGGAAGCCGGTGACCGCCGACCTGGTCGCGTTCCTCCGCGACCGCCTCGACGAGGACGAGCGGGCCGCGCGTGCTGCCGAGCAGGGGGACTGCGGAGGTCAGTGGTGGGCGACAGAGGACAAGTACCACGAAGACGGCAAAATCCGCCTGGTCTTGACGGCGAGCCCCCATAAACACGATCCCGACCCGATCTACTGGGGAGGCGCGAAGCGGATCGTCATTGGCGATAGCTCGCCAGCCCCGGCAGACGAGGCAAACCTTCGGCACATCGCCCGCCACGATCCGGCACGGGTGCAGGCCGAGGTCGACACCAAACGACGCATCGTTGCCGCGTATGAGCAAGCAGGCCAGGCCAAGTGGCCAGACGACCCCGACATGATCCTCACCGTCAAGCAGCGGATCACGAACCAAGCGATCGGCCGGGAGGAAGGGCTGATGACCGCTCTCCGCCTGCTCGCCCTGCCGTACGCCGGCCACCCCGACTACCGGCCCGAATGGGCGCCGGACGCCTGATCGACCATGCCGCTTGCACAAGATCAGCGGTTGTGTCACGCTGCTGCCAGCACTACACGTGCGCCCGCGTCACGAAGGGCCCGACTCCGGTCGGGCCCTTCCGCATTCCCTGGAGGTGGCGTGGACCCTCTACTTACCGGCCCCGAGTCCGCCCGCCTCGCCGGCGTCGACCCGTCAACCATCCGTCAGTGGCGCCGTCGCGGCCTCATACAGCCCGACGGCCTCGACGAACAGGGCCGCCCCCTGTACCTGCAGATGACCGTCGCACACGCTGAAGCCAAGACCCGCAAGCGGGCCGGTCGACAGCTCGCTGCCTGACCCGGCGGGGCAACGCAGGGGGAGGGGCAACGTGCGGGGTGCCACCCCCACGCCTCACCCTGGGGCACCATACCCAAGGAGGCAGACGTGCACAGACGCCAACGCCCCTGCCTCGACTGCCAGAGACTCACCCGCAACCCGAGCCGATGCGACGAACACCAAGCCGCATGGCAGGCCAGGCAGACCCAGCTACGAGGCAGCGCCACACAGCGCGGCTACGACAGCAGATGGCAGCGCGTGGCACGAGCAGCAGTAGCCCAGCACCGAGCCCAGCACGGCGACTGGTGCCCAGGCTGGCAGATGCCCGCACACCACAGCACCGACCTCACCGCAGACCACCGCGTCCCCCTCGCTCGTGGTGGAACCAGCGAGCCAGAGAACGTGTGTGTGCTGTGCCGCTCATGCAACAGTCGCAAGCGCGACCAGTGAGCAAGGGCTCGGCCGTCACGGTGCGTGATGGTCGTCGCTGTGGGCGAGGCCGACCGGGGGCGGGTCGAAAGTACGGAGCATGATCGTCTTCGGACCCGGCCCCCCAGCCCCCACACAGCGACGCGGAATTCGGCCCGTTTTTGACCTTGGTCGTCCTTGGGGGTGGAGGGCATGCCCGCAGGCCGACCCCCAACGCCCACAGAACGTAAGCGCCGCACCGGCAATCCGGGCAAGAGGCCGCTTCCCGAGCCGGTCGTGCAGCTCGCCGCAGTCGCCCACATCCCACCGCCGCCGGCCACTCTCGCCGACCGCGGACAGGCGGTGTGGGAACGGCTGTGGACCGCGGGCCAGGCATGGCTGTCGCCGACGACCGACCTGGACCTGCTCACCCGCCTCTGTGAGGCCCACGACGAGCGGGAGGCGATCCGAGACGCGATCGCCGAAGAGGGCTACATGGTCACCGGGTCCATGGGTCAGCGCCGGGCGAACCCGCTGCTGTCGGAACTGCGCTCGCTGGAAGCACAGATGACCCGCTACGAGTCGCTGTGCGGCTTCACCCCGACGGACAGGGCCCGGCTGGGCTATGCGGAGGTGAAGCGTGCCAGCAAGCTCGACGAGCTCCTCTCGCGCAGGCAGGCGCGCGCCCAGTAGCTGGCCGCCGCGGTTCCTCACCCCGGTACCAGCCGCAGATGTGCGCCGCGGGGACGGCGAGCACGTCGCCGAGTTCATCGAGGCGATGTGCACCATCACCCGGGACACGTTCTCGGGTGCGTCGGGGCAGCCGCTGACGCTGCGTCCGTGGCAGCGCAAGCTGCTCGGCCACGTCTTCGCCCGCCGCCAGGACGGCCGGCGCCGCCACCGGGTCGCGCTGGTCGGCGAGCCCCGCAAGAACGGCAAGTCCGGTCTCGCGGCAGGCATCGCCCTGGACGGGCTCTTCGAGTGCTCGGGCGCCGAGGTGTACTCGTGCGCCGGCGACCGCGACCAGGCCCGGATCGTCTTCGGGGACGCCCGCCGCATGGTGGAGAACTCTCCGGACCTGGCCGAGGCGTGCAAGGTCTACCGGGATGCGATCGAGGTCCCGGCGTCCGGCTCGGTGTACCGCTGCCTGTCGGCGGAAGCGTTCACCAAGGAAGGCCTGTCCCCGACCCGGGTCATCTTCGACGAGCTGCACGTCCAGCCGAACGACGAGCTGTTCAACGTCATGGCACTGGCGGCGGGTGCCCGGATTGACCCGCTGCTGTTCGCCATCACCACGGCGGGCGTGAAGACGGACAGCACCGGCGGCGACTCGGTCTGCTACCGGCTGTTCCAGTACGGGCAGCGGATCGCCTCGGGGGAGGAGGTCGACCCGGCCTTCTTCCTGGCCTGGTGGGGCGCCCCGGACGACGCCGACCACCGCGACCAGCGGGTGTGGCGGACGGCGAACCCGGCCTTCGGCGACCTGATCGACCCTGAGGACTTCGAGGCCGCAGTCCGCCGCACCCCAGAGGCGGAGTTCCGCACCAAGCGCCTCAACCAGTGGGTGTCGACGGCCCAGGCGTGGCTCCCGGCAGGCGCCTGGGACGGGTGCGCGACCGCAGGCTCGATCGAAGACGGCGCCGAGGTGTGCATCGGCTTCGACGGGTCGTTCAACGGCGACAGCACTGCGATCACCGTGGTGTCATGCACCGAGGTGCCGAGGGTGGATGTGGTCGCCGCGTGGGAGCGCCCCCAGGAGGCTGGCCAGGACTGGACAGTGCCGATCCTCGAAGTCGAGGACGCCCTACGGCAGGCCTGCCGCCGCTGGAACGTCCGCGAGATCGTCTGCGACCCCTACCGCTGGGGCCGCACGTACCAGGTGCTGGAAGAGGAGGGCCTGCCGGTCGTCGAGTTCCCCCAGAGCCCGGCCCGCATGATCCCGGCGACGACCCGGTTCTATGAGGCCGTGATGAACCGAACGCTCACGCACTCCGGTGACCCGCGGCTGGCCCGGCACCTGGCCAACTGCGTGATCAGGACCGACAGTCGGGGTTCCCGGCTGTCGAAGGACGCCAAGCACAGCCCCCGAAAGATCGACCTCGCGGTATCCGCCGTGATGGCGCTGGAACGCGCCGTCCAGGAACCCGAGCCCGAGCCGACGCCCCAGTTCTGGTCCTGGGCCGACCTGTAGGAGGTGCCTGTGCGTCCTCGCCGCCGTCTCATCTCCGACGTGGTCGACGTGCTCGGCCTGGCCTGCCTGGACGCCGCCGCATGGTGGCTGCACCCGGTGGCTGGCCTGGCCGTTGCGGGCGCCGCTCTGTTGCTGATCGGGTGGGTGATGGACCGGTGAGCATCCTGCGTCGCGCGGCCGAGCACCGCGTCGTCCAGCAGTGGGGCGACTCCTCGATCCCCGCCAATGGCTCCTTGGGAGGTCTGTCGTCGTCCGGCATGCCGGTCAGCGAGCAGACCGCGTTGCAGCTGTCCGCTGTGTGGGCGTGCGTGCGGATCCTGTCGACCGCGGTGTCGGGTCTGCCGATGACGGCGATGCGCCAGCGCGGGGCCGTCACCGAGCCGCTGCCCGACCAGCCGACGATCGTCGCCGACCCGTTCGGCGGCGCCAACGACATCCGCTACCTCTCGCGCCGCGCCGGATTCCAGCAGCTCGCCGTGTCGCTGGGACTGCGCGGCAACGCCTATGCCGTGGTGCTGAGCCGGGACTGGCTGTTTCGTCCGTCCCGCCTGCAGGTGATCCACCCGGACCGCGTGCGGGTCTCCTGGGACGACGACGGCGCGCGCTGCTACGAAGTCGACCGGAAGCCGCTCTCGTCCGCCGACATGGTGCACCTGATGGGCATGTGTCTGCCCGGTGAGCCGACCGCGATGTCGCCGATCTCCTACGCCCGGCACACCATCGGCCTGGGTCTCGCGGCCGAACAATACGGGGGCAAGTTCTTCGACAAGGGCGCCCACCTGAGTGGTGTGATCACGGTCGACGCGAACCTCGACAAGCAGTCGGCGCGGCAGCTCAAGGAGGGCTTCGAAGCGTCGCACTCCGGCATGGCAAACGCCCACGCGATCGGCGTTCTGTCCGGCGGCGCGAAGTGGCAAAGCATCAGCGTCACGCCCGAGGACGCCCAGTTCCTGGGCACTCGCGCGGCATCGACGCTGGACGTCGCGATGCTCTACGGCGTGCCCCCGCACATGCTCGGCCAGGTCGACCGAACTACCAGCTGGGGCACCGGCATCGAGCAGCAGGGCATCGGCTTCGGCACGTACACCCTCGACCCATGGATCGGGATCTATGAGGACGCGTGGACGGCGCTGCTGCCCCGGGGGTCGAACGCGAAGCTCGACACGACCGCGCTGCAGCGCACGGACACTGCTGGCCGCTATGCGGCCTACACGCAGGCCCGGACCTCGGGCGTCCTGACGATCAACGAGGCCCGTGCCAAGGAGAACCTGCCGCCGGTCGGCGGCGGCGACGACATCTTCGCCCCGCTCAACAGCGCCCACAGCGGCGCTGGTGCCGCACCTGCCGAACCCATGCCCCCTGGAGAGTGAGCCATGGACCTGTCCGCACGGGCCGCACGGCCCACCACCGTCCAGCGCCGCAGCACGCCGTTCCAGGGCGTCGAGCTGCGGTCCAAGCCCAGCGGCACCGGCGGCGAGACGCTGACCTTCACCGGCTACGCGTCGATCACCGAGGCTCCGTACGAGATGGAGGACTTCCTCGGCTCCTACAGCGAGGTCGTTCGCAGAGGCGCTTTCAAGAAGACTCTCGGCGAGAGCGCCGACGTTCCCTTCCTCGTCAACCACGGCGGCCTCACGCTGGCGAGGACGAAGAGCGGCACGCTCCGGCTCGCCGAGGACGACACCGGCCTGCACACCGAAGCCGACCTCGACCCGTCCAGCCCGCACGTCCAGGCCCTGCGTTCCGCCATGGAGCGCGGCGACGTCGACGAGATGTCGTTCGGCTTCTGGGTCACCCGCCAGCAGTGGTCACCGGACTACGACCAGCGGGACATCCTCGAGGTCAACCTCAACAAGGGCGACGTCAGCGTCGTGAACTACGGCGCGAACCCGAACACGGCCGGCGCTCAGCTGAACGCCCGCGAGGTCAGTCAGCAGCTGGAGCGGTTGTCCGCCGACGACCGCCGGGCGCTGTACGAGCGCCTCGCCGCCGAGTTCACGCCCGCGCCCGAGGAGCCGCCGGCGCCCGCCCTGCTTGGCCTCGACCAGGCCCGGCTCCGCTGGCTCGGCCTCTGACTTTTCACCGCCTGCCGACCGCGCCGGAGCCGCGCCGGCCGCCACGCCGCACCCTCGTGCACCTGGCCGCCACCCGGACCACCACCCGAGCAGCAGGCACGCCACCACACACCGTCACCACCCGAAGGAAACCCCATGTCCCGTGAGTTCATCACGGCCCTCCAGGACCGGCGTGCCGCGCTCAAGACCGAGCTCGGCGAGATCCTGAAGGCCCCCACCGCCGAGAAGCGCGACCTCAACGACGACGAGCGCGGCCGCTTCGACGCCAAGGAGGCGGAGGTCCGCCAGATCGACGACCGCATCGCCGAGCTGGACGAGCAGCTGCAGCGCGACGAGCAGGCCGCGGCCACCGCCAAGCGGTACGCGCCGCCCAAGGCCTCCACCCAGGTCGGCCGCGAGCCGCGGGCGTACGAGCGCGGCACCCGGCACTCCTACTACCTCGACCTCGCCCGCGTCGAGCTGAACCGCGGCGACGGCGACGGCGGTGTCGAGGCCGCTCGCGAGCGCATCCGCCGTCACCAGGCCGAGCTCGAAGTCGACATGCCGCGGCGCGAGAAGCTGAGGGCGGCCCGCGCCGACGAGGAACTGCGCGGCGTCGACCGTGAGTCCTCGTTCGAGAAACGCGTCAATCCCAACCGCACCGATGGCCAGGGCGGATATTTCGTGCCGCCGCTGTGGCTGGTCGACGAGTACATCGACCTGCCCCGTTTCGGTCGCACCTTCGCCAACAGCGTCCGCAACCTCACCCTGCCGTCCGGCACCGACAGCATCAACGTTCCGAAGGTCGCCACCGGCACCCTGACCGGTGTTCAGACCGCGGACGCCGCGGCCGTCACCAGTCAGGACCTGACCGACACGTTCGTGTCCGCGCCCGTGCGCACGATCGCCGGCCAGCAGGACATCGCCCTGCAGCTGCTCGACCAGTCGCCGGTCGGGTTCGACGACATCGTGTTCGCCGACCTCATGGCCGACTACAACCTGCGCCTCGACAGCCAGTGCGTGTACGGCTCCGGCTCGTCTGGCCAGCTCAAGGGCGTTCTGAACGTCTCCGGCATCACCAGCGTCACCTACACCGACGCCTCGCCGACCGTTCCGGAGCTGTACACGCCGTGGCTTCAGGCCATGAGCAAGGTCGCCACCGGCCGCAAGATGCCCGCGACGGCCGGCTTCGTGACCCCGGCTCGCTGGTACTGGATGATGTCGGCCCTCGACTCCTCCAACCGCCCGCTGGTCCTGCCGGACACCTCCAGCCCGTTCAACCCGCTCGCCCTGCAGACCGGTTCGGACACCGAGGGCTACGTCGGCAAGGTCGCCGGCCTGCCCGTCCTGACCGACGGCAACATCCCGTCCAACCTCGGCGGCGGCTCCAACGAGGACCGGGCCATCATCGCCCGCACGAGCGACATCTACCTGTGGGAGGGCGCCATGCGCTCCCGCGTCCTCACCGAGGTGCTGTCCGGCACGCTGCAGGTCCGACTGCAGGTGTGGAACTACGCGGCGTTCATGGCAGACCGCCGCCCCGAGGCGATCGCCGTCATCAGCGGCACCGGACTCATCGCCCCGTCCGGCTTCTGATCCGACCCCTGACCGGCCCGCCGCCCCCTACTCCAGGGCGGCGGGCCCACCCACGGAGGAACTTCCATGCACGACAGGATCGCCGAGCTGCGGGGCCTGCGGGCCGAGCACGACCGGCACACCCACAGCGGCGACAGTGACCGCGCCGGGCAGGTCGCCACGCAGATCAGCCGCGTCACCGCCGATGTCGACGCCGAGATCGAGCGATTGGAGGACCGGGCGGCCGAACTGGCCGAGCAGGGCCAGCACTTCCCGGCCGCCGAGCGCGCCGAGGCCGCGCGGCTTCTGCGTGCCGGCCTGGACGAGCTGCGGCTGCCGGTCCCGGCGAAGCGCGGCGCCAAGCAGACCGCCGCAGCGATGCCGCCGGCGGAGACGGCGAAGGGCGGCGAGTGAGATGCCGCTCGTCAACGGCCGGTATGGCCCGAAGAACCCCACCTGGCTGGTCGCCGGCCAGCCGTCGGGCATGTTCCGGGAAAACGTTGCCCGCCACCTCGTCCTGAACGACGGCGGCGTGCTGACCACACAGATCATGCTCGCCACGGCCCTGCCGCTGTACGCAGGTGACACCGTGACCAGTCTGACGTTCGCCTCCGGCGGCACCGCGGCCGGAACCCCTACGAACTGGTGGTTCGCCCTCTACTCGGACGACGCCACCCCAGTGCTACTGGGGCAGAGCGCGGACCAGTTGACCGCGGCGTGGGCGGCCAGCACTGCCAAGACCCTCGCCCTGTCCAGCCCGGTGCAGATCACCCGCACCGGCGTCTACTACGCGGCGGTCATGGTCAAGGCCACCACCGTCCCTTCCCTGGTGGGTCTGGCGACGCTGACCGGCGCGGTCACCGGCATCACCACCGGCGACAAGACCCTCACCACCGTGTCCGGATCCGCTCTCGCCGGCACGGCTCCGGCCACCATCGCCTCCCCCTCCGTGTCGGCCTTCGTGCCGCGCGTCGTCGCCACCTAGGAGGCCCGCGGTGAGCATTGTCGACCTGGCCTCCGTCAAAGCCCACCTCAACATCCCGACCGGGGACACCCGGCAGGACACCGAGCTGCAGCGCTTCATGGACGCCGCCGACGACCAGGCCCGCTACGTGTGCGGTCCGATCACGGCGGAACTCCACACGGAGTGGCACGACGGGGGCCGCCCGACGATCTCCCTGGACTGGCAGCCCGTCGCCTCCGTCACCTCCGTCACCGAGTACGTCGCCTCCTCCACCTGGAATCTCACCGAACAGCCCCTCGGCGGCGGCGCCATGGACTCCTACGGGTACACCGTCGACCTCACCCGCGGCACCATCACCCGCCGCGCCGTCGGCATGGATGTGCCCTTTCCTCGCGGTGTGAAGAACGTCAAGTGCGTCTACACGGCCGGGACCGGCGTCGTCGCTCCGACGGTATTCCTCGGCGCGCTGGAACTGATCCGTCACCTGTGGCAGATGACCCAGCAGGCCGGACGGCCCTCGTTCGGCTCCGCCGGCTCCTACGACTCCGACGGCGCGGTCGTGCCGATGGGCTTCGCCCTCCCGGCCCGCGTGCTGGAGCTGTGGGCCCCCTACCGGCGGCCTCCGGGGGTGGCCTGATGACCATCCCCTCCTCCTCGGTGCCGGCCGCCCGCCTGTGGCTGTTCACCGCCCTCAAAGCCGCGCTCACCCCCGACCCCGGCGTCGTGTCCGGCGGCTCCTACGGCGACCCGGCCGCAAGCCTGCTGGTGTGCCTGGACGGCCCGGGCACCTACCAGCCCGCGGACATCGTCGCGGTCGGCAAGGTCGACCGACGCATCGACATCTCCTCCATGGTCGGGTCCGGCGGCGCCGGCTGGCTGATGGAGCACTACACCATCGAGATCACCATCGAGTGCGCCCGCGGCACCGACGACTCGCGTAGCGCCTTCGAGCGCACCACGACCCTTATCGACCAGGTCATCGCCGTCGTCCGCACCGATCCCACCCTCGGCGGCACCGTCATCTGGTCCAGGCCCACCCGCTCCGACACCGAGACCGTGTGGGCGCCCGACCATTCCTCGTGGGTCGGCCAGGGCGCCCTCACCGTCGAGTGCAACCAGCGCATCTAGGAGGCCCCCTTGCCCCGCTTCATCTACCAGGGCGACGGGGACCGCTACTACCCCTCGCTCACCCTCACGCCCGCGCCCGGCACCTCGTACGAGTTGGACGCCGACCCTGGCGACGGCCGGTGGACCCCCGCCGCCGACGCTGACCCCTGGGAGCCCCAGATCGGCTTCGAGCCTGCGGCCGCACCGGCAGAGGCGCCGGATCCCGAGGACCACCACGACGACACCACCGGAGGTGAGTGATGCCCCAGCCGTCCGCCAGGTCATTCCTTGGCATCGCCAAGGAAACGACGTTCGGCACCGCCGTGGCCGCGACCGCGTTCATCCCGGTCAAGGACATGAAGCCCAAGGAGAAGCTCACGCTCCTGCCGGACAAGGGCATGCGCGGCTCCATGGTCGAGATCTACGACGAGATCAGCGGCCCGATCTGGGCCGAGTACGAGTTCGGCGGCGACGTCTTCCCCGACACCCTGGGCTGGATGGCCACGGGTGTCCTCGGCGACCTCGTCACCACTGGTGCGAGCGCACCGTACACGCACGCCTTGGCGGTCCTCAACACCGGCACCGCCCAGCCGCCCAGCTACACGCTGAGCGACTACTACGCCATCACCACCCGGCAGTTCGCCGGTTGCAAGTTCAGCGAGTTGGGCCTGAAGTTCAACGGCGACGGCCTACTGGAGTACAGCGCGAAGGCGCTCACGCTGGCGTCCGCCACCGCCTCGACACCGACGCCGTCGTTCACCGCGGTCACGCCGATCGCCGCCTGGCAGGGCGCCGTCACCATCGGCGGCTCGACGGTGACCACGCTGATCGACGGCGAGTGCACCATCAAGCGCCCCGTCACGGCAATCTCGACCGCCGACGGCACGCAGGCCCCCGTCGCCCTGTGGGCCGGGCCGGTCACGGTCAGCGGCAAGATGACGCTGATCATGGAGGACGACGCCCAGCTCACCAACTACCTCACCAACGCCAAGCCCAGCCTGGACTTCAACTTCGCGCAGGGCGCCGGGGCTTCGGCCGTGCAGGTCAAGCTGCACATGACCAAGTGCGCCTACTCCAACGCCGAGGTGGACCGCGGCAAGGACTGGGTCGAGCTCAGCGTGAGCTACGAGGGCCTCGCCAACGCGACCGACGTCGGCGGCTCCGGTGGCTACAGCCCCATCAAGATGACCATCCAGAACGCCATCGCCTCCGGGACGTACAAGTGACGATCGACATCACCACCGCCAACCGCATCCCGCTGCCGGGCGGCGGCTGGGCGGACCTGCGGCCAGTGCAGGACATCACCGAGCGGTACCGCAGGCCGATCAAGAAGCTGTCGACCCAGCTGCTCGGCCACACCGACTTCGCCGCGGCGGTCGCCACCGTCCAGGCGTCCGGGAAGAGTCCGGCGGACATGTCCGAGGCCGAACAGCTCCAGGTCGCCGCCGGCATGGGCTCGGCCTTCGACGACCTGGAGGCCATCCAGGATCTCCTCGTCGTCGCCGCCGTCCGCGGCTGGTCCTACGACGCGATCCCCGTGTCTGTCGACGGCCTGCTCGACCTGCCAGGGCCTGCCCTGGACGCCCTGCGCGCCGCCGTGGCCCCCTACCAGGGCGCCCTCAACCCCAACCTCTCCGAGCCCAGCCCGGACCCGGCGTCCCCTACCGAGCCCTCCAGCGCCTGAAGAACGCCCTGGAGGGGATGGCGGTACCGGCGAGCCGGATCCCGGCCGAGGAGTACCGCACCTGGCGGCTGTGCACGCTGCTGCACTGCACACCGTCCCAGCTCGACGACGAGTCGGCGCTGACTCTGGACTGGCTCATCGCCATCGACGACACCGTCGCCAAGGTGAGGGCCGACGCGGAGAGGAGGGCCGCCGATGCCCGGTGAGATGCGCGCCGTCGTCCGCGGCGTGAAAGAGGCCGAGGCCGCGCTTGTACGGATGGACGCCAACATCGACCTCGCCACCCTCAAGGCTCTCAAAGCCTGCCAGGGCCTGGCGAAGTCGAGCATCAAGGGGCAGCTGCGGGGCCGGCCGCGCTGGGACCACCGCGGCAAGTCCTCCCGGACCGGAGCCACGGTGCGGCTGAACCTGTCCCCGCACGTCGTGTCCAAGGGCGGAGGCCCCGGCAAACTGACCGGCGCCCTGTCGCGGTCGATCCGCAGCAACAAGAAGCCCCAGCCGCTGCCCGGCGGTGGCTTCAACGGCGTCGTCTTCGCCGGCGGCCGGGGCGGTCCCCAGAACCTCTACAAGGGCCAGCTCGAAGGCAGGTTCCCCTACTTCAAGCCGGGCGTCGACAAGGCCGCCCCGAAGATGGGAGCGATCTGGACCGCGGCGTGGGGCCGGGCCACCGACAAGTTCTGACCAGCCACAACAACTGAACACAGCGGGAGGTGAGTCGTGGGCGGTCTGCCTCCCGTCTTCATCGAGTTCATCGGAAGCTCCGCAGGCGTCAAGGCCGCCGTGGCGGACACCAAGGTCGCGCTCGCCGAGGCGGACGCGGCCGGCGCCGGGGCGTTCGCGAAGACCGGCATGCTCGGCAAGGCGGCACTTGCCGGGCTCGGACTGGCCGCGTTCGAAGCCGGCAAGCACGCCATCGAGGCCGCAGGTGACTTCCAGTTCCAGATGACCCGTGTCCGCACCGGCGCGGGCGAGGCCGCCGAGAACATGAAGCTGGTCTCCAATGGCGTGCTCGCCATGGCGGGCGAGGTCGGCCAGTCCACCGAGCATCTCACCGCGGGTCTGTACCAGATCGAGTCGGCGGGCTACCACGGCTCCGCCGCCCTTGACGTGCTGAAAAACAGCGCGATGGGTGCGAAGGTCGGCGCGGCCGAACTGTCCACGGTGGCGGACGCGGTCACGACCGCAATGAACGCATACAAGATGGGCGCCAACCAGTCGGCCGAGGCGACGAACGCGCTGATCGCGACCGAGTCCGAAGGCAAGACGAACATGGAGGCCTTGGCCGGCTCCATGTCGAAGATCCTGCCGACCGCGGCAGCGGCGAAGGTCGGCCTCAACGAGGTCTTGGGCGCGATGGCGACCATGACCGCGCAGGGCACCAGTGCGGATGTGGCGGCCACCTACCTGCGCCAAACCATCGGCAACCTGTCCAACCCCTCGGGCAAGGCTGCCCAGGAAATGAAGTCCCTCGGGTTGTCGTCGGTCGAGGTCTCGCAGAACCTCGGCAAGAACGGGTTGGCCAGCACCCTGGAGATGCTGACCGACGCCATCCAGTCGAAGATGGGCCCGGCCGGCACCGTGCTGATCGAGCACCTGCGCGCGGCGTCGAAGGACACCACGGCCTACCAGAAAATCCTGGCCGGGCTGAAGCCCGATCAGCAGACCTACATCGGTGCCCTGGCGGACATGGTCGGCGGCACGAAGTCCATGATGGCCGCCCTCGAGCTGACCGGCCCGCACATGCAGGACTTCAAGAACAACACTGCTGGCATCGAGGAGCACGTCAAGGCCGGCGGCAAGTCGATCGAGGGCTGGGCCGACGTCCAGGCGAATTTCAATCAAAAGCTCGACAGCGCCAAGGCGTCAGCGGGGGCACTGGCGATCCAGATCGGCCAGTACCTCATGCCCTACGCGGAGAAGCTCGCCGTGGTCGTGGCGGACGGGGCCCGCTGGATCACCCAGCACGAGATGGCCGCGAAGATCCTCGCCGGGACGATCGCCGGCGTTCTCGTCGTCGCCATGGTCGCGCTCACCGTCGCGATGTGGAATTTCACCGCCGCCGCGCTGGCCAACCCGGTGGTGTGGATCATCGTGGGGGTGATGGCGCTCGTCGCGGCGCTCGTCTACCTGGGCATCCACTGGCGGACGCTCTGGGACTGGATCCGGGGCGCCGGCCGTGAGGTGGCCGCCGTTGTCGTCGCCGCCTGGCACTGGCTCAGTGACGAGACGAACGCCGCGTGGCAGTGGGTCTACCAGCACGTCCAGGACGCCTGGACGAGGATCTCGAACTTCTTCTTCACGGCCTGGCACACCGTCACCGACCCGGTGGTTGCGGCATGGACCTGGGTCAGCAACGTCACCGCAGCAGTCTGGAATGCGATCCACGACTTCTTCGCGAAATGGTGGCCGTTGTTGTTCGTGGTGTTCTTCCCGTACATCGCGGTGTTCGTCGCGATCTGGAACCATTTCCACGAGCAGATCATCTCCGTCGCCACCACCGTGTGGAACGCGATCTGGGGCTTCCTCGTCTTCATCTGGAATGCCATCTCGTCCGTCGCCTCGTTCGTCTGGGACGTCATCAAGTGGGCGGTCATCAACCCGATGGTCGACACCTGGCAGGGCCTCGTCGGCCTGTGGGGCACCCTGTCCGGCTGGCTGTCGAGTGCCTGGCACGGCATCCTGTCCGTCGCCCGCACTGTCTGGGACTGGATCCGGGGGGCCATCGTCGGCCCCGCCGAGGGCGCCGCGAGTGCCGTCGGCGGCTTCATCGGGCACATCGCCTCGACCATCAAGAACGGTCTGAGCGAGGCGTGGAACGCCGCCAAGGAGAAGGCCGGCGAGTTCCTCAACGTCGGCGTGGAGATCGTCAACGGCATCGGCCGCGGCATCAGCCAGGGCTGGAACTGGCTGAAGAACAAGGTCAAGGACCTCGCGAACGACGCCCTCAACGCCGCTAAATCGTTCCTCGGCATCTCCTCGCCCTCGCGGGTGTTCGCCGAGCAGGTCGGCCACTGGATCCCGCACGGCATCGCCGCCGGTGTCCAGGCCAGCGCCGGCGTCGCCCTCGCCGCGGTCACCGCCCTGTCGGGGGCCGCGGTCGACGCCGGGGCGCTCACCGCCGCCCAGCTGCAGCCCTCGGTGTCCCTGCCCGGATCGATGACCGGCGGCGGCCAGATCGTCCAGCACACCACCAACATCACCGTCCAGGGCTCCGTCCTCGCCGAACGCGACCTGCGCGACCTCGTCCGGCAGCAGAACCTGCAGGACGGCGCCCGCAACATCGGCACCTACCAGGCCTACAACCGCTAGGAGGCGCCCATGGCCATTAATGCGAACTGGCCCGTCATGGAGGAGGCGTGGGGGCCCTTCTGGCAGCCCTACGGCGGGCTGATCGCCAGCAACCGCTGGACCGAGATGACCAGCCGCATCCGGGGCACCGTGAGCCAGAACCGCGGCCGCCAGTACGAACTCGACCAGGTCCGCGCCGGAGAGCTGCGGTTCAGCCTCGACAACACCGACGCCACCTACGACCCCACCAACACGGCCTCGCCGTTCGCCGGCCGCGTCATCCCGATGGTCCCCGTCCGGCGCCGCGCCCAGTGGCCACCCACCATCAACCGCCTCACCCAGGGCCAGGCGACCGGCGGCGATGTCGGCGGCTGGCCCCTGGGCACCATCGACGCCACCCTCACCGAGTTGTACTCCGACGTCGGCACCGGCCAGATCGTCACCGACGCCACCGCCTACAGCGGCAGCCGCGTGCTCCAGTACCCGGTGCCGTCGGGCAGCACGTCCGGCCAGCGCGCCCTCCACATCGGCCAGCCGGCCGGCGAGCCTGGCACCACGTATACGTTCCAGGTGCGGATCCGCAACATCACGTCGTCCACATCCGTGCAGGTCAAGGCGCACGTCGGCTACTACGGCAGCACGTCCAACGTCACCACCCGCTCGTATGGCACGACCGTCACGCTGACCGGATCCCCCACCGCGGCATGGACGCTGCTGACCTGCACCGCCACTCTCCCCGCCAACGTGTACGGGCTCAACGTCGGCGTCACGATCGCGGCGACGACCACCGCCACCGCCAACCTCCAGTTCGACGCCCTGCAGTTGGAGAAGGGCTCGGCGGCGTCCACGTGGGTGCAGCCCGGTGTCTGGTACCCGCTCTACGGGGGGTTCATCGAACGCTGGCCGCAATCCTGGTCCGACCCGAAATACGCCCTGGTCAACCCCATCGCCACGGACGTGTTCGCGGCGCTCTCGCAGATCACCCTGCAGGACCCGCTCACCCAGGAGATCAACTCCCGCAGCCCGCGGTTCCTGTACACCCTCGGCGACCCGCAGGGATCGACCGTGGCCGCCGACTCCACCGGCCAGTGCCCGCCCGCCGTCGTCGCCGTCGCCAGGGACGGAGCGGCGACGCTCACGTTCGGCACGCAGATCGCCTCGGCGACCGCCGGCGGCACCTACGCCGGATCCTCGGGCACCGTGTGCACCATCGTCGGCGGGAATCCCGGCACCAGCACCTTCTCCCCGTGCACCTACCTGTCCCTCGGCATCGGAGGCACGCCCGGACCGGCGAACCCGGCGGAGTGGAGCCGCATGATCGCATTCCGGTGGACCGGCGGGACGATCACCGAAGCGGCGAACATCTGGGTCTGCCAGGACGGCAACACCAACCCGACGCTCAACAGCCATACCACCCTCTACCTGGACAATCTTGGACGAGTCAACCTGACAGTCTCCAGCTCGACCGTCAACGCCGGGACATATACCGACGGGGCCCACAACTACGCTGACGGCAACTGGCACCTCGTCCTGTTCGGGTACAGCTCGAGCAACGGACTGGTCGTCCTGTCCGTCGACGGCAGCACCACCTTCGCCTACTTCGGGGCCCCGGCCAACGCCGGGCCCACCGGCATCCTCTCCGACGCGATCGGCGCCTACATCGACCCCCGGACCGGCTCCTCCGCGCGCTACACCTGGCAGGGCGACCTCGCGTATGCCGCGGAGTTCCCGACAGGGATCCTCTACACCGACGACGTCACCAACCTCTACCAGGCATGGCGGTCCGCCAATGCCGGCGAATCCACGGACTCGCGCTACAAGCGCACCCTCGTCGCGGCCGGCTACCAGTTCGGCAGCTCCTCCATCCAGGCCGGCCGCACCACCGCGATGGGCCCAGCCTCCGGCGGATCCGCCCTGCAGATCCTGCAGGACATCGTCACCACCGAGGGCGGCAACCACTACGTCGACCGCAGCGGCGCCATCGTGTTCAAGTCCCGCGCCGACCGCTACAACGCCGTCACCAGCACCTACACGTTCGGTGACGGGCCCGGCGAATACCCGTACGAGCCGGGCATCGGCCTGGACTACGACCTCACCCGCGTCGCCAACATCGTCTCCGCCACGCAGGCCGGCGGCCAGACCTTCACCGCGCGCGACGCCACCTCCATCACCGCCTACTTCCCCCGCACCGCTAGCAGGACGATCAACTCCCAATCGGCCCTGGAGGTCCAGGACGCCGCCAACTACCTCTTGAGCAGGTATCGGCAACCGGCAACCCGCGTCACCTCCATCACCCTCAACCCCGCGGCGAACCCCACCTTGTGGCCCGTCTGCCTCTCCCTGGAACTCGGCATGCGCGTCACCGTGAACCGGCGCCGCGCCGACGGAAGCCTGATCTCCCTGGCCTGTTTCGTCGAGAACATCCAGACCGACATGGCCGCCGACACCGCCCGCTGGATCCTGCAACTGAGCCCCGTAGACCTGACACCGTACGGGCTGTTCGCGAGTTTCCACACCACCCTCAACGGTAGCCCGGCCTCGGGCGTCACCAGCATCACCATCAACGCGGGAGCGGACAGCACCAATCCGGCGGCCGCCCAACTCGGCCAGGGCCAACAGCTCGTCCTCGGCCTCAACACCGCCAATCAGGAAACCGTCACCATCAAAAGCGTCGCCACCACCACTGC
Organism: Kitasatospora sp. NPDC023385; assembly: GCF_055664045.1. Lineage (NCBI taxonomy): Bacteria > Bacillati > Actinomycetota > Actinomycetes > Kitasatosporales > Streptomycetaceae > Kitasatospora > Kitasatospora sp. NPDC023385. Next base: position 40,026 of record NZ_JBVOOL010000019.1, on the reverse strand, counting down.
CGGATGGACCACCGCCGTCATCACCCTCACCGCCGCTACCACCAAGAGCCACACCAGCGGCGACGTGGTGTGCGGGCCGCTCCCGGCAGGTGTCATCGACCCCACCACCTGGGACGGCTCGGCCCGATTCGATTCCGCCGCATTCTCCTACTAGCTGCTGGAGGCGACGTGCCCCTGCCCGTACCCGTGCCCGCAAGTGTGACATCAGGCGGGTACATCACCGCCGCCCTCTGGAACGCCAACGTCTACAACGGCCTCACCTACGCGCTCAACCCGCCGGTGTTCGTGGCCTACCAGTCCGCCGCTCAGTCCATCCCGAGCAGCAGCATCACCACCATCGGCATGGACACCACCGTCACCGACACGTACGCCGGGCACTCCAACACCACCAACAACGGCCGGTACACGCCCACCGTCGCCGGCTGGTACCTCGTGGTTGGCAGTGTCGCCTTCCCCGCCAACGCCACCGGCGGACGCGACGTCGAGATCCGCAAAAACGGAAGCTCGGTGAACCTCGGCCAGGGCGCCTACCAGGCTGCCGACGTCAGCATCACCACCACCGTCCGCACCATCGCCCTGGTCCAGTGCAATGGCACCACCGACTACATCGACATGTTCGGCTACCAGACCTCCGGCAGCAGCCTCAACACCATCCCCGCCCAGACCGGCATGATCGCCATCTGGCTGCACGCCTAGGAGCCACCATGACCGCCTGCTGGATCACCGACTGCCCCCAGACGCCCGCCGTTCAGTGGCGTCGGCGCCGCACCGACGACGACATCGACGCCGTCTTCGCGTGCACCGCGCACGCCATCACCCTCGACGGCGCCGCCCACATCCACCAGCCAACCTGTGTCCCCGACGCCGGGCGCCTCCCCTCGTGCGGCTGCACCCCCGAGTCGGTCATCACCACACCGCCACCCACCCATGCCACCGAAACCCTCCCCACCGGCTGGATCGTCCCAGCCGACGGCGCCCCGGAGAACGCTCATGCCTGACGTGTGGATGCCCGGCGCCGAGGTCCACGATCTCGGCGACCATGCCCCGACCGACCAGCAGTACCCGCCGAAGGCGATCGCCCACATCACGTGGGACCGCAACGCCACCGCTGCCGCGCCGGCCGACTGGGTGCCCTACGAATCCCTCGTCAGCTACTTCACGGGCGGGGGCGCCCCCGAGGCGCCGCACCTGATCTGGGATCCGTTCAGCGGCCGCATCGCCCAGCTGTTCCCCGCCGACAGCCGTTCGAAATCGGTTGTCGACAGCCCGGGCGGCACCCGCACCAACCGGGCCGGGCGGGTGGTCATCCAGATCGAGGCGGTGTTCTTCCCCTACTGCCGCTACCAGGGCCGGGTCTACCCCCGCCTGGTCGACACCCCGTGCGCGGGCTGGGACCGCCTCCACGCGTGGATCTCCTCGTGGGGTGTCCCGGACGTGTGGCCGATGGGCCGGCCGACCGACTTCACGCCGCACCGCGACGAGCAGACGTGGGAGACCCGGGGCGGCTGGTACGCGCACGCCCACGTCCCCGAAAACGACCACCAGGACCCCGGCTCATGGCCCGGCTTCAGCGTCGCGCCGCCTCCAGCTCCTACCCCTGTGTCCCCTCCCGCGCGCCGCCGGCCGCGGGCCTACCGAGCGATCGGAGTATGACCATGAGCACCATTCCCAAGCCGGAGGGCCTCATCCTCGTCAAGGGCGACCCCCGACAGGGTGCAGGCAGTGAACTGTTCGGCATCTGGCCGTCGGGCTACGTCCGCCAGATCACGCTGGCCGAGTACCTTGCGTGGGGTTCCCCGGCCGCGGACCGGCAGATCCCCTTCGGCAGCGACGCCGAGTTCACCCAGCTCGCCGCCTACGACCGCGCCCTGCGCGCCTGAGAGGAGGCACCACCATGTCCGACTCCACCCGCCGCACCATCCGCACCGTGGTCGCACTCGTCCTGGCGCTCGCTTCTGGTCTGCCGCTCCTCGTCCACACCGCCGGGCTGCCCGAGACGCTTCCCGGCCTCGGCACCGTACTCGCCGTCGCCGCCGCCATCACCCGTCTCATGGCCCTGCCGCAGGTCAACGCCTGGCTGCCGGCCTGGCTGCAGATGACCCCGGCCAAGGCGCCGCTGCCCGACCCGGTCACGCCCGCGCCGATCGACCCGGCAGGGAGCCGCGAGTGACCGCCCCGTCCCCTACCCCTACGACGGTGGATCTCCTGGTGGTGCTGACCCGACTGGAAACGAAGCTGGACGCCGCCACTGCGGGCATCGCTGACCACGAGACGCGGATCCGCAGCGTCGAACAGTCCACCGTCAACGAGGCTGACATCGCACAGCTTCGGGCCGACGTCGAGGCGTTGAAGCGGTCCCGCTGGCCGCTGCCGACGATCGGCGCCCTCGGCGGACTCGCCGGAGCGGCTGCGGCCGTGTACGCCGCACTCCACCCCTGAACCACCACGCCCCCGCTCGCTCTCCTCCGGGAGGGCTGGCGGGGGCGCTTCGTCGTCCTGTCAGCCGGCGGCCTTGTCGTACTCTGCGGCCTGGGCGGGGGTGAGCGCCTTGGCGACCCGTACGAGCACGGCTCCGTGGACGAAGTCGTACTCGGCGAAGATCGGCTGGGCCTTGACGATCGCGTCGATGTAGGCGGCGCGGGCCTTGGCGTCGTCGGCGGTGGCGAAGACCTCGACGACGCCGCCGCGGTCGACGCTGCCCTTGCTGCTGTCGATGCGGCTGTCGACGAGGGTGGTTGCGCTGGTGTATTGGTGTGGCCGGCCGAGGAGCTTGTTCGGGTCGTCGGCGGCGGTGATGTTCGTGGTGGTGGTGATGGTGGGGATCGCGGTCTTGATTTTGGCGGCGATGGTCGCGGCGTCCGGGGTGCTGGCGGGCGGGGCTGCGGCCGGGCTCGCGGGTGCGGCCGGGGCGGCCGCTGTGCCTGCGGCAGGCGGCGTTGTGGCAGCGGCCGGGCTGCCTGAGGTGCTGCTGGAGCAGGCAGCGGTCGCAGCGAGCATGCCGGCGGCGAGGAGGGTGAGGGTGGTGCGGCGCATGGTCCCCCCTGGGACGTGGTGCGGGTGGTGGGGGGACCGTACCGGCGTGGCCGCATGGTCTGGGGACGGTTTGGCCGACCTGTGACCAAACTGTTCAGGCTGTGGCCGTAGGCTCGGCCCATGCGTTCTGTGGTGTTCGACATTGGCGAAACGCTGACCAGCGATACCCGGTACTGGGGCGACTGGGCCCGGTGGCTGGGTGTTCCCGCGCACACGATGTCGGCCCTGGTCGGCATGGTCGTGGCCGAGGGCCGGGACAACGCGGATGCGATCCGAGTCGTCCGGCCCGGCGTGGACGTGGAGGCAGAGTGGAACGCCCGCCAGGCCGCCGGTCAGGCTGACTACCTCGATGAAACCGACCTCTACCCCGACGTGCGCCCGGCTCTTTCCAGGCTGCGCGATGCCGGCCTGTGGGTGGGCATCGCGGGCAACCAGAACGCCGCCGTGTCCACGCTGCTGCGCGAGCTCGACCTGCCGGCCGACGCCATCGGAACCTCGGCAGAGTGGGGCGTCGCCAAACCGAGCCTCGCCTTCTTCGAGCGGGTGACGGCGTGGGCGCCCGGGGAGGCTCACGAGATCGTGTACGTCGGCGATCACCCGGCGAACGACATCGCGCCGGCCCGTGCCGCGGGGCTGCGGGCGGCGCACCTCCGCCGCGGCCCGATCGGCCTCACCACCAGCGCGCCGGACGCGGATTGGACGGTCGCCTCACTGACCGAGCTGGCTGATCTGCTGGCCAGCCAGTAGCAGGACTGCCCCGGCGGGGTGACCGCCGGGGCGAATCCGCCCGGCGCCGTACAGGCGCCGGTACCGTTCCGAGTGCGACCACGGAACGGAGCCCAGAGTATGCCCGGAACGACTGCTGCCGCACTCGGTCAGCGCATCGAAACCGCCCGTCTGGCCAACGGCTTGACGCGCCGTGAGGTGTGCGACGCGTCCGGTGTGAGCCTCAGCATGCTCCGCAAGGTCGAGGGCGGCGAGCGCGTACCCGGCGACGGCGTCCTCGACGCGCTCGCGCAGGCGCTTCGAACTACCCCCGAGGAGCTCCTGGCAGGGCCTCGCCGAACGGACAGCCGGGTGCACCAGGCGGTTCCGGAGCTGCAACGGGTCATCGCAGCGTACGACCTTCCGGACGACGGCCCCGTGCGGCCGCTGCCGCTTCTCGCAGCTGAGGTCGAGCGGGCGGTCGAGGACCGCGTGGAGTCGCAGTACGCGCGCCTCGCCGAGCTGACGCCCTCCCTCCTGTCCGAACTGTTCCGCGCCGTCGACAAGGCGGGCGGAGCCGAGCGCGAGCAGGCAGCACGCCTCCTCGCGCTGGCGATCAGGTCGGCGGACGCGGTGGCCTACAAGTACGGCTACCGCGACCTCTCGGGCCGCCTGGTCGAGCTGATGCGCTGGGCCGCGTCGATCGCTGCCGACCCCTCCCTCGAAGCTGCCGCAGCGTACGTCCGCATGGAGACGTTTTTCTCTGCGGACCGGCTCGGTCCGGGCCTGCGGTCGCTCCGGGCGGCCGTCGACCGGATGCCCGCGCCGACGACGGAGCCGCTCGCCGCGGCTGCTGCCGCCCTGCACATGCGCGCGGCGGTCACGGCCGGCCGAATGCGACTCGCGGACGAGGCGCGGGAGCATCTGCGAGACGCCGAGATGCTGGCCATCCGGGTCCGGGAACGGCTCTACGACGGCACCGCAGTAGGGCCGGACAGTCTGGAGATTCACCGGCTGTCGGTGGCGGTCGAGCTCGGCGAGCAGCAAGACCTCTGTGAAGCCGTGGACACGGCCACCCGCTGGGCGCCGCCGCGGGATCTGCCGGCCGAGCGCCGCTCTCACTACTACATCGACCTCGGGCGGGCCCAGATGGTCCTCGGGCGCCCGCAGCACGCGAAGGAGTCGCTACTGGTCGCGCGGCGGATCGCGCCGCAGCACGTCCGGGAGCACGGCCAGGTCCGGGCCGAGCTGGCCACGATGGTCCGGCTGTCTCGCGGACGCGACGAGCAACTGCTCGCCTTCGCCCGGTGGGCCAGAGCCGTCTAGGTGCCACAAGTTGTGGCACTTCCCGGGGTAGCTGCCGGGGACGCTTAGGGGCGTGACGACGACACCGCCGTTGGTAACTACGGATGCTGGTGGTATCAGCCCGGCTCGGCTCCACGGAGAGGCCTGCATCGCCTGCGGTTCCCCGGAGCCCCCGCTGATGCCGGCCGGGCACGTCTACACGCCGACCGGCGGCCGCACGGCCCCGCTCGGTTGGGCCGTCGTCGCGCACCCGGCGTGCCTCGAGGAAGCGTCGTGACGGCAGTCCCGGTGTCGTGGCCGCCTCCGCCGACGAGCGTCATCGTGCGCTTCGACGTGCGCCCGGCCGGCCGGTACGTCTCGGCGGAGTGTCAGCTCGGCGCGCACTGGGCGTGCCCGGGCGGGATCCGTGACGAGGCCCGCGTCCCCGTCCTCGTCTGCCTGTGTCTCACCACTGGCTGCTCGTGCAGCCGTCACCTGTCTGGAGGTACCTGATGTCCGAGCAGCAGCTCACCGGCGACGAGGTCGAGGAGAGGGTGTGCGGCTACTGCCGCCGCTGCGACCAGTACGGACTCGGCACGTACGACGGGCCCAGGAGTTCGGGCTCCGACTGGATCACCGGCCACGCCGGGTGCCTGGAGGGCGAGTGAACGTCGTTGGCGGGAGGCCCGCGCGGTGGGTCCCGGCGCGGGGGATGTGCCCGCGCTGCCACCGGTATGTGGACGGCTGGCTCCTGCGGACGGTCGACGAGCGGCACGAGCTGGTCGGGCACGACGACTGCCCGGGGGCTCCGAAGCGCGAGGCGCGGGTCCGGACCTATAACGGCTGATCTCCCGCGCCGCCGCGCGCGGACGCGTCACGATAGTGGGCCCGCAGCAGCGCGATGAGAGGACAGCCGATGAGCGGCGTGGTGCCATACGACCGGCAGGGCCGCTGGCCCGGCCGGCGCCGGGGAGTTCCGTCTCCGACCCGGCAGAAGTTCCATCCCCCCATGCCGCCACCGGGATCTGACCCGGTGGTCGAGGAGATCGAGGAGGACAACACCATGGACGACGGCCAGAACCCCGCGTCGGGAGGCTCGGGAGGCATCGGAGGCCCCAAGGCGCCGCCAGCGGGGCCGAGCACCCCGCCCCCGCCAAACCCGCCACCGACCGAGTAACGGCCCCTGACTCCCTGGCCGGCCGCACGGCGGTGCGGTCGGCCTACTCGTCCCAGAACAAGCGCCAAATCGGCAGTCCGAGACCGTGCGCAATGCGCGTCAGGTGATCGTGCGTGAGGCCAGCCTCGCCCAGCTCGATCTTCGACACCGTCTTGCGGTGTAGCCCGGAGCGCTCCGCCAGCTTCTCCTGCGTCAGGCGCTGAAGTCGTCGCGCGTGCCTGATCCGACGGCCCGTGTTGCGTCGTTGCTGGTCGAGGTACGCCTGGTCCGGCGGGGATGGAGGGAGCACCCTCCGACGCTGGCCACTCCATGATCAAATGTCTGCCCCTGGCCAGGGTCAAATTGCGCGAACGTGCGTTCGGTATGATTCGTTCGAATTCGAACCCGGGGGGCTTCGACCGGAGAGCTCTATGCCCAGTACACCCCCGCCAGCCCTGCCGCCCGAGCACCTTGCCCGGTACTGCATGGCCTCTCGCGACCTCGACCGGGCCCGCGATCTCGACGTGCTCATCATCAGCCGGCCCCGGCTGGTCCGGGAGTTCGCCAGCCTCACCTCAGCCCTCGACGACGCTCTGCAGCTCATCCGCGACATCGCGGCTCAGCCCGGGGACGACACCGCCTGACGGCTGCTTGGGCTGCGGCGATCTCTCTCTGCAACGATCAGGACCACAACGTCCGCTGCTACATGTTTCGGTGGGCAAGTGGTGGACGCTGTTCACCAGCGGCCTGGTGGTCGACGGGGTACCGGCCTGGGCGGGCATCGCGGCGGTCGCCGTCGTGCTGGGGCTGGCCGAGTGGCGCTGGGGCCCGGCCCGGGCCGCAGCGGTCTTCGTCTTCGGGCACCTGGGGGCCACCCTGCTGACCGAGGGCGCCATGTGGGTGATGCTGACCGCCCGCATCCCGGGTGCGCTGTCCCGGGCCCGGGACGTGGGCATCAGCTACGGCCTGGTCGCCACCGGCGCCTGCCTGCTCGCCCTGGGACCGGCCCCGCTGCGCCGCTACGGCCTGCCGGCACTCGCCCTCGCACTGGCCACCGCCTGGGCGCTCGACCAGGAACTGGCCGACGCCGGACACCTGGTCGCACTCGGCCTCGGCGTGCTCGCCTCCCGCACGGCCTGGCTGCGCGCCCGCACACCCGTGCCGAACTGACACCGCACGCCGCCGGTGCCGGGCTGAGGTCGAATCCATCGGGGCGTCCGACGAAGCGCGTACCGCCGGCAGCCGCAAGCCCGCCTCGCCACCGCCCCGACGACCCTTCGACGCAACCGAGTTGAGTGGACCGGGAGTCGACGGACAGAGGCCTCCACGAGCCTTCGCACCCATCCACCGGATCGCATGCTCTTGCATTGCTCTGCAAATCTATGCCAGAGTTCGGGCATCGGATCGAGTACGCCGAATCCCGTCACACATCGCTAAATCAGGGGCCCGCCTGCGCGGGTCGGTCAAGGGTGCATCCATGTCGAAGGTCTTGAGCAAGCTGCCGGTCGGTGAACGGATCGGCATCGCATTCTCCGGTGGGTTGGACACCTCCGTCGCCGTCGCGTGGATGCGCGAGCACGGTGCCGTCCCGTACGCCTACACGGCCGACATCGGCCAGTACGACGAGCCCAACCTCTCCGACGTCCCCGCCCGGGGCCGCGCGTACGGCGCCGAGCAGGCCCGTCTGGTCGACTGCCGGGAGGCGCTGGTCGAGGAGGGCCTGGCCGCCCTGGCCTGCGGCGCCTTCCACATCCGCTCGGCCGGGCAGACGTACTTCAACACCACCCCGCTCGGCCGCGCCGTGACCGGCACCCTGCTGGTCCGCGCGATGCAGGAGGACGAGGTCTCCATCTGGGGCGACGGCTCCACGTACAAGGGCAACGACATCGAGCGGTTCTACCGCTACGGCCTGCTCGCCAACCCCAACCTGCGGATCTACAAGCCGTGGCTGGACCAGGCGTTCGTCGACCAGCTCGGCGGCCGCAAGGAGATGTCCGAGTGGCTCGCCGAGCGCGACCTGCCGTACCGGGACTCCGCCGAGAAGGCCTACTCCACCGACGCCAACATCTGGGGCGCCACCCACGAGGCGAAGCGGCTGGAGTACCTGGACGCCTCGATGGAGATCGTCAGCCCGATCATGGGCGTGGCCTTCTGGGATCCGGCGGTCGAGATCCAGACCGAGGACATCACCGTCGAGTTCGAGTTCGGGCGGCCGGTCCGGATCAACGGCCAGGAGTTCGCCAGCGCCGTCGACCTGGTCCACGAGGCCAACCGCATCGGCGGGCGCCACGGCCTCGGCATGTCGGACCAGATCGAGAACCGGATCATCGAGGCCAAGAGCCGCGGCATCTACGAGGCTCCCGGCATGGCCCTGCTGCACACCGCCTACGAGCGGCTGCTCAACGCCATCCACAACGAGGACACCCTCGCCACCTACCACACCCAGGGCCGCCGCCTCGGCCGGCTGCTGTACGAGGGCCGCTGGTTCGACCCGCAGTCGCTGATGCTGCGGGACAGCATCCAGCGCTGGATCGGCCACCCGGTCACCGGCAGCGTCACCCTGCGGCTGCGGCGCGGCCAGGACTACTCGGTCATCGACACCCAGGGCCCCAACTTCAGCTACCACCCCGAGAAGCTGTCCATGGAGCGCAGCGTCGACGCCGCGTTCGTCCCGGACGACCGCATCGGCCAGCTGACCATGCGCAACCTCGACATCGCCGACTCGCGCAGCAAGCTGGAGCAGTACGCGGTGCACGGCCAGCTGGCGCCGTGGAGCGGCCTGATCGGCGAGCTCGCCCCGGGCGGCGCGGCGCCGATCGCCGCGGGCACCGGCGACGAGGAGGCGTCCACCGCGCTCGACCACGCGGCGATCGAGTCCGGCACCGACTGACGCATCCGCCGGGCTCCGCCGGGCGCACGTCCACGGAGGCCGCCGCACCACACCGGTGCGGCGGCCTCCGCGTTCTCACCTTCGCCCAACGAGCCGCCCAACCAGCCGCCCGCGGGCCCTCTCCCCCTCACGCGAACGGTCGAGCCGACCGTGCGCGCCGGGCCACGCCGTAGCTGAATGGCGGACGTGCACCCGGCGACGGGAAGGCAGGAACCGGGATGGGGGAAGCGGTCAGTAGGTGAAACGGTCAGTGGGTGAAGCGGTCGGTGGGTGAAGCGGTCGGTTCGATGCTGGCCTCGGCGGTGGCTGTCGCCTTCAGCCCACTGCCGCTGATCACCGTGATCCTGATCCTGGCCACCCCGCGCGGCCGGATCAACGGACTCGCCTTCGTGGCCGGCTGGGTGCTCGGCCTCGCGGCGTTGGTGGCCGCCGTCGTGGCGGCCGGCACCGTACTGGACCGGGCCCAGTCCACTCCCACCTGGTCGTCCTGGCTCAAGCTCGGGTTGGGGGCGCTGCTCCTGCTGGCCGCCGCGCAGCAGTGGCACGACCGCCCCCGGCCAGGGCACGTCACACCGCCGCCCGCCTGGCTGCAGGCGGTCGACCGTTACACGGCGGCCAGATCCGCCGGCCTCGGTCTCGCACTCGTCGCGGGCGCCCCGCAAGCCCTGCTGCCGGCCGTCGGCGGTGCCGCCGCGATCTCCGCCACCGGGACCGGCGTCGGAGCCGAGTCGGTGGCGGCGGCGCTGATGGTGGTGATCGGCTCGCTCGGCACGCTCCTGCCGCTCGCGGCCCGCCTGCGCGGCAAGGAACGCTCCGCGCGGACCCTCGGCGAGTGGAGGGCCTGGACGTCCGCCCACCACGCCGCGATCCTGACCACGGTGCCGGCCGTGCTCGCAGCCGCGTACGTGGGCGACGCCCTCATCGGGCTCACCTGATCAACGCCCCCGCCCGGACAACTTCACGCCGAGAACCCCACTCCGCCACCGGCGTCGTCACCGGATCCGCACCACGCCCCTCCCCCGCACCGCCCGGATGCCCAACCGCGCGGGGGCCGCCCGTGGCGGCGTCGCCAGCGTCTCCCGCAGCGTCAGCAGGATCTCCCCGTCGTAGCGCTCCGCCAGCACCCGCGCCAGCGCGGCGGCACCGCCCGGCCGTACGTCGCGGGCGAGGTCCGGCAGTCGGCCGGGGCCGCTGAGGTCCTGCGCCTGGGCGGCCCAGCGGGCCGCGTCGCGCCGCTCGCCCTCGGCGGTGTAGTGCACGGCCAGGCAGTGGACGGCCAGTTGGTCCCCGTACTGGGCGGCGATCCGCCACCAGAAGACACCGTCCGCCGCGCGGCCCATGCCGTACAGCAGGCAGCCGAGGGTGCGGAACGCGGTCTTCTCGGCGAGTTCGAGGTCCAGAGCCAGTTCCCCCGGCTCCGCCGCGCCCGCCACGCCCGCGCACAGGTGCCGGAGGTCCCGCCGGAGTTCCGCCCGGCCGCCGGCCCAGGGGGACTGCCCCGGAGCGCCCCCCGACCCCGGCCCTGATCCGGCCCCCGAACCCGGACCCGGACCCGGACCCGGACCTGAGCCCGACCCCGACCACACCCCCGCCCCGGACCCCGCCCCCCAACCGAAGCCCCGGCCGGCACCGGCCGCCGTCGCCGGGTGCGGCCCGGCAGCGGGAGCGTGTGGCGGCCGAGCGCCAGACGGCGGGCGGGCCGGGCGCTCGCGCGCCGGCGGGGCGGGCCGACGGGCGGCGGCGAGCCGCTCGGCCAGCCGCCGGGTGAAGGCCACCGGGTCGTGGTCGTCGAACTCCCGCTCCAGTTCGGCGGAGTGCGCCCGCAGCAGGTCCGCGACCTTCATGTCTCCGCCCCGCCGTCGTCGGGGTGCTCCAGGAGGTATTCGAGGTGCCGCCGGCCGAGGCTGTAGTAGGTGCGGGCGGTGGTGTGCGCGATGCCGAGCGACCGGCCGATGTCGTGGTACGACAGGCCGGACTGGCGCAGCCGGACGACGTCGGCCTGGACGGGTGCGGCCCGCGCGAGTTCGTCCATCGCCCAGTCCAGGGCGTCGAGTTCGGCGAGTTCGTCCAGCTCGTCCTGGCTGGTGTCGGGGCGGCGCTGGGCGATCACCCGCTGCCGTTTGCGTTCGATGCGGCGGCGCTCGCGCAGGACGTCCACCACCGCGTCCTTCACGATCTTGAAGGCGAAGGCCTGGGGGTCGGCGCTGGCCAGGGCGCGGCGCCAGTTCTTGTAGAGCGTGGTGCCGGCGTTCTGGACGGCGTCCTGGGCGTCCTCGCGGTGCCGCAGGCGCTGCTGGGCATAGCGGAGGTAGCCGGAGTTCTCGCGGGTGAAGAAGACCTCGAAGTCGGTCGGCAGGTCGCCGAGCGGGTCCGCCCGCAGGCTCCGCTCCTCGCCCGGCCAGGGAGTGTTCACGCAGGCCCCTTTCCTGGGTCAGCTGTCCGGCCCACCGGATGGCACGCCGACGGCCCCTTGGGGCTCGTGGTGTAACCGTCCGGGGGGCGCAGGATGTCGACCGGATCGGGCGAACAATTGGCGAACGATTCCGTTCACTTTCGCGCAGGGCCGCTGACCTGCCGGTTCAAGCCCACCGGCCCCGCCGGGAGCCGCCAGACGTGACCCAGATCACATCGGGCGAGGTGTCGGCTTGACAAGCCCTACGGCGCCGGCTCCACCGCCGCCGAGTCCAGGGCGGCGGTCACCCGCTCCAGCAGTCCGCGAAGGGCGGCCAGGTCCTCGATCGGCAGCCCGGTCGCGACGAGGAGTCGGCGCGGGACCTGCCCGGCCCGCTCGCGCAGCGCCGATCCCTCGGGCGTGAGCCGGACGGTGACCGATCGCTCGTCCTCGGGGCTGCGCTCGCGGCGCACCAGTCCGGCCGCCTCCAGCCGCTTGAGCAGCGGGGAGAGCGTGCCGGAGTCGAGTCGCAGGCGCTCGCCGATCCGCTTGACGGGCAGTTCGCCGTCCTCCCAGAGCACCAGCAGGACCAGGTACTGGGGGTAGGTCAGTCCGAGATCCTTGAGCAGCACCCGGTAGACGCCGCCGAAGGCGCGGGAGGCCGCGTTGAGCGAGAAGCAGATCTGCTGGTCGAGGCGGAGCAGTTCCTCGTCCGCCATGCCGGGGAGCGTGGTCATGGGTCCATGGTACCGATCACCACCGCGCTATTGAGTTGTGCGCAATTGAATTGCGCGCTCTACTTATGCACGGCAGGGCCCCGGGCGAAGCCGCCGAAACGGCGGCCCGACCGGGGCCAGGCCCCATCCGAGCAACCGCAGCACCACGAAGGGAACCGACCATGGACGCGCTCTACACCGCCGCCGCCACCGCCAACGGCAGGGAGGGCCGCGCCGTCAGCTCCGACGGTCAGCTGGACCTCGCGCTGGCGATGCCGGCGGCGCTCGGCGGCAACGGCCAGGGCACCAACCCCGAGCAGCTGTTCGCGGCCGGCTACGCCGCCTGCTTCGCGAGCGCCCTCGGCCTGGTCGGCCGCCAGGCCCGGGTGGACACCAGCGAGGTCTCGGTCACCGCCGAGGTGTCCATCGGCAAGGACGGCGCCGGCTTCGGCCTCGCGGTCGTGCTGCGCGTCGAACTGCCCGAGTCCCTCGCGGGCGAGACCGGCGAGCTGCTGGTCAAGCAGGCCCACGAGGTCTGCCCCTACTCCCGCGCCACCCGGGGCAACATCCCGGTCGAGCTCGTCGTCGAGTAAGCACCCGCCGCTTCGAGGCGGGCGACCGTCCGGACGCCGAGAACGACGGCTCGAACGCCCGCATCGGGCCCGCCGCAGGAACCCCTGCGGCGGCCCCGATGCCGTTCCGCCGGCCCCGGACGAGGCCGCCCCCGGGTCAGCCGCCGCCCGGCCCGTTCGCCGAGCGCAGCGTCTCCAGTCGGTGCCGGTACTCCTCCGCATCGATCTCGCCCCTCGCGAACCGCTCCGCGAGCAGCTGCTCCGGGGTGGGCCCGGACGCCCAGCCGCGCGCACCGCCCGGCCCGGGCGCAGCCCCGCCCGGAGTCGACGGGCCGTGCGGGAGCGGCTGCCGCGAACGGGAGACGTACCGGAACAGGACGACGGCGAGGACCACGATCAGCGCCAGGACCAGCAGCATCCCGATCGCCATCAGGCCGATGCCCCAGCCACCCACGCCGTGCCCGTGCCCATGCCAGTGCCTCATCAGGACCCTCCTCCTCCGGCCCGCCGGGCCCGCCGAGGTGATCAGCGCCTTACCACCATCCTGCGCCCGACCACGGTGAAAGTGCTGTGAAGAAAGCCTGAGAAAACGTTCCGGCGCCCGGGCCCGCACCCGCGAGGTAGCGTGCGGCCCGTGACCCAGCAGCCGTGGACGACCCACCAGCCCCCGGACGACGGCCGCTCCCCCGAGCAGCTCGTCGCCGCCGGAGTGCTGCTGCGCCACGCGGACCCCCGCCCCCACCCGGCGCTCGGCCACTCCCCGATCGCCTACGTCGCCATCGCGCTCTGGACCGAACTCACCGCCCTCGCCATCGCGCCGTCCGCCGCCGAGGCCACCGCCACCGCCCTGTTGCGCGCGCTCGCCGCCCGGGCCGTGGACGCGGCCCTCGCCCCGGGCAACGAGCGCGCCCCGCGCGACGACCTGTACGTGACCGACCCGGCCCACATCGGCCCGCGCCGTCGGGCGGTCTGGTTCCAACGCTCCGGCCCGCACGGCCCGATCACCGCCGCCCTCGCGCCATGAGCGGCCGGCCGCCGGCCGTCAGCCGCCGCCCGTAGAAGGCTTGCGGAAGCCGTGGAAAGCCCGTAGAAAAGAGCCCCTCAGCGCTCGACCCGCAGGCTGTGGCAGACCCAGCTGAGCCGGTCCGGCCCGTCGATCGGCGGCCGGTCGTGGTACGTGCCGTCCGCCACCGACAGGTTGACGATCAGGTAGGCGTGCCAGCCGGCCCCCACCCCGTGCAGGTCCGCGTAGACCAACTCGTCCGCCACGTACCAGTCCACCGAGTGCGCCCCGAGGACGACCCGCAGGTCGAACGTCGCCCCGGGCGCGATCCCGGCACCACCGCCGTGCCAGTACCGGAAGCCGCCCCGGACGTGGTTGGAGATCTCCAGCAGGTCCGGGTTGTCCGGGTGGTACTCGAAGACGTCGACTTCGTTGCCGCCGTCCCGCCAGGTCCAGATCGCCGGCCACGCGCCCAGCTCGACCGGGAGCGTCACCCGCGCCGACAACACGTCCCCGGTGCGGACCTGGAAGCCCTCCGGGCTGCCCTCGGTGGTCAGCAGGTTGCAGTTCCACAGCCCGCCGCTGTGTCTGCGCGTCGCGGTGAACACCCCGCCGGGGCAGTACCCGTGGCCGAGGTAGTCGAGCTTGTGGTCGCTCCGGTTGGTCGGCCCCGTCCGGGGGTAGGCGCTGCTGCGCCCGGCGGTCCACTGCCTGGTCGAAGTGAAGTCCGCGTCGAACACGACTGCCACGGCCGCCTCCCCGGTGCTCCGGTGTCCCGGCAGTCGATCGACCGGGCACACGGAGTGACTTACCCGGTACGTTCCGCTGTATGCGATGCGGACCGCCCGGGTCCGAGCCGGACCGGCGGCCGGCTACTCACCTGATCCGGCCGTTGGCAGAGCCGCCGCCGCGCCCCCCGCGTCGAGCCGGTCGGTCACCGAGACCACGCCGTCCACCGATCGGCACAGGTTGAGCACGACCGGCACCAGGTGCGCCTTCGGCACGGTGCCGCTGAGCACGACCCGCCCCTGGTTGACCTCCACCCCCACCTCCGCCGGGCTGACCCCCTCGATCCGGCCGAGCACCTCCTCGACGATCTCCCGACGGATCACCATGTCCTCGCGCAGGAACACCCGCAGCAGGTCTCCCCGGCTCACCACGCCGACGACCCGCCCCTCCTCGTCGATCACCGGCAGCCGCTTCAGCCCGTGCCGGCTCATCGTCCGGGCTGCCGCGACGACGCTGGTGCCGGGCGTGGTGCACACCGGCTGGGTCGTCATCAGGTCGGCGGCGGTGACCTCGCCGCTCGGCCCCGCCTTCGCCGACTCGGGCGCCGGCAGCAGGCTCCCCGGGTCGTCCTGGGCGGCGAGGGTGCGCAACAGGTCGGCCTCCGAGACCACACCGATCGGTCGGCCCTCCGGGTCCGTCACCGGCACCCCGGTGATGTCGTACTCGCTCAACAGCGTCACGATCTCCTGGAACCCGGTCTCGGGCGCGACCAGGACCACGGGGCTGGTCATCACGGATTCGACGGTGGCATGCCGCACGCCGGTTCACCTCGTCCAACGGTGCTCGTCCAACGGTGCTGGTCCGATCGGGCACGGATCGTCCCGACCGGTACCGGCAGCATGGCGTGCGGCAGCGCGGACCGCCAGGGCCCAAGGGGCCGAACGGGTGGGACCTTCGGCCCCGGACGGCGCAACCATCACATGATCGACTCGTTGGACTGTCCACCACGACACCACCACGCACCACGACAGCACCACGGCTCCCGGGAGGCTCCCTTGGCAGGACGGACGGTGGGCGCGACACCGCCGAACCCGGGGGGCGCGGCGCGTCCGGTGGTGCAGGCGGAGGCGGCGCTGGTACGCCACTACCGCCGACTGGTCCGACTCGCCTACCTCGCCCTGCCCGCCGACCGGGACCGCCACAGCCGGGTGCTCGCCGCCCACGCCGCCGTGCAGCGCGCCCTGCCCTCCCGCTGGACCCGCCGCGCCGAGCCGGCCACCACCGAGCCGACCGCCACCGGGCCAAGCACCACCGAGACGACCGCCACCGAGACGGACCCGGTGTACGCGGCCCTGCGGCGGCGGGTGCTGCGCGCCGCGCTCCGACCGCACCCGGCGGCCCGCCTGCTGGCGCCCCGCGCCTTCGGTCTGCGGCTGTTCACCCCGCACGGCGGTGAGCAGGCTGCGGCGCTCGACCGCGCGCTCGCGGCGCTCGACGCGCCGGCCCGGGCTGCCTTCGGCCTGCGGGCGGTCGAGGGGTTGGACGAGCGGCAGTGCGCCGAGGTGTTGCGGCAGGCCGGGGTGGCGCAGCCGGAGCGGGCGGTCGCCGCTGCCGCCGAGGTGCCGTCCGGCCCGGATCCGGAGCCGCCCGCGTTCGACCCGTGCGCGGTCCGGGTGCAGCCCACCGATCTGCTGCGCCGTCGCCGGACAGTGACCGCCGCGCTGGCGGTGGGTGCCCTCGGGCTCACCACCACGGCGGCCGTGCTGGGCGGCTCCGGCCCCGCCGGGCCCGCCCGTCCGGTGTCCGGGCCGCTCCCGGCCGTGGACGCCGATCCGGCCCATCTGGTCCGGGTGGGGCCCGACGCGTGGCAGCACACCGCCCGGGTCGACTTCTCCGCCTGGCCCGCCCGGGGCGACCGCCGCGAGGACGGCGCGCTGCTCGGCCGCGCGCTCACCGCCTGGCTCCGGCCGGGCCCGCAGAGCCACACCGAACCCGGGACGGATGCCGCCCCACCCGTCGAAGCACCGCATCTGCTCTTCGCCGGGACGGTGGACGGCACCGGCGTGGTGGTGCTCTACGACGGCCGGCGGATCGCCCGCTACACCGACGGGCGCGACGGCGGCCTGGACCTCGCCCGGGCGGACGACTCGGACGTGACCACGGCGGGCGCGGTGGCGCTGCGCCGCCAGGGCACTGCCGTCCGGTACCTGCTGGCGCCCTGGGTCGATGCCGTCGAGACCCGCCGGATCGACCAACCCGACGCCCCAGCGCGCCCGTTGGACCACCCCGACGGCGTCACCGGCTCGGCCCCGGGCGGCGGGCTCGCCGACTGCCAGGGCGCCACGCTGCTGCAGTTGCGTTCGTCGCCCGTCATCGCCGAGAAACACTCCTTCCTGCTGGCCGACCTGGGCGGCCTCGTCCCCGCGCACCTCACCTACTCCCCACCTCCGGACCGCGCCCAGGCCGACCGTTCCCCAGCCGACCGCACGCAGGCCGGCCAGGCCGGCCAGGCCGCCCAGGCCGCCCAGCCCGCCCGCGCGCCGCGCGAGGCGACCGCGCAGGACGCGCTGCAGGCCTGGGCCCGGGCAGGCTGCGCCGTTCCGGACGGCAAGCCGGGCGTCAAGGCGCTGGACCTGTGGGCCTTCGCCGTCCAGCCGCTGCCGCAGAACGCCGGCTCGGCCGCCTGGGTCTGCCTGCGCGCGGACCGCTGGAACGGCGAGGGCAGCGCGGCCACCGCCGTCGTCCTGCCGACCGCCCGGGGCCCGCAGCGCACGGGCGGCGGACCGGGCCGAGCATGCAGCCGGTTCGAGCCGGACACGGTGGCCTGGACGTGGTGGCGCTCCCCGCAGGGCGCGGAGTTCCTGCTGGCAGCGGGCAGCCGCCGGGTCGCCCGGCTCACCGTCAAGGGGCCGGACTGGTCCGCCGACCGGCTCGCCCCGGACCACGTGCTCGCCGTCGAGCGCCCCGCCCGGGCGGCCGTCCAGGTGGAGGCCCTGCTCGACAACGGCGCCCGCATCGGCCCGCCGCCCCGCTGAGACCGGCCCCGGTCCACCCCGCCGCTCTCCACCCCACCCCGCTCAGGCCGCCGCACTGCACCGGCCGGACAACTCCGCCTCGTAGTCCGGCAGATCGACGCTGCTGACCTGCCTGCCCAGCTCCAGCATCTTGTCCAGCGCCCAACGCCGGTTCAGCACCGCGTTGCGGAACCGCAGCCCCGTCGGAGTGCGCGGCGCCAGGAACGGCCCGGTGCGGTCGCCGCCCTTCTGGCAGCCCTGGGCGTAGCCGCGCAGCCGCTGCTCGTAGCGCTCGAAGGCGGCGCGGTGGTCGCCGCGCGCCCGGGCCAGCTCGCCCGCCAGGACGTACGCGGCGACCACGGCCGTCCCGGTGCCCATGCCGCCGATGGTCGCGCCGCAGGCGGCGTCGCCGATCAGGGCGATCCGGCCGGTCGACCAGGCGGGCACGTCGGCGCGGCTGATCGAGTCGAAGTACAGCTCGGGAGCCGCGTCCAGGCTCTGCAGCAGGCGCGGCACCCGCCAGCCGAGGCCCGCGAACGCGGTCCGGATCAGCGCCTTCTGCTGCGCCGGGTCGTGGCGGTCGTACCGCAGTTCGGGCGAGGCGAACAGGCAGAAGGCGCCCGCCCGGCTCGGATCCCGGTGGCCGGCGCCGACCGACAACAGCCGACCGGGGACGTTGAGCCCGACCGCGCCGACCGGCAGCCCGGGCTCGTTCGGCAGCTGCCAGGTGGCCACGTAGTAGCCGAGGTGGCGGACGTAGCGCTCCTCGGGGCCGAAGGCGAGCCGGCGGACGTTGGAGTGCAGCCCGTCGGCGCCGATCACCAGGTCGAACTCGCGCGGCGCACCGTGCCGGAAGGCGACCCGGACGCCGTCCGGCGTCTCCTCCAGCGCCGTGATCGAGTCGCCGAAGACGTACTCGGCGCGGGCGCTGCTGTGCCGGTGCAGGAGCTGGGCGAGCTCGCCGCGCGGCACCTCCAGGTCGCCGCCCGCGAACTCGGCCGGCAGGTGCAGCAGTTGCCGTCCGTCGGCGGCCAGGAAGGTGATCGGGCTGCCGCCGGTGGAGAGTGTGCGCAGCTCGTCCAGGACGCCCATCCGTTCCAGCACGGTCAGGTGGGTGCGGCCGCGGAAGTCGACGTCCTGGCCGCCGTCGCGCAGCCCGGGGGCGAGCTCGACCACGGTGGCCTCGAAGCCGTACCGGCTCAGCCAGTGGGCGAGCGCGGGACCGGCGATGCTGGCGCCCGAGATCAGGACCTTCGTGTTCATGGGAATCACTCCGTCTGAGGATCGAAGAACTGTGTCCGATAGACACTGTTCGTTGCTGTGTACGATAGACACAGTTGAGGCGACAGACAACCCCGAGAGCAGAACCGGGGACGGGCACCCAGGACGGGAGCGGACGATGGCCGGCACGGCGAACGACACGGTGCGGCTGCTCTGGGGCCCGCCGGCCAAGCCGACCCGCGGACCGAAGCCGGCCCTCAGCCTGGAGCGCATCGCCGCCGCGGGTGTCGAGGTCGCGGACGCGGAGGGACTGGCCGCCGTCTCGATGCAGAAGGTGGCCGGACTGCTCGACTTCACCAAGATGTCGCTCTACCGCTACGTCCCGGGCAAGGCCGAACTGGTCGCGCTGATGGTCGAGTCGGCCCTCGACACCCCCCCGACCCCTGCGGTCGGCGCCGACTGGCGGGATCAACTCACGGCCTGGGCACGCCACTTGACCGAATCCTTCCACCGGCACCCGTGGCTGCTCGACGCCACCGTCGGCCCCCGGATGATCGGCCCGAAGGAACTCGCCTGGCTGGAACGGGTGGTGGCCGCCCTCGACGGCCGCGGGCTGACCGGCCCCGAGCGGATGGACGCCGCCGTCCTGCTCGCCGGACACGTGCGCGAGATCGCCTCGCAGTCCCGCGCCGTCGGCCCGGCCGGCTCCCCCGAGGCCGAACTCCTCGCCGCCCTCGGCACCGTGGTGCAGCAGCACGCCGACCGCTACCCCGCCGTCGCAGCCGCCATGGCCGACCCGCACGGCCGCGACCAGGCCCTGGACTTCGGCCTGGCGCGGATCCTGGACGGCCTGGCCGCCCTGATCGACCGCCGCGCGGACCACAGCTAGCCGCCGAGCGCGGACTCGGCCGCGCGCCCGGAGATGCCCTCGGGCCGCCGCCCGTCCGCCCGGTACCATCGCGCCCCATGGCGATGTTCGTGCACCTGACCGCCGCGGCGAACGCGCCGCGCATCCGCCGCGCCGGCATCCGGGCCGACAGCCGGGGCCAGGGCGGGGCACGCGGCCTGTACTGCTTCCCCGTACTGCCCTCCTACGCCTTGACCCACCAGTGGCTGCGCGAGCTGGCCCGGTCCGGCCCCCGGGGCACCCTGGTCGCGGTGCACGTCCGGCTGGACGACGCGCAGGAGGTCCTCACCGGGCACTACCGCGACCGCGCCGAGGGCGCCCAGCGGTCGGTGTCCGCGGCCGAGGCGGTCCGGCGGATCGGCGCCCTGGCCGACCCGCGCGGCTGGGAGGTCTTCCTGCCGCGCGCGGTGGGCCCCCGCGAGGTGCACCGGATCCGCACCGTGCCGCAGGTCGCCGGTTGGCGCTACCGGCCGGACGCCCACGGCACCCGGCCCTGCACCTGCTCCGGCTGCCGGATCCGCGGCGAGTACGGCAGCCGCCGGCTGCGCGAGCGCCACCCGCATCCGCTGGACGGCCCGCCGCCGCCCGTCCCCGTTCTGCTGGGCCGCCTCGAAGCGGCCGGCGAGCCGGGCGACCCGGCCGAACTCCGGGCCGCCCTGCACTGGTTCGGGATGCGCCGGCGCGGCCCGGTGGACCGCCTGGCCGGCCTGGCCGCCCATCCGGACCCGGCCGTCCGGGAGGAGCTGGTCTGGGCAGTCGGCGCCTGGTCCACGCCGGGCGTCGCCGAGCTGCTGGCGAGCCTGGCAGGCGATCCGCACCCGGACGTCCGCGAGGCCGTCGAGGCGGTCCGGGACCACTGAGGCCCGGCCACGCCGTCCCCCACCGGGCGCGACCCGCGCTTTCACGCCGCTGACCTGCGGAGTCATCCGTCGACATGCCTGCCCTGCCGATCCGGGTGATCATGGGACGAACTGCGACTTCGGAGATTCGGCGCACCGGTTCGCCCCGGTGGCGCCCGGAAGGATGGACCGCGATGTTCCAGCTCCTGTGGATTCTGCTCATCGGCTTCGTGCTCGGCGTACTCGCCAAGCTGATCCTGCGCGGGCCGCAGTCGATCCCCTGGTGGCTGACCATGCTGCTCGGCGCTGCCGGGGCCTGGCTCGGCAACGCCGTCTCCGGCTGGCTCGGCGTCCGGCACACCTCGGGCATCGACTGGATCCGCCACATCCTGCAACTTGCCTTCGCGGTCGCCCTGGTGGCCTTCGTCGCACCCGCATGGGGCAGGTCCCACCGGAACCGCTGACCCGGCGCCGGGCCGGGCCGGGCCGTTCAGCCCGCGTACACGGCCGGGCCGTTCAGCCGACGTGCACGGCCGGGCGGCGCGCGCGGTCCGGCTCGGCCTCGCGCAGCACCTCACGGGTGACGGGCGCGATCTCGCCCTGCCCGAACAGGAAGAACCGCAGGAACTGGGCGAACGGGTTGCCCTCGGTCCACTCGAAGTAGATGTGCGGCTGCTGCCCGGTGAGGTCGCGCACCTCCAGCAGCAGGGCGGCCAGCGCGTTGGGCACGCTGGAGCTCTCCAGGGACAGCACCCGGTACCGCTCGTGCAGCACCTCGCCGCGCACGGTCAGGACGGCCTCGAAGTCGGACGGGTCGCGCACGGTGACCTCGACGAAGACCAGGTCGTCCTCGGCCGGGATGTCGTTGTCCCGGCGGATCTGGTGGATCTTGTCGCGGTACTCGGCGAGGTCCCGGCTGTTCGGCTCGTTGGCGATCAGCCGCAGCGGGCGGTGCGTGTAGTCCCGGACGAAGCGCTCCGCGACGTGGTCCAGCACGACGTCCGTGACGCGCAGCTCGAAGGCGCGCTTGAGCCGGGAGAGGAAGGAGACCAGCATGATGCCCGCGATGAAGCAGGCGCCGATCTTGACGCCGTCCGGCCGCTCGGCGATGTTCACCGCCGTGGTGTAGAGGAACACCGCGGCGATCACCGCGAAGCCGGCCCGCCAGCGGCGCTGCCCGGCCTTGTGGGCGGCGATGGTGACGGCGATCGCGGCGGAGCTGATCAGCACCAGCACGCCGGTGGCGTACGCGCCGCCCTGGGCGTCGACGTTGGCGTCGAAGATCCAGGTGACCAGGAAGGCGATCAGGGTGAGCACGACGACGGTCGGCCGCACGGCGCGGGCCCAGTGCGGGGCCATGCCGTAGCGGGGCAGGTAGCGCGGCATCAGGTTGAGCAGGCCGGCCATCGCGGAGGCGCCGGCGAACCAGAGGATGGCGATCGTGGACAGGTCGTAGACGCTGCCGAAGGAGCTCCCCAGGTTCTGGTGGGCGAGGTAGGCCAGGGCCCGCCCGTTGGCCTCGCCGCCCTTCTTGAAGGCGTCGGCCGGGATGAGCAGGGTGGTGAGGAAACTGGTGGCGATCAGGAAGCAGCTCATGATCGCGGCGGCGGTGGTGAGCAGCTTGCGGGCACCGCGGATCCGGCCGGTGGGCTTCTCCTCGGTGTCGTCCGGATCGCCCTCGATGTGCGGCATGACGGCGACGCCGGTCTCGAAGCCGGACAGGCCGAGCGCCAGCTTCGGGAAGACGATCAGCGCGACGCCGATCATCGCGATCACGTTGCCGTGCTCGGTGGTCAGCGCGTCCGTCCAGTCGCTGACCACGTGCGGCGCCTTGAGCACGTGCCAGAAGCCGTTGACCACCACCACGACGTTGAGCGCGAGGTACACCCCGACCAGCACCACGGAGATGCCGATCGCCTCGCTGAAGCCCTTGAGGAAGACGGCTCCGAGCAGGGCGATCAGGATCAGGGTCAGCATCACCTCCTTGCCGGCCAGCGCGCTGTGCACGTTCGGGTTCTCGACGAGGTGGGCGCTCGCGTCGGCGGCGGACAGGGTGATGGTGATCATGAAGTCGGTGGCCGCGAAGCCGAGCAGGGTCAGCACGAAGAGCTTGCCCTGCCAGAACGACAGCAGCCGCTCCAGCATCGCGATCGAGCCCTGGCCGTGCGGGCTCTCCTGGGCGACCCGCCGGTAGACGGGGAGCGCGCCGCACAGGGTCACGACCACCAGCACGATGGTCGCCAGCGGCGAGACCAGACCGGCGGCGAGGGCGGCGATGCCCGGCTGGTAGCCGAGGGTGGAGAAGTAGTCGAGGCCGGTCAGGCACATGACCCGCCACCAGCGGCGGCCCTTCTCGGCCGGTGCCTCGGCGTGCGGCCCGGGGTGCTGCTTGGCCCGGTCCGCCAGGCCTTCCAGCATCCACTCCCGCAACCGCTCGCCCCTGGTCCGGGGCGCTGCCCCCGGTTCGGCCGAACCCGACGAGACCACGTACACCCCTGTCCACGACTCGGCCGGCCGCGTGCGGTTCCCGACCCCCTGCGGCCCGCCGGACGGCGGGCCCGGTCAGGCTAGGTGACCGGGCCACCGCCGCCCCGCAACCGCGCGGGGGAACACGCCGGGGTGCGCCCGGACGGCTCTCCCGGGTGGCGGGCGGCGTCCGGTCGCGCCCCGGCGGCCCGGCGCGTTGGGCCGCGCGCCACCCCCGAAAGAGGCGAGGATGTCCGCGCGCATTGACGCAGCAGGTTGACGCA
Source organism: Kitasatospora sp. NPDC023385 (assembly GCF_055664045.1). Taxonomy (NCBI): domain Bacteria; kingdom Bacillati; phylum Actinomycetota; class Actinomycetes; order Kitasatosporales; family Streptomycetaceae; genus Kitasatospora; species Kitasatospora sp. NPDC023385. The sequence goes on along the minus strand of NZ_JBVOOL010000019.1, from coordinate 16,815 downwards.
CGGAGCCCGGGCACAGCACGGCGCACGGGCACAGCACGGGCACAGCAGCACGGACCACACACGAGGGAGACCACGGTGACGGAACCGAGCCGGCGGGGGATTCTGGGCCTGGGCCTGATGGCGGCCGCCGTCACCTCCTGCGGAGCCCGTCACCCCGGGGCGGCCCCCGCCCCGCACCCGTCCGACGGCAGGCCCGCCGACGCCGGCACCGGCGGCCCCGGTACGGACGGCCCCGCCTCCGCCCCGCACGCCGCCGGGACGAACGGCCCGGCGAGCGAACAGTCCCTCCCCGGCACGCCCGGCTGGGAGATCACCGACCCCGGCCCGGACGCCGCCATCGAGGGCTTCGCCGACCGGGTCAGCGTCCTGCCCGGCGAGTCCTTCGGCCTGCACGTCTCCACCCCCGCCGCCGCCTTCACCGTCTCCGCCTACCGGATGGGCTGGTACGACGGCGCCCGCGCCCGCCTGGTCTGGCGCCGCGAGCACGTCCCCGGCGGCAAGCAGTCCGCCCCGCACGTCGACCCCGCGACCCGCACCGTGCTGACCGGCTGGCAGCGCACCCTCGCCGTGGACACCGCCGGCTGGCCCGAGGGCGCCTACCTGCTGCGCATGGACGCCGAGGACGGCTCCGGCCGCCGGTACGTCCCGCTGACCGTCCGCTCGGCCGTCACCACCGGGAAGACCGTCGTCATGAGCGCCCCGGCGACCTGGCAGGCCTACAACGAGTGGGGCGGCTACAGCCTCTACAACGGCCCGACCGGCGGCCTGGCCACCCGCTCGCTGCAGGTCGTCTTCGACCGGCCGTACGACTACGACCACGGCGCCGGGCTGTTCCTGGTCTACGAGGCCCCGCTGATCGCGCTCGCCGAACGGCTCGGCCTGCCGCTCGCCTACACCACCGGCATCGACGTGGCCCGCGAACCCGGGCTGTTGAACGGCGCGACCACCGTCGTGTCGCTGGGCCACGACGAGTACTGGTCCCCCGAGCAGCGCGCCCACGTGGTCGCGGCCCGCGACACCGGGACCAACCTGGCGATCCTCGGCGCCAACTGCTGCTTCCGCCGGGTCCGCTTCGAGCCGACCGCCCTCGGCCCGGAGCGCACGGTGGTCTGCTACAAGGCCGCCTGGGCGCAGGACCCGGGCTACCGGGCGGGAGCCCCGGCGACCACCGACTTCCGGGCCGGCCCGGGCGCCGACCCGGAGAGCTCGATGCTCGGCGTGATCTACGACGGCTACCCGGTGGACGCCCCGTACGTGGTCTCCTCGCCCGGGCACTGGGCCTTCGAGGGGACGGGCGTCGCGGCGGGCGCGTCCTTCCCGCACCTGGTCGGCGTCGAGTACGACCGGGTGGACACCGCCTTCCCCACCCCGCGCCCGATCGAGGTGATCGCCCACTCCCCCGTGGTCTGCGAGGGCCGCCGCTCCTACTCCGACACCGCCTACTACACCGTGCCGGGCGGGGCCGGGGTCTTCGCCAGCGGCACGATGCGGTGGGTGGAGACCCTGGACGCCCACGGCCCCGGCGGCGGCAAGGCCGACCACGGCATCGACACGCAGGCCGGGGACCTGGTCCGCAAGGTCACCGAGAACGTCCTGCGCACCTTCGCCGCCGGCCCGGCCGCCCGCACCCACCCCGCCCAGGACAACCTGGCGGCCGTCTACGGCACGGCGTAGCGGGGCAGCGGGCCTCCCGATCCGGCGCCCCGGGAGGGGAGCAGGCCGGCGCCCCCGGTAGACTCACCCGGTCCAACCAGCTCAGGTCGTCCAGGCAAACCGACCGGTGTGGCACCGCTGCCGACCGGCGAGGGCACGAGGGAAACAGAACATGGTCGAGGCCTCCCCCAAGGTCGTTGTGGTCGTCCCCACGTACAACGAGCGGGAGAACCTCCCGGTCCTCGCGGACCTGCTCGGGCAGCTCGACGTACCGAACCTGCACCTGCTGGTGGTCGACGACAACTCCCCCGACGGCACCGGCGAGATCGCCGACAAGCTCGCCGCGGACTCCGGCGGCACCGTCGGCGTGCTGCACCGCACCGAGAAGGACGGCCTCGGCCGCGCCTACCTGGCCGGCCTGGGCCGCGCCCTGGACGAGGGCGCCGACGTCGTGGTGCAGATGGACGCCGACCTCTCGCACCCGGCCTCGGCGATACCCGAGATGGTGCGGACCCTGCTCGCCGACGACACCGCCGTGGTGCTCGGCTCCCGCTACGTCACCGGCGGCTCGACCGCCGCCGAGTGGCCCTGGCACCGCAAGGCCCTGTCCGCCTGGGCCAACCTCTACGTCAACACCATCCTCGGCCTGGGCGTCAAGGACGCCACCGCCGGGTTCAAGGCCTGGCGGGCGAGCGCCCTGCGCGCCATCGACCTGCCGACGGTGCGGAGCAACGGGTACTCGTTCCAGGTCGAGATGAACTACCGGGTCGTGAAGCGGGGCATGACGATCCGGGAGGTGCCGATCCGCTTCGAGGAGCGGATCGAGGGCGCCTCGAAGATGAGCGTCGGGGTGCAGGTCGAGTCCGCGCTGGCGCCCTGGAAGCTGCGCTTCAACCGCGACAGCTGACGACCGGTGGCGGCCGAAACCGGCCGCCACCTCGGGGTTCTGCGGGGTCATACGGGTGCCGGACGGCCCGGGGGACGGTGTGAAGGGCGGCAGCGGGGAAAGAAGGGCGACATGGCCCTTCTCCCGGAGACACTCACGGCGCTGATCCGCCGCAACGCCCGAGAACCCTTCGTCGTCCAGACCGTCCGGGCCACCGTCGCCGCCACCATCGCCTTCGCGGTCGCGACCCGGCTCAGCAGCGAGCCCGCCCCGCTGACGGCACCGCTGACCGCGCTGCTGGTCGTCCAGGTCACCGTCTACTCGACGCTCAAGACCAGCATCCGCCGGGTCAACTCGGTGGTGGTCGGGGTGCTGATCGCGATCGGGTTCAGCGCCGTGGTGGGGCTCTCCTGGTGGAGCCTCGGGCTGATCATCCTGGCCTCCCTGGTCGTCGGCCGGTTCGTCCGGGTCGAGGAGTTCGTCCAGGAGGTCGCGATCAGCGCGATGCTGATCCTGGGCGTCACCAAGCTGGCCTCGCAGGCCTGGGACCGGGTGCTGGAGACCCTCATCGGCGCCGCCGTCGGGCTGCTGTTCAACCTGCTGTTCGCACCGCCGGTCTGGGTGGACACCGCCGGGGAGTCGATCGAGGACCTCTCCCGGCGGGCCCGTCAACTGCTGCTCGACATCTCCGAGGAGCTGGGCCGGCCCATCCCGGTCGCCCGGGCCGCCGAGCGGCTGCACGAGGCGCGCCGGCTCGACCACGCGATCGCCGAGGTGGACGCGGCACTGCGGCAGGCCGAGGACAGCCTGCGGTTCAACCCGCGGATCAGCGAGGGGCTGCTGTCCCGGCTGGTGCTGCGCACCGGGCTCGACACCCTGGAGATCTGCGTCGTCGTGATCCGGGTGCTGGCCCGGTCGCTGACCGACCTGGCCAAGCGGCGCGCACCCGGCGAGCGGCTCCTCCCGCCGGACGTCGCGGTGGCCCTGGAGGAACTGCTGGACCACGTCGGTGGGGCGATGGTGAGCTTCGCGGTCCTGGTGTCCACCCAGGTGAGCCGCAGCGCCGAGGAGGCGGAGACCAGGCTGACCTCCGAGCTGGCAGCGGCCTGGACCTGCCGGGAGAACGTCGCCCAGGAGCTGCTGCGCACGGTCCAGGAGCACCCGGAGGCCTGGCAGCTGCACGGTTCGATCCTGGCCGAGGTGGACCGGATCCTGGACGAGCTGGACCTGGAGCACCGCAGCCGGCGGCTGATGGAGGAGCTGGACCGGGCCTCGGTGGACAACCGGGAGCGGTTCGCCCGCTTCGCCGGGCTGCGCCGCTTCCTGCGCGGCGAGCGGGGCCGGGGACGGGACCGGGGACACGGGCGCGGGCAGGAAACGACGGAGCGCCCGGCGGCGAAGGCCGGGCGCTGATCCGGTCAGCATCGGGTGGTCGGGGTCTGGAGGGACTCAGCGGTTCAGGGCCTCGCGGGCCGTCGGGCGCTCAGCGCATCGGGGCGTCACGGCATCAGCCAGGGCTGCTGTGGGAGCGGGTGGCCGGTCTCCAGGTAGGTCTTGAGGTTGGAGAGCACCGCCGCCCAGCCCTGCTCGGCGTTCGCGCGCTCGGCTTCGTCGGCGAGGTCCTCGTGCGTGACGGTGAGCCGGGTGAGGTCCTGCCAGCTCTGGATCTCGAAGGTGACCCGGGAGGGCCCGCCCGGGCGCTGCTCCCGCGGTTCGGCCCAGCTGGTGACCAGCCGGTGCGGGCGGTCGGCGGCCTCTACGGTGCCGATGACGTCGGCCGTGTCGGAGTGGTCGGTGCGCCGGTGCTCCCAGGGCGCGCCGGGCAGCCAGGTCGACACGTTGCGGTGGCCCCAGTAGAGGGCGGACTCGTCGGCGTTGGTGAGGGCGTGCCAGACCCGCTCGGGGGTGGCCCGCAGGTAGAGGATCGTGCGGTGGGTGCAGGCGGTCACGGCGTCAGCCCCGGGCCGCGTCGAGCAGCGGCTGGATGTCGAGCTTCCGCATCCGCAGCATGGTCGCCATCACGCGGTCGGCCTTGGCCCGGTCCTCGCCGCCGATCAGGTCGAGCAGGATGCGCGGCGTGATCTGCCAGGAGAGGCCGAAGCGGTCCTTGAGCCAGCCACACGGGCCCTCCTGGCCGCCGTCGGCGGTCAGCTTGGCCCAGAGCTCGTCGATCTCCCGCTGGTCGTCGCACTCCACCTGCAGCGAGATCGCCTCGGTGAACGTGAACTCGGGGCCGCCGTTGAGCGCCACGTACTCCCGGCCGGCGAGTTCGAAGTCGACGGTCATGACCGAGCCGGCCACGCCGGGGCCGGCCTCGCCGTAGCGGGTGACGCGCGTGATGCGGGAGTCGGGGAACAGGGAGGTGTAGAAGGTGGCGGCCTCTTCGGCCCGGTCGTCGAACCAGAGGAAGGTGCTGATCTTCTGCATGCGCCCGACGGTAGCGGCGGGGTACGACAGGACGGCCGAGCCACGGCCGGGGGTCACCGGTTCGGCGCCCCCGGCCGCGGCCCGGGCCGTGGGTCAGTGCACCCAGCCCGCGTAGCGCTGGACGAAGCGCTGGCCGGTGTGCGCGGTGACGATGACGTCGTAACGGCCCTGCTTGTCCAGCGGCCAGGGCAGGTTGGCCTGTTTGCCGGGCTTGACCCAGACGGTCTGCGCGGTGCCCGCGAAGTCGTTGGGCGCGGCGGTGAAGGCCACGTCGGTCATCCCGTCGTTGGCGAGCTGGAGCCTGAACCTGCCGTTGCCGCGCAGGTCGGCGGTGACGATCGGCACGCCGATGTCGTTCTGGCCGTCCGGCCCGTCGCGGACCACGGTGCCGGCGAAGCGGCGGACGAAGCCGTCGGGGCCGTGGACGGTGAAGTCGTAGCGGCCGTCGGTGGTGGCCGCGTCCCAGACGTACCGGGCGGTGGCGCCGGGGGCGACGGTGTACGGGGTGCCCGCGAAGGGGAGCACGATGTTCGGGTAGACGGTGTACGGGAACGCGACCGAGCCGTCGTTGCTCATCGTGCAGGTGACCTTGCCGGTCGTCCGGTCCACCTCGACGTCGGCCCACGGCTGGTAGGGCAGCGGGCGGTGCGGGCGCTCGCCGCGCTCCTGGACGGGCATCGACTGGGCGCCGACGGCCGGCAGGGCGACGCCGGGCAGCTTGGCGCCCGCGTCGGCCCTGGCCATCAGGGCCTTGGTGTCGGGCAGCGCCGGGACGGAGTGCTCCGGGGCGGCGAAGTCGAAGCAGCTGGTGAGGTCGCCGCAGACGGACCGGCGCCAGGCCGAGATGTTGGGCTCGGCCACGCCGGTGACCAGCTCCAGGAAGCGCAGCACCGAAGTGTGGTCGAAGACCTGGGAGTTGACCCAACCTCCGCGCGACCAGGGCGAGATGACCCACAGCGGGACGCGGTTGCCGAGGCCGATGGGCCGCCCCTGGGTGAACTCCTCGGGAGTGCCGGGTTCGGGGGTGGGCGGGACCATGTGGTCGAAGTAGCCGTCGTTCTCGTCGTACATGACCAGGAAGACGGTGTGCCGCCAGACGTCCGGGTTGGCCGTCAGCGACCGCAGCGCCTGGTCGACCCAGTGCGCGCCGTAGGCCGGGCCGGCCTCCGGGTGTTCGGAGAACAGGTAGGGCGCGACCAGCCAGGAGACGGTCGGCAGGGTGCCGTCCTTGCAGTGCCGGTCGAAGTCGGCCGGGTCGAACTTCGTCATCGCGTTGACGTACCGCGGGTCGTCGTGCGGGAAGGCGTGGAACTGTTTGAAGTAGGAGAGCGCGTTGTCGTCGTAGTCGCCGGTGCGCTCGTCCTTGCTGGGGTTGTGGTAGACCCGCCAGCTGGCGCCGGCCGCCTCCAGGCGCTCGGCGTAGGTGGTCCAGTCGGCGACGGGGTTGTCGGTGACCGGGGTGTTGTCGATCCAGGGGCCGGTGGTGCCGTCGCGGCCGGGGCCGGCGGTGCCGGTCCACAGGTACAGGCGGTTGGGGTCGGTGGGGCCGGCGAGGGAGGTGAAATAGGCGTCGCAGAGGGTGAACGCGTCGGCGAGGGCGTACTGGTAGGGGATGTCGTCCCGGGAGAAGTAGCCCATGGTGCGCTCGCCCTTGGCGGCGATCCACTTGTTCATCGCGCCGTTGTTGATGGCCTGGTGGCCCGTGGCCCAGTCGTGGGCGAGGCCGCCGGCGTTCTGCGCGTTGTACTTGGCGGTGTCCATCCGGTACGGCAGCATCGCCCCGCCGTCGCTGCGGCGGCTGTCGGGCTGGCGGAAGACGTCGGTGCCGTCCGGGAACTGCAGCGCCTGCTTGTCCCCGAAGCCGCGGACGCCGGCGAGGGTGCCGAAGTAGTGGTCGAAGGAACGGTTCTCCTGCATCAGGACGACGACGTGCCTGACGTCCTTGACGGTCCCGGTGAGCCGGTCGGAACCGGTGGGGGCGGCGGTGGGGGCGGCCTCGGCCGGGGCGGCCGCCAGACCGGTCAGGGCGGTGGCGCCGACGGCCGCGGAGGCGCCGACGAAGGTGCGGCGGGAGAGTTCGGGCATGACGGACTGGCCTCTCGGAGCTGTGGGTCTCAGAGCTGGAAGGTGGCGACGGCGGCGGCGGTGTCGGAGGGCCACTCGTTGCCGGCCGCGTTCGGCTCGGGCTGCGGCCGGCCGGTGACCAGGGTGTGCGCCTCGACCAGCTTCAGCGCGCCGGCGTACAGGACGTAGTCGGTGCGGTCCTGCGGCTCGGGCCGGTCGCCGCGCCGCTTGCGGGTGGGCGACCAGGTGACGCCCGGGGCCTTGGCCGGGTCGCGGTTCTCCTCGCGGAAGGCGTCGGTCAGTCCGGCGGCCTGCAGCGCCACGGTGACCGGCCAGGCGAGCGGGCCGACCCCGCCGTGGGCGGCGGCGGTGGCGGCCGTCCAGTCCAGGTGGGAGGGCGAGGACAGCGCACCGGCCAGCACGACCGGGACGCGCCGGGCGGTGTCCGCGCGCACGGCGGCGGCGAGTGCCTCGGCCTGCCGCAGCCGGAGCGAGCCGTGCTCGGCGGCCTCGGTCTGCGCGGCGGAGCTGCCGTCCTGGACGGCGTACGGCCCGTAGCCCGCCTCGTCCAGGTGCGCCGCCCAGAAGCGGACGCTGCGGCCGCCGGGCAGGTGGAGCGTCGCCGCGGCGGCGGGCAGCTCGGCGGTCGGCGGGGTGCCGTCGGTGAGCGGGTGGCGGCTGAGGATGCCCACGCTGCCCGGGCTCTGGTAGGCGTACCAGCCGAGGGCGTCCGCCAGGGCCGTGGCCCGCTCCCCCGCCGTCTCCTGGAGAGCGAGCACGTCCAGGCCCTGGGCGAGGACCACGCGCAGCTGCTTCTCCAGCGCGTCGGTGGCGGCCGCGCCCCCGTCGTGCAGGTTCCAGCCGGCGACCTTGAGGCGGGGCGGGGCGACCGGGTCGACGACGGGGACCAGGACGGTGACGGTGTCGGTCGCGCCTGCGCTGTCCTTGACGCCGACGACGACCAGCTCCGGGTCCTTCCCCGGGGTGGCGGGGGCCGTACCGGTGAGCGTGCCGTCCGCGCCGACCGAGGCCCAGGCCGGGCCGCTGACCTTGCGGAAGGTGGCGGAGCCGGGCGGGTTGCCGGCCGGACGGGACCACAGGCCGCCGAGCTTGACCCGCACGGCGGCGCCCGGGGCGACGGGCGTGGCGGTGAGGGAGTCCACGGCGGCGTGCGGGCGCACGACCGCGGGCTTGGCGCGGAAGCCGAACGGCGCGGTCCGGGCGAGGATGCCGTAGCCGTCCTTGGCGAGCAGGTAGGCGGTGTACGGGCCGCCGGTCAGCGCGGAGGTGTCGAGCTGCACGTCACCGGAGGTCTCCGGGACGTACTTCCACAGGAGCGAGGAGCCGGTGCCGGGCTGCCGGCCGCCGTCGTAGATGCCGACCCAGTTCTTGGCGTCGGGGGCGTCGGTGGTCCAGTGGAAGGTGAGCCGGTCGCCTTCGGTGGGGTCGGTGGAGGAGGTGAGGGTCAGGGCGCTGCCTGCGGCCACGGTTGTCCTGTCCGCCGCCCGGGGCTCGGTCCGCCGGGGGACGGTTCGCCGGGGCCGGGTACGGCTGGTCACGGAGGCTGGAGAACGGGAGGGAGCCGCAGTTGGCTGTACAACTGCGGGCGGACTCATTCATCCGAAGGCCGGCGACCTGCGCGTGAACGACGCATGACGGAGCGTCGGGCGGTTCGGGAACTCCGCGAGCGGGTGGGGCCGGGGCGCGGACGCGGCAGGCATCCGGCACGCCCGCATGCGAGGAGGGCCGCGACGGACGATCCGTCGCGGCCCTCCCGGGTGCGCCTGTCTACCGGGCGCCGGCCGCTCGGCCCGCGCCGCCGGTCAGGCCAGGGCGAGGAACAGCTTCTCCAACTCCGCCTCGCTCATCGGCGGGGCACCTTCGTCGGAAGCGGCCATGCACTGGCGCATGCCACTCGCGACGATCTTGAACCCGGCCCGGTCGAGGGCGCGCGAGACGGCGGCGAGCTGGGTGACCACGTCCCGGCAGTCCCGGCCCGCCTCGATCATCGCGATCACCCCGGCCAACTGGCCCTGGGCCCGGCGCAGTCGGTTCAGGACCGCACCGACCGCCTCCTCGTCCACCTGCACGTCCGGGCCGCCCTTTCCCTCGACTGTCGAGGGGCGAGTGTACCCGGCGGGGTATCCGCTCCCCGGTGGCGAACCACACCCTGCCGCCCCCTCGCGGGCCGTCTCAGCGGCGGGCCAGGCGGCGCTCCCCGCCCGCGCCGGTCGCGTACGGGAACTCGTAGTGCGCGAACACGGCTGCCTCGTCCTCGGCGGGCAGGACGTCGTCCGTGCCGATCGCCGGAGCGTCCTTGACCTGGTTCTTGGAGTACGCCACCCGCACGTAGTCCGGCCCCGCCACCGCACCGTCCAGCGGGACGAACACCAGGCGGCGCCGACCGGCGAAGCCGACCGTCACGGTGGCGAAGAACGGCTCGTCGCTGGCCGTCTCGACGTACACCGACTCCAGCGTGCCGATGCGGTGGCTCTTCTCGTCGACCACGGCGTGGCCGCGCCACTCGCGGATGTCTGCCATTGCGATTCCCACGCCCGGACCTCCCGTCACCGGATGTTCCACTTCCCGGGTGCTCCGCCGCCCGGGTGCACCACCACCCAGGCGCTTCGCCGCCCGGATCTTCCATCCTGCGCCGGGACGGGCCGGGGCGCTCGGCGAGCCCGGGGCCGCAGCCCGACCGGCGAGGAGCCCACCCAGTACCGCGCCGCGGCCGATCGGCTCGACGCGCGCACCCGGAGTGCGGACGCCTCCGACGTCAGAGGCCGACCTGGACCTCGGCGCGGTGGCGGATGTACTCGTCGGGGTGCGCGCGGGCGATCGCGACCGCCTCCTCCACCAGGCCGTGCAGTTCGACCGGGTAGGCGCGCGGCACGAGCGGGAGGCCGGGAAGGATGCAGCGGCGGACGTCCAGGTCCTCGTTGGCGACGAACTCCCGCAGCGCGGTCTCGTACCAGGTGTCCCGGACGCTCGCGCCCTCGTCGGCCGCGGCGCCGTTGCGGCCGTCGCCGACGGACAGGGCCGTCCAGTACCAGGCCCGGGCGGCGCCGGCCCGCTCCGGGTCGGTGCCGGTGCGCAGGTATCCGAGGAGGGCGAGACGGACCCGGCGGTGCCCGAAGGCGAGCAGGGCGGGTTCGACGAAGCGCCGGTTGAAGCTCGGGTTGGGGTCGTGGACCGCCGCCTCCAGCAGTGCCTCGAAGTACTCCTCCGGCAGTTCGGACCGCCCGGCGACCGCCTTGTGGACCTCCCACCGGGCCGTACTCCGGTAGTCGGGCCCGGCTGCGGCCTCGACCCCGAGCAGGCGGAGCAGACGCGCGAGCCTGAGGTCGAACGCCTGCGATTCGTCCGCCGTACGCCCGGGCAACGGCTGGAGAATCCGCCCTCGCCTGCCGTGTCCTTGGTTTCCACGAACACCCTCCTCATTCTGAGTCATCGGCAGACTACTCGCTGATACACCCGTTCGGAGGTCGTTTGGCGAGCGTGACGGGTTGGCAGACGTCATCGCGGGCGCGTTCGGTGTGGGTCGGCGTGTTCGGCGCGTTCCCGCCCGTGCCTCGACGGCCCTGCGGCGGCAACAGGCCTCCCACCTGCGGCGGAAGCAGCCGGGTCACCCGTGCGGGCGGCGACGACGGGCCGTGCCCCGGCCGGGCGAAGTAGCGTGATGTGCCTGACCCGACCGCTTTTCCTGCGGTTCGGGAGGATTCGACCCGATCGGTGCTGCTTCCGCAGCCCGCCGCCGGAGGTGCCCCATGGGCGTTCCAGCCGCCCGCATCGTGTTCGACGAGAGCGACCGCGCGGCCGTCGCCGAGGCGGTGACCGAGATGCTCACCACCGGCGCCCTCACGCTCGGCCCGTGGACCGAGCGCTTCGAGCAGTCCTTCGCCGCCGAGCACGGCGCCTCCCACGCCGTCGCGGTGAGCAGCGGCACGGCGGCGCTGGAGATGATCCTGCGCACCGTCGACGTCCGGGGCCGCGACGTGGTCGTGCCCGCCGTCACCTTCTACGCGACCGCCGGCGCGGTCGTCCACGCGGGCGGGCGCCCGGTGTTCGCCGACGTCGACCCGGCCACCCTCGCACTGTCTCCCGAGACCCTGGCGGCGGCCCTCACACCGGACACCGCCGCCGTCGTCCTGGTGCACATCGGCGGGCTGGTCACCCCGCAGGTCGACGCCCTGCGGGCGCTCTGCGACCAGCGCGGCGTCCCGCTGGTCGAGGACGCGGCGCACGCCCACGGCAGCAGTCTCGACGGCCGGGCCGCCGGGACCTTCGGCCTGGCCGGGGCCTTCTCGTTCTACCCGACCAAGGTCACCACCAGTGGTGAGGGCGGCATGGTCCTCACCGAGTCCCCCGAGCTGCGCGACGAGGCCCGGATCTACCGCGACCAGGGCAAGGGCTCCTTCACCACCAACCACCACGTCCTGCTCGGCTACTCCTGGCGGATGAGCGAGCTCCACGCGGCGGTCGGCGCGGTGCACCTGCGCCGGCTGAAGGAGTTCATCGAGACCCGCCGGGCCGTCGCCCGCCGCTACGACGAGGCGCTGGCCGGGATCGACGGCCTGGAGCCGGTCCTCGAACCGCCCGGCTGCCGCGGCAACTACTACAAGTACGTGGCGCTGCTGCCACCCGGGACGGACCGCGCGGCGTTCAAGCGCGCGGTCGCCGAGGAGTACGGCGTGCGGCTGTCCGGCGAGGTGTACGACCTGCCGCTGCACCTGCAGCCGGTGTTCGCCCCGTACCGGCGCGGGCCGCTGCCGGTGGCCGAGGACGTCTGCGCCCGGCAGGTCTGCCTGCCGGTGCACTCCGACATGACGGAGGACGAGACGGAGCAGGTCGTCGAGGCCGTTTCGACGGTGCACCGGCGGCTGGCCGGATAACCGGGCAGCCGGAAGAGAGCGAAGGGAGCAGGAACGTGCGGATAGCCGTCACCGGGGGGTGCGGATTCATCGGCTCACACGTCGTGGACCATCTGGTCGCGGCCGGCCACGACGTCCTCGCGGTGGACACCACCGACAAGTACCTCAACCCCGACGCCGAGCACGCGCGGATCGACGTCCTCGACCTGAAGGCACTGACCTCCGCACTGGCGGGCAGCGAAGTGGTCTACCACCTCGCCGCGATGGCCGACGTCGAGCAGGTCAGCGCCGACCCGGTCCGCGCCGTGCGGGCCAACATCGACGGCACCGAGGCCGTCCTGGAGGCCGCCCGGCGCAGCGGCCTCAGCCGGACCGTCCTCGCGAGCACCGTCTGGGTCTACGGCGCCGCCCTCGCCGGTGAACAACTCGGCGGCGAGGAACAGGAGTTGGACGAACACGTACCGATCGAGCTGGAACACAGCGGCCATCTGTACGTGGCCACCAAGCTCGCCGCCGAGATGCTGGTGCACAGCTACCGCGAGCTGTACGGGCAGCACTTCACGATCCTTCGCTACGGCATCCCGTACGGCCCCCGGATGCGCGACGAACTCGTCGTCGCCCGGTTCGTCCAGGCCGCGCTGGCCGGACGGCCGATCACCATCGCCGGGGACGGCCGGCAGAGCCGCAACTTCGTCTACGTCGAGGACCTCGCCGACGCCCACGTCCGGGCCCTCTCCCCCGCCGCCGAGGACCAGACCTTCGCCCTGGAGGGCTCGACGGCGGTGTCGGTGCGCGACATCGCCGACACCGTCGACGAGTTGCTCGGGCCCGTCACCATCGAGCACATCGACGGCCGGAAGGCCGACTACGCCGGGCGGCGGATCTCCTCGGCCCAGGCCAAGCGGCTGCTGGGCTGGTCGCCGCGGACCAACTTCGCGGAGGGGGTGCGGCGGTACGCCGACTGGTACCGGGCCGCCACCGCCGCGTCCGCCGCCGGCTGACCGGAGCGCGCGCATGCCGCACGCCCTGCTGGTCTCCGGCTCGCTCGGCCAGGGCCACGACGTGATGGCCCAGGCCTGCGCGGACACCCTGCGGGAACTCGGCTGGACCACCGGCACCGTCGACGCCATGGCCCTGCTCGGGGAGCGCTCGGGCGCGGCCGGGGAGGCGGTCTTCCGCCGGCTGCTCGACCTGCCCGGGGTGTACGACGCCTTCCACTTCTCGGCCCTGCGCCCGGGCGCGCGGATCGCCCGGCTCGCCGACGCGGCCGCCCGGGCCCGGCTCGTCCCGGCCCTGCGGGCGCTGGTCGCGGCGCAGCGGCCGCAGCTGGTGGTCTCGGTGTTCGCCACCGCGACCTCGGCGGTCAACCGGCTGCAGGAGTGGGGGCGGGGACGGGCGTTCCGGCACTTCGTGTTCTGCACGGACGTGACGCCGCATCAGCTCTGGGTGCAGGACGGCACGGACCTGTTCCTGGTCACCTCGGAGGTCGCCGCCTGCGCGGTGCGGCGCTACCGGCCGGACGCCGACATCGCCGTCGTGCCCGCGCCCCTGCGGCAGCCGTTCTACCGGCCGCCGGGGCGGGCCGAGGCGCGCCAGGACCTGGGAGTGCCGGCGGACGCGCCGTGCGTCCTGCTGATGTCGGGCTCCTGGGGGCTCGGACCGCTCGCCCGCACCGCCACCTCGCTCGCCGCCGCCGGGCCGCACGTGCTCGCCGTGGCCGGGCGCAATTGCGAGCTCGAGCGCCGCCTGCGTGCCGCCGCGCGCCGGGAGCCCCGGCTGCACCCCTTCGGCTACACCGACCGGATCCCCGCGCTGATGGCCGCCGCCGACCTGGTCGTCACCACCTCCGGCGACACCTGCAGCGAGGCCCGCGCCCTCGGCCGGCGCCTGCTGCTCCTCGACGTGGTGCAGGGCCACGGGCGTGACAACCTCCAGCACGAGCTCGAACTCGGCTACGCCGACGTCGCCACCGCCCACCCGGACGAGGTCGTCCGCAACGCCCTCGCGGCTCTGAAGCGGCCCTCACCCGCACCGTCCTCCGGTGCCACGCCGGAGGGCTGGCGGACGGGGTTCGGGGAGGCGCTGCGGCGGGTGGGGCTGGGTTAGGGGCGGACTGGCCGCTGCGGATCCGGCCCGGCTCAGGACGGCACCGCGTGGTCGCGGAGGGGGCCGAGGGTCAGGTGGCGGGTGCGGCAGTGGCCGGCGATCAGGGGGAGGGCGGCGAGGGTGGCGCGCCAGGAGCCGGGGGCGGAGGTGCAGTCGGAGTCGTGGAGGAGGAGGGTGGCGCCGGTGGTGAGGCCGGGGCGGGCGGTCGCGTAGACGGAGTCGCCGGTGGCCTGCGCCGTCCAGTCGCGGCCCCAGGCGGTCCACAGCACGCTGCGCAGGTCGAGGCGGCGGGCGGCCAGGGCCGGGCCGGCGGTCAGGACGCCGTACGGGGGGCGGTACCAGAGCGGTCGGGCGCCGCACAGGTCGGTCACGGCCTCGGTGGCGCGGCGCAGCTCGCGCAGGTCGCGGGCGGGGGCCGGGTACCACTGCTGCCGGTGGTGCCAGCCGTGGACGGCGACCTCGTGGCCGCGCCCGACCAGCTCGCGGCCGAGTGCAGGGGCCCGTTCCAGCATCGAGCCGAGCAGGAAGAAGGTGGCGCGGGCGCCGAGTTCGTCCAGTGCGTCCAGGACGTACGGGGTGCTGCGCGGGTCGGGGCCGTCGTCGAAGGTCAGGGCGACGTGGCCGGGCGCGGTGCCGTGCCCGGCGGTGCGGCGGGCCACCGTGCGGCGCAGCGGCGGGAGGCGGACGGCGGCCGGGGCGAGGTGCAGGAACTCCACGGCGACTGCGGCGGCTGCCGTGGCAGTGACGGAAGTGGTGACGGCGGTGGTGACCGTGCTCGTGGCGGGGCCCATTCGGCGCTCACCCGAAGCGCGACGCCATCCGGCGGAACACGCCCGGTGCGACGCCGTGGATGCGGGCCGGGAAGCCGAGCCACTGCGGTACGTAGAGGCGGTCGCGTTCGGTGGTGATGGTCGCGACCACGGTGTCCGCGACCCGCTCCGCCGTGACGGGGCGCGGCCGTTCGCGCTGGTACGGGGTGCCGCGCCGCTCGAAGAACGGGGTGTCCACCGCCCCGGGGAGCACCAGGCGCACCCCCACCCCGGTGCCGCGCAGCTCGTACCAGAGGCTCTCCGCGAACATCGTCAGGCCGCCCTTGGTAGCCGCGTAGCCCGACTCGTCGCGCACGCCGACCTGGCCGGCCATCGAGCCGAGCAGCACGATCCGGCCGCGGCCGCGCTCCAGCATGCCCGGCAGGAGGAGGCGGACCAGCCGCAGCGGAGCGGCGAAGTTGACCTCGATCATCCGGTCCAGGGTGTCGGTGGGGGTCTGCGCGAACGGGCCGCGCCAGCCCAGGCCGGCGCTCGCGACCAGGGCGTCCACCCGGCCGGCCTCGGCCAGGGCGGCGTCGGCGAGGCGGCGCGGGCCGTCCGGTTTGCTCAGGTCCTCGGCGAGGGCGAGGCCCCCGGTGCGGTCGGCGGCCTCGTCGAGGCGGGCGCGGTCGGTGCCGGAGAGCAGGGTGTGCCAGCCGGCCTCGGCCAGGCGGGTCGCGGTGGCGAAGCCGATGCCGGAGGAGGCGCCGGTGATCAGCGCGACGGGACGCCCGGTCGGCTCCGGCCGCCGGGACCGGGAGTGGGGTTCCGATCGGGGTTCCTCCGCCATCGCGCACCTGCCGCTCTGTGGCCGTATTGCCGTCCGATTTGTCCGGCAAGTCACCTTCGCATGACGGAGCTGTCCGGGCTACCGGGGCGGAGCGGCAGCGTCCGCCGTGGCGTCCGGGCGCGCGGCCGACGGGCCGGCCGGCTCGCCCTCCGGTTCGCCGAAGCGGGAGAGCAGGAAGGTGCCGCCCACCGCCACCGCGAAACCCGTCAGCGCACACCACTCGAACCCGGGACGCGCGGCGTCCCCGAGCGCCGCCACCCCGACCAGGGCCGGGCCGAAGGTCTCGGCCACCGTCCCGGCGGCGGTCGCGGCCGTCACCGTGCCGCGCTGCAGGGCGAGGGCGTACGCGAGGTAGCCGCCGAGGCCGCCGGCGGCCAAGGCGTAGGCGGCCGGGTCGGTGAGGATCGCGGCCGGGCCGGACACGTCCAGGACGCGCACGGCGAGGCTGGTCACCCCGAAGCCGACACCGGCGAGCAGGCCCAACCCGGCCGCGGCCGCCGTGCCGTCCCGGCGCACCAGCACGAACGTGGCGAGCAGCATCACGGCGGTGGTGGCGAGCAGCCACCAGTGGAACGCGGCCGGGGCGGAGTTCCGGCCCTCCTTGCCGGAACCGAGCGCGAGCAGGGTCAGGCCGACGACGACCGCGACGATGCCCGCGAGGTCCGCACGGTGGAGGTGCGCGCCCAGCAGCCAGACGGCGGCCAGGGCGGTGACGGCCAGACTGCCGTTGGTGACGGCCTGCACGAGGAAGAGCGGAAGGCTGCGCAGGGCGACGATGCTCAGCACGAAGCCGACGATGTCCAGCAGCGTCCCGGCCACGAACTGCCAGGACCGCACCAGCGCGGCCAGCAGCCCGGCCCGCACCCGGTCGGCACGCGGAGCCGAACGCGCCCCGCGTGCCTGGAAGACCGCCCCGAAGCCGAAGCAGCCGGTCGCGACCAGCGCGGTGGTGAGTCCCAGCAGCATGCGTCTCCCAGCTTCGCGGGGCGGCGTCGGTCCCTCACCAGTCTGTCCCCGGGGTGGCGGGGGCGCACGGGTGGGGAGGAGCCGCTGCGGGCCTGGGCGGGGTGGCGGGGGTGGCCCGTCGGCTCGTCGGCTGGTCGGCTGGTCGGCCCCTAGATGACTGATGCCAAGGGCTCGCCGCCGCGCATGACATGAAGCGAGGGAGTCCAAAGATCGGTTGTGACGCCTGATCTGGACTCCCTCGCG
>NZ_JBVOOL010000018.1:0-154507 GCF_055664045.1 Kitasatospora sp. NPDC023385 | reverse complement strand
ACCGCCGCGATCTGGCACAACGACCACACTGGCCAGCCCGTCATGCGCTCGCTGACCGCGTACGACCACTGAACCCCTTGGCATCAGTCATCTAGCCGAGCTGATATTCGTCAGGGTGACGCGAATTCGATCGAATCCGTCGGCCCGGCGGCTCGGGTCTGAGATGCTGATGGTCCGTCGAGAGGGGCCGCAGCGATGCAGTGGAAGATCCACGGGGAACGTCCGATCTACGAGAACCCTTGGGTGAACGTGTGGCTGGTCGACGTCGAACAGCCGGATGGGCACCGCTGGGAGCACCACGTGCTCAAGCTGCGGCACTTGGCGGTAGCCGCGGTGGTGAATGACCGGAAGCAGGTGCTGATGATGTGGCGGCACCGGTTCATCACCGACTCGTGGGCCTGGGAACTACCCATGGGGCTGATCGAGGCGAACGAGAGTCCGGAGGAAGCCGCGGAGCGTGAGGTGCTGGAGGAGACCGGCTGGACGGTTGGAGAGGTCAAACCGCTGATCTATGCCCAGCCGGCCAACGGCATCACCGACTCGGAGCACTTCGTCTTCCGGGCCGACGCGATCGAGCACACCGGGCCGCCGAGTGAGCGCAACGAGTCCGACCGGATCGAGTGGATCCCGCTGTCTGAACTGCGCGGCATGATCGACCGCCGGGAGATCGTCAGCAGCGGCTCGCTGGTCGGCGTGCTGTACCTGCTACTTGATGAGGCTGGGCTGTAGTAGTCAGGCAGTCAGCTCCCGAATGCGGGCCGACAGCTCAGCAACTGGCTGCGCGGACCGGTAGGGCGTCAACGACTGGCGGAAGTCCTGGAGGTGGGCGAGCACTCGCGGGGATGCCACCTCGAACGCGAGGACAAGGGCGTTCCCGGCAGTGGTGCACGCTAATTCGACCTGGAGGCGCTGAAGTTGGGTGCGAGCCAGCCAGAACGAGTGGAAGGCCCGACCGCGCTGATTGGCGGGCGACTCGCTGCGTAGAGCTTCCTCGATGAGGGGTTCGGCTGCTGCCGCATCGCCGAGTTGGCCGAGCGCGATACCGGTGTCGACGGTGAGCTTCGTCTGGTCGAAGTACTGGACCCACGTCGGATCGTCGTCGGTCTGGTCAATGCGGTCGAAATGCCAGCGCGCGTCCTCGATGGCCTGGTGAGTGGCCTCCTGGTCGTGAGCGCTGGCGTGGCCGAAGGCTTCCCGCATGGCCAGCATCGCCATCAACCTTGGGGTGCCGCCGTCGAGCCGCGCGCTGTCCTGCGCGGCTCTGGCCAGTGTGATCGCTTCGCTCGCCTTGTCCTCGTAGGTGGCCTGGAGGCTAAGGCAGGAGAGCACATTGGCGATGAACGGGCGGTCTTCGATCGATCGTGCTAGACGGAGGGCCTCGGTGAAGTAGCTCCGAGCGGTGCTGTACTGCCTGGCGTCGAAGTAGGTCCAGCCGGTGAGGCGTGCGAGTTCGGCCGCGATGCCGTGCAGGCTGCGCTGGTAGTTGGGATCGGCTGTGTCGCGCAGGACGCCCAGGACGTAGCGAAGTTGGCCCATGACGGCGGGGCGGAGGGCTTCCCCGCCGTGCTCGTCATCGCGTCGCCAGTAGTCCTCGATGGATGCCTGTAGCGAGCGGAGCACCGTCGGCGTGACCCTGGTACTGGCTGCTATGGCGAGGATGTCGTCCAGTCCGGGGCTCGGAAGCACGCTGCCCGCGAACGGAGTGTCCGGCCGACCGGACAGGGCCGCCATCGGATGCACCTCGGACTTCGGACGCTCCCAGGCCTGCGGGGCAAGGCCGACCATGTGGCCCGGGATGCGGAGCCCCTGCGCGATCCGCTCGATGACGGTCATGTTGGTGATCTCCCTGCGGCCCGTCATGACCTCACCGACACGACTGGGCGTCAACTCGCAGGCTCGCGAGATCCTGGACGCGTGATAGCCGCCTTTGGCCTTGGCCAACCGGAAGATCGTGGTGAAGTCGCGTGCCGCACACGCCGCGACCATTTCGGGATCGGCCAGCAGCCGACTCGGCAGCCCGGATGACAGTCTGGATTCAGTCATGTCCGGTACCCCCAGCACTCGCAGAGATGATCACTCGGTGTCACTTGGCATAACTGACCGCGAGTTTACCCACGATGGGTAATCGCCATGGCCTTATTTCGGAACTGCCCGCCCGGCAATCCTGAGAGTCCTCCGGGGCAAGCCCGGGGAAAAGACCGAAACGGAGGGCGGTCCGTGCTGATGAGCCCGGTCATCACTGCCGCGCTGCCGACGCCGCAGACGTGGGACGTTAAGCCCGAGTTGGCCACTGTCCCGTCAACGCGCCGACTGATCAAGGTGATTGCGCAACAGTGGGGCGTACCGCTGTCTGCTGACGCGCTGCGGGATGTCGAGCTGTGCGCCAGTGAGGTGCTCACCAACGCCGTCGAGCACACCGGCGCCCGCTTCCGCGTCACCGTCCGCTGGACCGGTGAGCGTCTGCGCGTAGAGGTCGCGGACAGCAGCCTCCGCCCACCCGACCCCGCTACCGCCGCTGACAGGACCACGGGTGGCCGGGGTCTGGCCTTGGTCGAAGGCCTCGCGCACTCATGGGGTTGGTACCCCGAAGGTTCCGGCAAGGTCGTGTGGTTCGAGTGCGCGGCTGATCAGTTGGTGACCGGAACCGGGCGGCTCGCCGTGCTCGTCGGCGTCGCGCAGGCCCGGGTGCCCGTCCTGCCGGAATCGGCCTGACCTTCTCCCAGTCTCCACCTGGCCCCTTGGGGAATCGGGCCAGGTGGACCACGGCGCCAGCCGCCACGCGCCCCACGGCCGGCTGGCGCTGCCCAAGTCTTCCCGCCGGATTCCCGGTGGGAGTTCCCCCAGTAGAAGGGAAGAAGCACATGGTGCAGGACCCCCCGGCGGCTCCGGCCGCTGACGGTGGTCTCCTGGTTGCTGCCAGGAAGATCGCCGCCGCTCGGACCCGTGCCGAGCAGCCGTCCGACAACACCGGCGGCCGTTCCGACCAGAACGACACCTGAGTCGGACGCCCACGATGCTTGATGCTGCTTCGTGGGCGGTGCGTCTGGGCGGGGATTCGTTCCTCGCCCAGACGCTCCACCGCTCCTACGCCGTCTTCCCGGGCACGGCCGCCGATGTCGCCGGTCTGCTGTCCTGGGACGACCTGAACACCCTCCTCGCCACGCAGAGGTTGGAGCCCCCGCGGCTTCGTCTCTCGCTGGACGGCGAGGCGGTGCCCCATGCTCGGTACACCGTGCCGATGACAAACCGGCGGGCTGTGACCTGGCACCGGACTCTGCCGGCCGAGTTGCACGCCCAGTTGGCCAAGGGCGCCTCGCTCGTCGTGGACTCCATCGACACGATGCACCCGCCGATCGGCTCCGCAGCTGAGGGCCTGGAACGCTTCCTCGGCACGCTCGTGCAGGTCAACGCCTACGCCTCGTGGACCGAGCGGGAGGGCTTCGGAACGCACTGGGACGACCACGACGTGGTGGTGGTCCAGATGTACGGGTCGAAACGCTGGAAGCTCTACGGGACCACCCGGACCGCGCCGACCTTCCGGGATGTGGAAGCCCCGGAGGAACCGCAGGGTGAGCCGGTCGCGGACCTGGTGCTGACCGCCGGAGACGTGCTGTACCTGCCGCGCGGCTGGTGGCACGCGGTCAGCGCGGACCAGGGAACCGAGTCGCTTCACCTGACCTTCGGTCTGGTCACACACACGGGAGCCGAGTTGCTGAACTGGGTCGTGGATGAGCTGCGTTCCCGCCTCGCGCTGCGCCTGGACGTGCCGCGTTTCGGTTCGCCGCGTGAGCAGGCGGCGTTCATCCGGGAACTGCGTGAGGTGATGGCGCTCGAACTGGCGGATCCGGACTTGGTCAGCCGGTGGGCGGAGTCGGTGGACACCACCCACTTCGGCCGCGCGGTGCCCTCGCTGCCCTATGTCAACGGCCTGCCCGACCGCCCGGAGGTGTCGGTGCGCCTGACCGCTCCTCGAGCACGGCTGACTGAGAACGGTGCTGAGGGCACGGTGACGCTCTCGGCGGCGGGGACCGAGTGGGACTTCGCCGGTCAGGCCGGCCCACTGCTACGGGTCCTCCTGACCGGGCAGCCAGTCACGCTCGGCTCGCTGGCCGCAACAGCCGACCTGGAAGTCAAGGATGTGGCATCGCTACTGTCTGTCCTGATCGAGGGCCAGGCAGCCGCTGTGGTGGGAGTGACGCTGTGACCGCCGTCCTGGCGTTGGGAACGTACCGGGTGCGCGCCGTCGAACAGGCGGCGCGCACCGCCCTCGCCTCCGTGGCAGCGTGGGTGGACACCGCCCCCAACTACGCCCACGGCCAAGCGCATCGGGAGTTGGCGCCCGTTCTGGCAGCGCATCCACAGGCCGGAGTCAGTACCAAGACCGGGTTCCACACAGCCGAACAGGGCCGCGCCGCCGTCGCCGCCGGGGTCCTCAACCGCGAACAGGCGGCCATCGGGCACTGCCTCGCCCCCACGTTCGTCCGCTGGCAGACCGAACAGTCGTTGAGCGTGCTGGGCCGTGCCAGCCTGGTCTTCGTGCACAACCCCGAGCATGCCGTCCGGGGACGCGATCGTTCCCAGCTCCATGGTGAGCTGCGGGAAGCGTTCGCTGTCCTGGAGGACTTCGCCCAGGCCGGCCAGATCGGCGGATACGGAGTCGCCACCTGGTCGGGCCTGGAGTCGGGTGCGTTCACGGTGCCGGAGCTCGAACGCCTCGCGGGACAGGCGGCCGGCTCGGAGTCGCACCACTTCACCGCGCTGCAACTGCCGGTGAGCCTGGTGATGGCCGACCCGATCGTCCAGGGGCTCAAGGGCGATGGGCCGCTCGTGGAAACCCGGCACCTTGGGGTAACCACCTTCGGCTCGGCGCCGCTGCACGGCGGTGAGCTCCCTGAGCTGATGACACCCGAACTGGTGGAGTTGATCCGCCCCGGCCTGTCGGCCCCGGCCGCCGCGCTGCTGGTAGCGGCCTCGTGCCCCGGCCTGGACGTGGTCCTGCTCTCTGCCAGCAGCGCGCAGCACTGGGACGATGCTGCCCAGGCGCTGGCCGAACCAGTGGACTTGGACCGACTCGGAAAGGTGATGGATGTACTCGCCACCGGATGAAGCGATCAAACTGCGGATGGAGGCCGCGCTCCGGGAAGCGGCCTATCGGTTGCGGGTGCAATGCGAGGGCGCCCCGGTCTGGGGAGTCCAGGGCCTCACCCTGAGCCGTCAGGCGGGAGACCGGTGGTTGCGCGTGTTCTCGACCAAGAGGACAGAAGGGGCCCGGCCCGCTGGTGAGGGCATCATCGGCGCCGAAGCGCTGGTGTCCGACGACGTGCCCCGCCCCAGGCTGCACGACTCCCTTGACTGGGTCACCGACGGGTTCGGCTACGGGGCCGACCTCCTCGACTTTGTGACCCATCCGGTCATCTCGCCCCACCGCCCCGACCTGGACCACAACCCTGACTTGCCCGACGAATGGTGGAGCACCCTGCGCCGCGCCATCAGCAGCCTCGGGCAGGCCCAGGGCGAGCGCACCACCGTGCGGGACAGCTGGATCGAGAAGGCAATCCCTCAGTTCCTCGGCATCCCCGCGCCCGAGAAGATCGAGCGCGTCACCGGTCACGGTGACCTGCACTGGGGCAACCTGACCGCGCCGCTGAACATCCTCGACTGGGAGCGCTGGGGTCTGCTGCCTGTCGGCTACGACCCGGGCATCCTGCACGTGAACAGCCTCCTCGTCCCCATGGTTGCCACGCGCGTCCGGTCCGATTTCGCCGAGGTGCTCGACACCCCCGCCGGCCGAATTGGTGAACTCGTCGCCCTGGCCGAGATGCTGCAAGCCGTCGCACGCGGCTACTACCCCGAGTTGGCGCCATTGCTCGCAGCACGTGCGAGGGAGCTGACCGGTGTGGCACCTCCCAAGCCCACTTGTGCCGAGGTAATAACTTGAGTACTTATTAGGGGCGCCGAGGAATAGTTTAGCGGCGAGATGGATGTTCGGGCCGGCAGCTGATCGCTGTCGGCCGGCACATTATGAGGGGGGCATCATCTCGACGAACCGTGAGTAGTGGGCCTGGAAAGCAACAGTTGCCGTTCCCTTGTGGCCAATTCGATTTTTCGCCACGATCAGGTCGGCTTCTCCCGCCCGGGGTGAAAGTATCTCATAGGCATCTTCGCGATGCAGTAGGATAACTGCGCCAGAGTTTCTCTCGATCGCCTGATCGAGATCGAAGATATCCGGCCGGAGGGCTGTGCGATGCTCGGCGAAGCGTCCCATGTCGGCTGTGGCAACGACTGCGGCCTGCAGCTCCTTCGCAAGGACCGAGAGCTGACGCGCAACTTCCTGAAGATCGGCATCTCGGTCCCGCCGCCCCCCGGGCCCTTCCGTCGCAATCCGCTGAATGTCGTCGATGACAATTAGACGAATCCCGTGCATGCGATGAAGCCTTCGGCACTTCCGGATAATTTCTGAGACCGTGAAGGTTGGAGCGTCCCTTATGTAGAGCGGAGCTTCAGCCAGATCGGGCATACGCTGCGCGATTCTGGTCCAGAAATCATTTGTCATCTCACCCGAGAGGATCTGCGTCGCGGGCACCCGACCTTCAGCTGAGAAAATCCTAGACATTATTTCAGTGCTGTCGGCCTCGGTGGTGAACAGGGCACTCGGCACCCCATGATGGATCGCCGCAGTACGGATGAAGTTCAGAGCCAGGGTCGTTTTTCCCATCTCTGCCGCGGCTGCTATGACCGTCAGGGAGTCAGTCCTAAATCCGCCGCTCAGGATTTGGTCAAGCTGGGAAAAGCCTGTCGTAACGCTTGAAGAACGCGATTGAGCCCCAGCGTACTCGATCATATTGAGAGTGTCTTCGATGATCGTTTTGGAGTCCAGATCGAACTCGGATGAGTCATGGCTGACGGCCGAAACGAGTTCGGCCTCGACTGCTCCCGTAAGGGCCGCAGCATCAACATGCCCCGAGGCAACCGCTGCTCGGACTAGTTCATTAATCCGATTTCCTACATCGGTTATCCGCCTTGCGACTGCCAGGCCGTGAACAAGTTCCGCATAGTGTTCGCCGCTTCCATGGCCTTGAGCCAGCGAAGCCAGCTCTTGAAGGTAGCCACGCCCGCCAAGGGAATCCAGCCACTCCCCAGGCTCCATGAGATGATCCGTCAGATCATCCAGCGAGAATGGGCCCTGCCGGCTAAGCGTGGCAACGGCCTCAAAGATTGCTGCGTGCTCCGGGAAGTAGAAATCCTTCGAATTGGTAACCTCGACCATGTCCGCCGCTTCATCCCTGGAGTTGATCATCTCTGCTAGAGCTCTGCGCTCGGCAGATCGATCAAAGTACTCAAGGCTGGCCGTATTTAGATCTCGCTCTTGGTCCTTGATGTTGTCCCTGTGGTTCGATGCGGCAGGCGAGACGTCAGCAGGAATAGAATCGATCACAGTGTCGGGTGTCGATACTCCCCGGTCGTCGGAAAGTTTCCATAGCTGAATGATTCTTGATGTGGATGCCTCCTTGCCTGCGGCTCCCTTGTTGTCATGTGCAAATCGGCCAGCCAGCCAGAGGCTAAGGGATCTTGCTTGATGCAGGGAAGGAAATGACTTCCCATTGAGAATCTTTGCTACTGCCTGATGGTGAATGGCCGTGGGGAGGTCGTCACTTCGATTAATTCCATCGGCAATGGTGCGAATGCCAGGGCGTCCGGCGGCCTCGTAGAGCTGATGCAGCGCGATGAGGAGGTTCCGGTGCCCGCTCGGCGGGACCTCGTAGATGGTGGGCATGTTGATCCCACGATGCCCACGGCGCTCCGACATGCAGCCATCCAAGTGTCTCTAGGTGTCTCCTGATCGAGTCTGTCATCTGACTGCGCGCCAGGTCAGGCCCTTGGCCGGATTCTTATCTGTCTCGTTCCGTCTCGATGTGGTCGCTGCCCCTCAGGGCGTCAGACGCTTCTTGTAGCTGAGTGGGGCCTCGTCACCCCGCACTTGCCTGTGGCAGTCACCCCGTGCTGAGGCGCGCCACCCAGAAGTAGCCCGGTCATATCTACAGGAGTACAACGTGTCTGACTCTGAGCAGAAGCAGGTCGTGCTGGCAATCATGTACGGCACGGCGTTGGCGGCCAGTGTTGTTCTGATCTTGGTTGGGCACCTCTCAGTACTGGAGGTGTCCGGAGTCGTGTCGCCGTCCCTTGCAATGCTGGATAGGTGGCAACGGCGAGACCGAGCTATCTCTCAGGACGACGCGGCAGCAACCACTTCGGCTGGGCGCCCCGATAGCTGCCGAGATTAGGGGCGGGCGGGTTCGGTCAAGGCCGTGCGTACGGGCCTGCACCTGGTGACGGTGGTGAGCGGCGCGGGCTTGACGGGTTCCGTTCGCCCCGGATCATCGAGCGGCGGGGAGCCCGGACGAACGGCGATCAGCCATCGGCCGTGACCTGTACGGTCTACGCCTCGGTGTCTGCGAGGGAACCGGGCTCGCCGAACCGATCGCCGATCTCCGGGTCGCCGGCCACATCCGCCAGATGATTCGCACCTGCTGGGACCTCGGCACCCGATCACCCGACTTCGCCGACCTCAAGATGCCCAAGTGGGCACACATGCTCGGCTTCCGGGGCCACTTCTCCACCAAGTCCCGCCGCTACTCCACCACCCTGGGCCACCTGCGCGGCACCCGCCGCACCTGGCAAGCCGAACAAGCACGAATCCGTGAGGGTCGCCCGCCTCTCGACCCGGCCACCACCCTCGTCCTATCCGACTGGCGATTCCTCGCCACCGGCTACAGCCCCGGCGAAGAACTCCTCGCCCAAACCGTCCGCGACAACCGTGCCGCGGCCCTCCGCCTCAAGCGAGAGGGGGACATGCGGTGACACCCACGGCAGACTGCTCGCTCCCGTCCTCCCGGCTTTGCCCCGATGAGGCTGTTGACCGCTGGATCGAGAAGCACTTGGCGACTGCCCCGCGCTTCTCGAACGACCAGCTTCAGGAGATGGGCATCATCCTGGGAGTGCAGCTGACTCGGCGGACTTCCACACCGGGATGAGCTGTTCCACATCGAAGGGCTTGTTGCCCATACCGCCAGGCAACGCGATGACCGCGTGCAGAGCCTTCTTGATCAGCTCCCGCTTTTGCCTGATGGTCTTCGACTTCCATTCCTTTTCGACGTCGGCCGTCGCCTCCTCGGCGGCGGCCTTCGCCGCGATGTTCTTCGTCTGATCGGCCCGCAACTCCTTGATGGACTTGTCCACCGCCGGGAGGTTTCGGAAGAACTGCTCGTCATCGATCTCGCCAGCGTTCCAACGCTGTTCGAGGGCGGCGCGTCGACCTAGCGCGGCCTCCAACTCGTTCTCACGGCCCCAGTCCGGTACGTCCTTGACCGCCGCTGCAGCATCGGCCTTCAACTTCGCCAGGACGAGCTTGGCGATGTGCTTGTCGGTCTCGTCCCCGCGCTTGTACGTGCCGTTGCAGCCGCCGTCCACGGTCTTCTTGCAGAAGTACCCGTGCTCGTAGGTGACCCACTCGTTGGCCTTCTGGCCCTTCATCGGGTGGTTGCACTTCGTGCCGTCCTCCAGCGTATTGCCGCAGCGGAGGATGTTGGTCAGCAGGTACTTGTGGACGAGCTTCCCACCGGGCTGACCGCCGGTCCCACGAGACCGGATGGCCGCGACCACGGCGAACCACTCCTTCGGTGTGATGATCGCCGCCCACTCGCCGACCACTGGTTGATCGTCACCGTCACGGACCAACTCGTCCTTGATCTCCCGGTATCCGCAGAGCCGGGCGTTCAGCAGCACCTGCTTGACGCTCTGGTACTGGAAGAGGTTGCCCCGGGCGGTAAGGTGTCCCGCGTCCTTCCACTGCCGGGTGATCTCGGAGATGGACGCGCCAGCGATCACGTCCTTCACGGCCTTCCGGATGGCAGCCGCTTCCACCTCCCGCAGCGTGATCTTGTCGTCGTCCCAACCGAACGGGCGCCATGCCGAGACGGACTGGCCACGTACGGCCCGGTTGCGGTGGCTGTTGCGTGAACGCCGCTGCTTCTTCCGTGTCTCCGCGAGCGACATCGCGACGCCGACGAGTCCCTTGATCTCGAAACCCTCGGCGTAGAGGTCCTGCACGCCGTTGGAATCCCAGTACACCCGGCCTTCGTGGGCGGTGAACGCCCGGAGGTACCGCTCCCAGTCGCCGGGACGCCGGTACAGCCGGTCGTCGTTGTCCGCCATGACGCCGTGGATGGGGTAGCCCTCGGGCGTCTGCCCGGCAGCGAGGTCCGCAACCAGCTGCTCGAAGTCGTCGCGGACGACGTTCTCCTTGCTGGCGCTCTTGTCGTTGTCCGTGTAGCGGTAGACCACCAGCCACCCGAACGAGTGGGCCTTCTCGCCGAGGTTCCGGTGCTGGTCTTCGACACCGTGGGCGTCCTTCACCCGACCGTCGAACGAGATGCGCGCATAGCAGACCACGCACTTCAAGGTGGGGTTGGCTTCCAGCATCGCCCGGACCTCGGCGACCGACGGGAGATCCGCCGGCGTCCCCCTGAGCTTGCCGATCAGCTCGTCACGCGTTCCCATGGTCGGACCCCCTCCTTGGTGCAAGAACTTCAGGCAGTAGATCAGCCCATCATGCCTTTGTTCAAGTTCTGCTCGATGAAGATCTCGCAGAAGATCCGCGAGGAGCACGGCGACGGCTCGACGGCCGTTGACACCGAGTTCGACGCCGAGGCGGTGGCCGGCATGGCCGAGAAGTCGGCCGAGTTCGCGGCCCAGGGCAACCGGGTCTACCTTCCGCTCGCCGACTGACGCTCCTGTGCCACGGGCGAGCCCTCTCCGGATGCCGGGGAGGGCTCGCTGCTTGAACAGCGCCGCCGCATCCTCGTCCTCACGGCCCACAGCTCCGACGGAGAGCACGTCCGGAGCCGTGTGGCCGAGGCGGGGGACGTCTAGGCTCTCGACCCTCCTGGACTACGAGATCCAGTCGGCCCTCCTCGGCATGCAACGTGGCGGCAAGCTGACCGAGAAGGAAGCGGAGAAGGCGGTCGACGCATACCGATGCTTCCCGTCATCAAACGGGAGACGCTGCCGTTCTGGGACAGAGTGAAGAGACTGCACGCCAACCTCAGCGCCCACGACGCCCAGTACGTCACCCCGGCGGAAGCCCTCGGCGCACCGCTGGTCACCAGTGATGCGAGGATCAAGCGCAGCGGCGCGGCGAAGTGCGAGATCGAGGTCTTCGCGGCCCAGGGCAACCGGGTCCACCTCCCGCTGGCGGACTGACCCGAGTCACACGACTGAGGTGCTGTGATCTCCGGTGGCGTCCTCGGGGTACCACCGGAGTTCGACGGTGTTGCCGTCCGGGTCGCTGACGTAGACGGACGTCGCGGTGCCGCGGGCGCCGTAGCGGGGGCCAGGGCCTTCGAGGACGGTGAAGGTGCCCGCGTCGATGACCTCCTGCCAGTCGAGGGGTTCCACGGTGAGGCAGATGTGGTCGACGTTGGACTCGTGCCGGGGGCGGCTGACCAGGTCGATGATGGTCTCGGCGGTGATGCGGACGGACGGGAACGGCGCCTGGCCGGCGCGCCACTCGTCGACGCGGACCGGCTCCAGGCCGAGGAGGCCGGCGTAGAAGGCCAGGGAACGTTCGATGTCCGCGACGTTGAGGACCAGGTGGTCGAGGGCTACTACGCGCATGGGGATCGGCTCCGCTCCGGTGTGACCGCTGGTGACGGGTCCACCCTCCTCTCTGCGGCGCCGGTCATCAACGGAGGACCCCCGGATGCGGTTCAAGCGGCGCGGCGCCGGCGGTAGTAGTGCACGGTGAGCGCGGCGAGGAGCGGGCCCCAGGCGGCCAGCGGGAGGTAGCTGATCCAGAACACCAGGGTCTGCCAGCCGTGGGTGATGACGCCGCCCCGGTCGCCCCGGATGGTCAGGCCGAAGGAGAACATCACCATCGCGTAGGGGAAGACCATCAGGACCGCCGAGCCCAGCCCGGCCGGGACGACGGCGGCGAGCACCGGGACCGGGCGGCCGCCGAGGACGGGGATCCGGCGCGGCCACACCTCGCCCCAGCGGGCGACCAGGCCGAAGCAGAGGAAGGCCAGGGCCTCGCTGACCACGCTGAGGGCGAGGATGTAGGCCCAGCCGCCGTCGAAGGAGCTCGGGGCCGGGGGTGTGGGGCTGTGGTCGAGCAGCGGCAGGCCGACGATGAAGCCGCCGATCCGCCAGAGGCAGGAGGGCAGGACGACCAGGGTGATCGCGTACGCGGTCCGGACGGCCCAGCGCGGTACGCCCGGAGCGGGTGTGCCGTGCAGTCGTTCCGCCATCGTCCGTGCGCCCATGGGGGTGCCTCTCGGCCTGGGCGGACGCCGTCCGTCCGCCGTTGCTTCGACGGTCCCGGAACGCCGGGCCGGGGGCGTCCTCACCCGGGGCGAACCGGCTCCCCCGGGCGGGGGAGCCGGGCGTCCTCCGATCCGTCATCAGGGCAGCAGGAGCCCCCAGGACAGCGCCCAGGGCACGAACACCGCACCGGCCAGCAGCAGTGCGCCCAGTCGGGCCCGGTCGGTGCGGGAGGCGGCGGCGAGGGCGGTCCGGTTGCGCAGCGCGGTGCCGGCGGCGACGGCGGCCGACCCGGCGGTGACCACGGCGAGAAGTTGCACGGTCAGCCAGACCACCGGGCGGCCGAACAGCACGGGGCCGGGGAACATGGCGGCGGTGGCGGCCAGGTAGAGGAGGTAGCCGAGGCCGCCGAGGACGGCGGCGGTGCCGGTCGCGGACGCCCAACCGGCGGCTCGGGGCAGGCCGGTGGGGCGGGGGCGGCGGCGGATCCGGCGGACGGCGCCGGTCAGCGCGTAGCCGGCGAAGCCGACCAGGAAGAGGGCGAGGGCGTGGGCCTGGAGCGGGCTGGACTCGTACCAGGGGAGCGCGGCGAGCGGGCGGCTCGCGCCGTCCTGGTGCGGCGCCGGGTCGACGGACACCGGCGGCAGGGCGGTGGCGAGCCGCTGGATCCAGGCGGCCTCGTACTCGGCGTAGTCGCTGGGCAGTTGGTCGAGCCGGTCGTACCCGTCGTCGTGGGTCAGGTGCAGGTTGTGCCGGATGCCGGGGATGGTCCGGACCGTGTAGTGGGTGTTGCCGGCTCGGTCGAGCGCCTGGCGGATGATCGGCGCGCTCTCCTCGGGGGCCGCCTCGCGGTCGAGCGTGCCCCACTCGGCCAGGACGGGCTGGTGGACGCGTTCCCACACCGGCACCGGGTCGTAGTCGGCTTCGGCGAACAGTCCGGCGGCGGCGAGTTGGCGGACCGAGGTGTCCTGGAGGGCGGTGAGCAGCGAGCCGGAGACGCCGGCGTGGCGCAGGTAGCCGCCGTACGCCCAGGCCTGCTGGCGGGACGGGGTGAGCCCGGCCGCGCCGGCGGTGACCAGGTACGCCACGTCGGTGGAGCGGGTGGCGGCGAGCGAGACCACCCAGGCGCCTTCGGAGAGGCCCCACAGGCCGACCCGGTCCGGTGCGACGTCCGGCCGCGCGCGGAGCAGGCGGACGGCGGCCAGGGCGTCGTCGGCGAGCTGCCCGTAGTCGCGCCGGGTCTGCGAGTAGCCGTCGGTGCGCTTGTCGTAGATCAGCGTGGTGATGCCGTGCCGCGCGTACGCCTCGGCCGCGGCCCGGAGGCCGCTCATCGGGCCGGGACCGGCTCCGGCGACCATGACCAGCCCGGGGCCGCGACCGCCGGGTGCTGCCGTTGCCGCTGCGGCGGGCGGCGCCAGCACCTGGCCGTGGAGGACCGTGCCGCCGGCGCCCGTGAACGCGACCTCGGTGCCGACCGGGTCGGCCGCACTGGTCGCACCGGGCGCACCGGGCGCACCGACCGCGCCAGCCGCACCGACAGCACCGGGCGCGGCGCTCGCGGGCCCCGCGCCGGGGAGCAGGCCGAGCAGGGCGGCCAGGAGGGCGGTGACCAGGAGGGCCACCGGTCCGCTGCGGGTCGTTGCGGAGTGCGGTGGTCGGGTCCGTCCGGTGCTCATTGGTGGCTCCCCCAGGGTGGTGTCCTCTTGTGCGTCCAGCCTGGCGGGGCGGCGGATCCGGTCTGGGCCGGCGGCCGGGGGGAGTTCGGCGGCGGCCGGCTCAGCCGACGTCGTCCGGGCCGGTGAAGGCGGGCGGGGTGTAGCCCGGGCCGGTGAAGTCGGGGCCGGTGAAGGCGGCGGGGCGGGAGGCGCGGCCTTCGGTGTCGGTCAGGCCGTCCGGACCGGGGCTGGTGAAGGCGGGGGAGGTGTAGCCGGGACTGCTGAAGTCGGGGCCTCGACCGGCATCGGGGCCCTCGCCGGGATCGGGGGCCTCGGAGGAGTCCGGGTCGCCGCCGGTGCGGCCTCCCGAGCCGCCCCCGGTGTCGCTCCCCGAGCCGCCCACGGGCGGGAGCGCGGCGTGCAGGTAGGGGAGGAGGCCGCGTTCGCGGAGGGCGGTGCGCCATGCGGCGCGGGCGGCGGCGAGTTCGGCGGCGAGTTCCGGGTCGGTGCCGGCCGGGGCGGCGGCGGTGCCGTCGCGGAGGGCGGTGAGGAGGAGTCCGACGATGCCGATGGCCATGGCGACGACGCCGGCGGCGAGTGCCACCCAGCCGGCGGTGACGAGGGAGCGGGCGAGGGCGAGGTCCGGGGCGGTGGCGCGCAGCAGGTAGCCGACGAGGAGCAGGAACAGGGCGGCGGCCCAGGCCAGGATGGGGGTGAGGACGGTGAGGACGGGGAGGAGTCCGGCGCCGCCGTTCGCGGAGCGCAGCTGGGTGAGCAGGCCGGGTGCGGTGGGTTCGGCGCCGGGCGGTGGCGGGGGAGTGGTGCGCAGGCCCTCGCGGAGCCGGGTGTAGTGCGCGTACTCGGCGGCGGCCGGGGCGTTGACGCCGTCGGCGTCGCGCAGGGCGCGGATGCGGAGTTGGTCGGTGGTGAGCGCGCCGCGGGCGCGCAGGGCGGTGAGGACGGTGCGGTCGCGCAGGGCTTCGGCGAGGAGGCGCTCGTACTCCGGGCGGTCCTCGGCGAGCAGTGGCGGGGGGTTGGTCATGGGGACCCCGTTCGTGCGGACCCCGGTTCGCTCCGCCCCGGGGGCGCGGGGCCCTCAGGACGCCGAAACGGGCGCGGAGGCGGGCCGCCGGACGGGCGGCCGGGTGTGGTGTGCCTCATGGTAGGGGCGGGTGTGCCCGGGCTGACAGTCGGTTTCCGGAATTTCGCGCCCCGGGCCGCGCGCGTGCGGCGGCCCGGGCG
Organism: Kitasatospora sp. NPDC023385; assembly: GCF_055664045.1. Taxonomy (NCBI): domain Bacteria; kingdom Bacillati; phylum Actinomycetota; class Actinomycetes; order Kitasatosporales; family Streptomycetaceae; genus Kitasatospora; species Kitasatospora sp. NPDC023385. Next base: position 139,292 of record NZ_JBVOOL010000018.1, on the reverse strand, counting down.
CCGGGAACAACTGTTCGGTAGCGGCCGTCAGTTGATGGGCAGCCGGGCGACCAGCAGCCGGCCTTCCATGGTCACGCCGCCGTCCATCGCCACCGCGAGGTCGTCCGCGTACACGTACGGTCCGGGGATGTGCGGGGGCTGGCCGTCGTCCGCGTGGACCGCGCCGGTGAGGTACGGGATGGGGCTGTGCCCGTGCACGATCCGGCGGCCGCCGTAGGTGTCCAGCAGCTCGTGGACGGCCGTCGGCCCGGCGTCGCCGCGGAAGGCGAAGCGCTTGGTGAAGCGGCGGAAGCAGTCCCACCACTCGTCCACGCTGCCGTCGGCCAGCAGGCTGTGCACGGCGTCGTTGACGTCGGGGATGGATTCGCCGTACTCCAGGTACGCGGTGGTGTCGGAGTGCAGCAGCAGGTGGTCGTCCTCCAGCGCGACGGCGGGGAGCCGGGAGAGCCAGCTGATGTGGTGCGCCTCCAGGCGGTCCAGGTCGTTCTGCTGGCCGCCGTTGAGCCGCCAGGCGGCCAGGAAGGAGGCGGTGCCGGCGGTGGACTGGACCGGCTCGTCGCCGTACCTGGCGGCGCCGAGGAAGAGCAGTTCGTGATTGCCCATCAGGGCGCGGCAGTAGCCGCCGGCCGCGGCGGCCTCGGCGGCGAGCTGCATGACGAGGTCGATGACGCCGATGCCGTCGGGGCCGCGGTCGGTGAAGTCGCCGAGGAACCAGATCCGGGCGCGGCCGGCCGACCAGTGGCCGTCGGCGTCGATCAGGCCCTGGTGGTGCAGGGCGGCGCGCAGTTCTTCCAGGTAGCCGTGCACGTCGCCGACGACGTACACCGGGCCGGGCGGCTCGCCGGGGCCGGGGGCCGGGTACGGGTAGGTCGGGGCGGCGGGGTCGGGCAGCGGCGGGCCGAGTTCGATGGTCGGCGGGTCGTCGCGGCCGGTGAGTCGGAGGGCCGGGGAGGGCTGGTCGGGGAGGGTCGGCTCGTAGCCGGCGCGGTCGTCGTAGCCGCTGTCGTCGTAGCTGCCGTCGTCGTAGGGCGGCTGGTCCTGGCCTTCGTACGCGCCGTCCTGGCCTTCGTACGCGCCGTCGTACGGGCCGTTCTGGCCTTCGTGGGCGCCGTGACCCTGCGCGTCATACGTGCCGTGGTCCTGCCCGTCGTAGCCGGGGTGGTCCTGGGGGTGGCCTCCGGTGTGGCCCTGGGCGTGCACGGTGTGGCCCCGGCCGTCGGTGGTCCAGTGCTGTTCGAGGTAGCGGGCGCCGCCGTAGCCGCTGTACGTCTCGGCGTCGTACGAGGCGGCGGGGTAGCCGGTGGCGGGTTCGGGTTCGTAATAGGTGCCGTACGGCAGCACGTCGAGGGCCGGCTGGTGGCGGGGGCCCGAGTGGGGGTGCTCGGGCCCGGGGAAGCGGTCCTCGGGTGTCATTCGCCCATCATAGGAAGACCACTCTCCCGCCGTCGTCACCTGGTGGGCATCCAATCCTCCGGAGCGTCAGCCGGGCGGTCCCTCAAGGTCCGTTTTGTCCTGGCTGGGTATGGTCTCGTCAGCTCTGGCTGGGCTTCCTTCGTGGTCGCCCGGCCGTGGTCGGCGCCCTCGTCCGCGCCCTCGTCCGCGCCCTGTCGGTGCCCCTCCGGCGCCTCCCCGGGGCCCCTTCCGCGCCCCGCCGGCCTCGGCCCGGCGCCGACGGGACATCCGCCGGTCTAGACCTCTCCCGGGAGGCGGGGAGGGCTGACGGTGGTGCGCGGGTTCCGGCGTTGGGAGGACGCGCGGACGATCAGTTCGGTGGGCATCAGGGTGCCCGGCGGCGGGCCGTTGCCGGCGGTGCGGAACCGGGGCGGGAAGAGCCGTGCGATGTCGACGCCGGTGCCGGAGTCCACGCCCTCGATGGCGTCGATGAGCAGGTTGACGACGGTGGTGCCGATCTTGCGCGGTTTGAGGGAGAGCGTGGTGATCGGCGGTTCGGTGGTGGCGTAGACGTCGCTCTCGCTGCAGCAGACCAGCAGCAGGTCGTCCGGTACCCGCATGCCGTAGCGGCGGGCGGCGGCGAGCAGGTCGGTGCCGTTGGGGTCGAACAGTCCGTAGACGGCGTCCGGCCGGTCCGGGCGGGCGAGCAGCCGGTCGGCGGCGACGGCGCCGGCGGCCGGGTCGTGCGCCGGGTAGGCCTCGTACACCGGTTCCTGGCCGACCTTGGCGCACCAGCCGAGGTAGGCCTCGGTGGAGAGCCGGGTGTAGGTGTCGGTGCTGGTGCCGGTGAGCAGGCCGATCCGGCGGGCGCCGGCTTCGGAGAGGTGGTCGAGGATGCCGAGGACGGCGGCCTCGTGGTCGTTGTCGACCCAGGCGGTGACCGGGCAGTTGCCGGGCTTACCGTCGCTGACGACCGGGACGCCGGACCGGTACAGCTCGCTGACCAGCGGGTCCTGGTCGGGCGGGTCGATCACCACGGTGCCGTCCAGGGCGATGTTGCCCCAGACGTCGTGGCGTGACGAGGCGGGCAGCACCACCAGCGCGTAGCCGCGGCCGAGGGCGGCGCTGGTGGCGGCCCGGGCCATTTCGGCGAAGTAGGCGAACTCGGTGAAGGTGAACGGCTCTTCGCCGTAGGTCGTGACGGTCAGCCCGATCAGGCCGGACCGTCCGGTGCGCAGGGTGCGGGCTGCCGCGGAGGGGCGGTAGCCGAGGCGCTCGGCGACTTCGCGCACCCGGCTTCGGGTCTCGTCGGGCAGGCGGCCCTTCCCGTTCAGCGCGTCGGAGACGGTGGTGATCGACACTCCGGCGGCTGCCGCCACGTCCCGGATGCCGGCCCGCTCCAGACGCCGTGAGGCGGTGGGTCGCCGACCGCTCTGGTTGGCTGCTGCTGTCATGGCGGACCGATCGTATGGCTCCTGACAAGGGTCTGTGACCGGCGCATCGGAAGCCTCCGGAGATACGTTTCTCCATGAGTGAGCCGGGGTGCGCCCCTTCGATACCCGCCCGAAACCTGGCTTCTTACCTCTGACATGTGCCAAAGGAACCGGGCAGAATGGCTGATCTGTGCCTCCGATCCGACCGGGCATCTCACTCCTACGAGTGAGGGCCGGTCGGTATCGTGCAAGGCACCCGACCGGGGTGGTCCGGGCGCGTCGGGAGATCCCGGGCACGGGGGCGGACCCGTCCGTGGCGGGCCGGCGCACCGGACCGTAGTGCAACTTCTGGAAACGGAGTACGACCGTGAGCAGTGGTACGTCAGCGCAGGGCCCGCGCCTGCGGCCGACCCTGGACGGCATCCCCACCTACAAGCCCGGCAAGCCGGCCGGCGCCGACGCCTACAAGCTGTCCTCGAACGAGAACCCGTACGCCCCGCTGCCCGGCGTCCTGGAGGCGGCGGTCGAGGCCGCCGGCTCGTTCAACCGCTACCCCGACATGGGGGTCACCGAGCTGACCGCGGTGCTGGCCGAGCGCTTCGGCGTGCCCGCCGAGCACATCGCCACCGGCACCGGCTCGGTCGGTATCGCCCAGTCGCTGATCCTCGCCACGGCCGGCCCGGGCGACGAGGTGATCTTCGCCTGGCGCTCCTTCGAGGCGTACCCGATCATCACCCGGATCGCCGGCGCGACGCCCGTCCCGGTTCCGCTCACCGCGACCGGCGACCACGACCTGGACGCGATGCTCGCCGCGATCACCCCGAACACCCGGCTGATCTTCGTCTGCAACCCCAACAACCCCACCGGCAACGTGATCCACCGCGCCGAGCTGGAGCGCTTCCTGGACGACGTCCCCGGCGACGTCCTGGTGGTCGTGGACGAGGCCTACATCGAGTTCATCCGCGACCCCGAGGTGCCCAACGGCATCGACCTCTACCGCGACCGCCCGAACGTCTGCGTGCTGCGCACCTTCTCCAAGGCGTACGGCCTGGCGGGCCTGCGGGTCGGCTTCGCGATCGCGCACGAGCCGGTCGCGGCCGCGCTGCGCAAGACCTCCGTCCCGTTCGGCGTGAGCCAGCTCGCCCAGGACGCGGCCGTCGCCTCGCTGCGCGCGGAGGAGGCGCTGCTGGTGCGGGTGGACGCGCTGGTCGAGGAGCGGGCCCGGGTGGTGGCCGGGCTGCGCGCCCAGGGCTGGGAGATCCCGGACTCGCAGGCCAACTTCGTCTGGCTGGGGCTCGGCGAGCGCTCGGCGGAGTTCGCGGCGGCCTGCGCCGAGGCCGGGGTGATCGTGCGGCCGTTCCCGGAGGGCGTGCGGGTGTCGATCGGGGAGGCCGAGGGCAACTCGATCTTCCTGGCGGTGGCGGAGGCCTTCCGCAAGTCGCTCTGATCCTCCCGGGCTGCTCGTGGCCGCAGGGGCGTGCCGGTCGTCGGCACGCCCCTGCGGTGTTCCCGGGACACCTCACCCGAGTGCCGCCCGAGTTCTCGGTTCGCTCCCGGATGGCTGTGGATCGCTGGGAGTGTGCTGGGAGTTCGGCCAACACCCGGCCACGGAGCGGCCAAGCGGGCCGCGCAAGGCGGTCGTTCTGCCCGTGATGCCCGGATCCGGCCGTCCAGTCTTCTCCCAGCCCGCGCCCAGGGCCCCGCAAGAGCGCCCCGCGAAGCTGTCCGCATGAAGGTGCTCCCACGGCGGCGCGGTGCCGTCCTCGTCAACTCCGCGCTCGGTGTGGCCCTGCTGGGCGGCACGGCCCTGGTGTACGCCACGGTCAGCGGCAGTTCCGGCCCGGCCTCGGCCAAGCCCACGGCGCGGACCGCGGCGGTCGCCAAGGGGACCGTCCTGGCCACCGTGTCCGGAACCGGCACCCTGGTGTCTCCCACCGACGCGGCCCAGGACTTCACCACCGGCGGCAGGCTCACCGCGGTCAAGGTCGCGGTCGGGGACGCCGTGAAGAAGGGCCAGGTGCTCGCCACCGTGGACACCACGGCGGCCCAACAGCAGGTGGACGCGGCCCGGGTGGCCCTCACCACGGCCAACGCCAACCTCACCAAGGCGCAGGCCGGGGTCACCACCACGACCACCGCGCCGCTGCCGGCCCCGGCCTCCGGGGGGTCCGGTGGCGAGGCCGGCAGCGGCGGCTCCGGCGGTGCCGGACGCGGGGCGGGCGGGAGCAGTACGCCCGCCCCGCAGACCACCACCATCACCACCACCAAGGTCGACGACGCGGCCGTGGCCCAGGCCCAGCAGCAGGTCGCCACCGCGCAGACCAACCTGTCCAACGCCCAGGCGGCGCTGGCCGGGACCACCCTGACCGCCTCGGTGGACGGGACGGTCGCCTCGGTCTCCGCCAAGGTCGGCGACACCGTCGGGGCGGGCGCCTCGGGCTCCTCGGCCGCCGGCACGTCCGCCGCCGGCAAGTCGTCCGGGGCGAGCAGCGGTTCGGCCGCGCCGAGCGGCTTCATCGTGCTCACCAACCCGACCGGGATGCAGGTCACCGCGAACTTCTCCGAGCTGGACTCGCTCAAGCTGAAGAAGGGCGAGGCGGCCACCGTCACCCTGAACGCGCAGTCCGACACCAAGCTCAACGCGACCGTCCTGTCGGTCAGTTCGCTGCCCAGCAGCGGCGGCTCGGGCGGTGCGGCCGGCTCCTCCGCGGTCCAGTACGCGGCCACGCTGCAGCTGACCGGCGACACCAGCACGCTGCGCACCGGCCTCAGCGCCACCGTCCAGGTGATCACCGGCGAGGCCGACAACGCGCTCTCGCTGCCGACCTCCGCCCTGTCGGGCACCGGCACCTCCCGCACCGCGACCGTCCTGCACGAGGACGGCAGCTCCGAGCGGGTCACCGTCGGCGTCGGCGTCGAGGGCGACAGCACGGTGCAGGTGGTCTCCGGGCTGAAGGAGGGCGACAAGGTCGAACTCCCCACGACCAGCGGTACCAACGGCTTCCCGAACGGCTCCTTCCCCGGTGCCGGGGCCGGCCGGGGCGGCAGCGGCGGCGGGGCCGGGGTCTTCCCGGGCGGTGGCACCGGCAGCGGCGGCGCCGGTGGCGGCCGGGGCGGTCGGGGCTGAGCATGCGTCACGTCATCGACAAGCGCGTCCCCGCGACGCCCGTGCCGGTGATCCGGATCCGCCGGCTCACCAAGTCGTACGGGCACGGCGACGCCACCGTGCACGCGCTGCGCGGCCCGGACGACCCGGAGACCGGCGAACCGCAGGGCGTCAGCCTGGACATCGAGCAGGGCGACTTCGTCGCCGTGATGGGCAGTTCGGGCTCCGGCAAGTCCACCCTGATGAACATCCTCGGCTGCCTCGACGTCCCGACCTCCGGCCGCTACCTGCTGGACGGCGTCGACGTCGGCCACCTGGACGAGCAGCAGCTCTCGCTGGTGCGCAACCGCAAGATCGGCTTCGTCTTCCAGTCCTTCAACCTGATCCCGCGCACCACCGCCCTCGCTCAGGTCGAGCTGCCGCTCGCCTACGCGGGCGTCCGGGCCGCCGAGCGGCGCCGCCGGGCGCTGGCCGCGCTCTCCCTGGTCGGGCTCGGCGAGCGGTCCGGGCACAAGCCCAACGAGCTCTCCGGCGGCCAGCAGCAGCGCGTCGCGGTGGCGCGGGCGCTGGTCACCGCCCCCGCGATGCTGCTCGCCGACGAGCCGACCGGCAACCTCGACAGCCGCTCCACGGCGGAGGTGCTGGCCCTGATCGACGGGCTCAACACCACCGGCCGCACGGTCGTGCTGATCACCCACGAGGACGAGGTCGCCCGGCACGCCAAGCGGGTGCTGCGCCTCGTCGACGGGCAGATCGTCAGCGACATCCGGCAGGCCCCGGTCGAGGGGCCGCCCCCCGCCCTTCGTGACCTGGGAGTGCCCGCGTGATCCTCTGGCAGACACTCCGCTTCGCGGTCGGCGGCCTGGCCGCCAACAAGGTGCGCTCGGCGCTCACCATGCTCGGCGTGCTGATCGGCGTCGCCTCGGTGATCCTGCTGCTGGCCGTCGGCAACGGCTCGTCGGTCGCGGTCAAGGACTCGATCACCTCGCTCGGCACCAACTCGCTCACCGTCAGCGCCGGTTCGGCGGCCGGCGGCTCCCGCGCGGCCTCCTCGGTGAAGAAGCTGACGGTGGCCGACGCCAAGGCGCTGGCGGGCGACGCCGACGCCGCCGCGATCAAGTCGGTGGCCCCGGTCGTCACGACCAGCGGGACGGCGCTGTACGGGAACGTCTCGTACAGCCCGGGCTCCATCGTCGGCACCTACCCGGCGTACTTCGAGACCTCCAACCAGAAGGTCGCGCACGGCGAGTACTTCACCAACGACGACGTGCTCGGCTCGCGCAAGGTCGCGGTGCTCGGCGCCACCACGGCGAAGCAGCTGTTCGACACCGTCGACCCGGTCGGCAGGCAGATCGCCCTCGGCGGCACGCCGTTCACGGTGGTCGGCGTCCTCCAGGCCAAGGGCGGCACGGGCTTCACCGACCCGGACGACGTCGTGATCGCGCCGCTGCCGACGGTGCAGAACGCCTTCACCGGCTTCGGCACCGTCAACCAGATCCTGGTGCAGGCCGCCTCGGCGGACACCACCACGGCGGCCCAGGCCGAGATCACCCGGGTGCTGCTCGGCACCCACGCGATCGCCGACCCGGCCAAGGCCGACTTCCGGATCACCAACCAGGCCTCCCTGCTCACGGCGAGGGAGAGCACGACGAAGACCTTCACGGTGCTGCTCGGCGCGGTGGCCGCGATCTCGCTGCTCGTCGGCGGGATCGGCATCACCAACATCATGCTGGTGACGGTCACCGAGCGGACCCGGGAGATCGGCATCCGCAAGGCGCTCGGTGCGCCGCGCGCGGTCATCCTCGGGCAGTTCCTGACCGAGTCGACCCTGCTGTCGGTGATCGGCGCGGGGCTGGGGGTGGCGGCCGGGATGGTCGGCTCGCACTTCAGCGTCGTCGGCATCAAGCCGGTGGTGATCCCCGAATCGGTGCTCGGCGCGTTCGGCATCGCCGTCGCCATCGGGCTCTTCTTCGGCAGCTACCCCGCCAACCGGGCCGCCTCGCTGCGGCCGATCGACGCCCTCCGGCACGAGTAGGGACACACCACTCCATGAGCAACGAGATCGCCACGGTCAGCGGCACCCAGGCCGAGCAGGTCGCCCTGCTCTCCACCCCGCCGGACGCCCGTGACGTGTCGGCCGAACTGGCCGCCCCGCCGAGGCGGAAGCTGCCCTGGATCAGCCTGGTGCTGGCCGGCGGCGTGATCGCGACGGGCGCGTTCGCGGGCGGCGTCTGGTACCAGCAGAACAACGGCACCTCCGGCGGGAAGTCGTCGCGGCCGGCTGCTGCGGCTGCCCCCGCCGGGCAGCAGCGCGCGGCGGGCGGCTACGGACAGGGCGGGAGCGGGCAGGGCGGCTCCCGCCGTGGGGGCCAGGGCACGGGGCAGGGTGCCGGCCAGGGCGCGGGCCAAGGCGCAGGGCAGGGTCAGGGTGGACAGCCCGGCTTCGCCCGGGGCACGGTAAAGGCGGTGGACGGCAACGTCGTGTACCTGACAGACTCAAACGGCAACACGGTCAAGGTCACCACCGGCGACGCGACGAAGGTCCAGCTCAACAAGGAGGGCAAGGTCACCGACCTGCAGCCCGGCCAGAGCGTGACCGTCGTCGGCACCCCCGACGCCAACGGTGGCTACACCGCCAACCAGCTCGTCGAAGGCAACGCTGCCGGAGGCTTCGGCGCAGGTGGCGGCAACCGGAACTCCGGCGGCTGACCCGGAGCCGCCCGGACGACCGCGAGGCCCTCGCCCCGACCGGGGCGAGGGCCTTCGCGTGTGCTCGGCGCGGTACGAGGCCGGAAACGGCTCACAGACCGGGCACGTGATAGTCGTTCAGGCGCCAGAGCGCGGCGCTGTACCAGAGCAGCGCGATCAGCACGACCAGGGCGCCGCCCGCCGTGGGCAGGGCCCAGCCGGGCAGCCGGCGGTGGCGGACCACGATGACCTTGGCGACGAACGCGCCGTAGAGGAAGCACCCGGCGAACGCGTGCAGGGCGATCCTGCCGTCGGTCAGCTGTACGCCGTACGCGGTGAGGCAGTGGTAGGCGATCGGGAGCGAGAGCAGGAACGCGCCCAGGCCGACCAGCCGGTGTCCGGTCCGGACGGACCGGGGTGCGGCGGGCAGACCGGGCAGCCGGCCGTACATCCAGAGCGCCAGCAGGAGTTGGACCAGTGCGAGGCCCAGCAGGGCGGTGCCGAGCTGGGCCTTGAGCTGGTTGGCGTCGTCGAAGCGGCGGCCGAAGAGGCTGCTCGCGTAGTCGGGGGTGTGTGCCCGGCCGTACCAGAAGAGGCCGGCCGTCACCGCCACCGGCAGGAGGGCCCACCGGAGACCGGAGGCCCGGCGGGGGCGGGACGGCCGTTCGACGCCGTGCATCCGCTCAGCTGCCCTCGACCTTGTCCCCCGCGACGTTGACCACGTACCACTTGGCACCGAAGGCGCTGGACTCCTCGCCGTTGGTGTCGCCCTTCGCCGTGTCGCCGTCGAAGCGGTAGAGCGGGTGGCCGTTGTAGACGAGCTGGGTCTTGCCGTCCTTGCGGGTGGTGGTGGAGAGCTTGGCCTTGTCGGTGCCGTTCGTGGCGGTGGGGGCGCCGGTGGTCAGGACGGGCGGCCAGGCGGTGGCGCAGGCGTCGTAGCAGGTCGAGGTGGGCGAGGTGTCCGCCTCGAACAGGTACAGCGTCCTGCCCTGGGAGTCGACCAGGATGTTCTGGTACTTGCCGACGGTGGCGGCCGCGACCACGCCGTCCGCGGCGCCTGCGCCGGTGGATCCGGCGGAGGGGCTCGGACTCGTGCTCGCGCTCGGGCTCGCGCTCTCCGTCGAGGTCGGTTCGGTGGTCGGGCTGCCGGCGGAGGTCGCCGGGGCGGTCACCGCGGGCGGGGTGCTGGCGGGAGCCGTCGTCTTCTTGCTGCTGGAGCAGCCGCCGCAGACCACGGTGATCAGGGCGACGACGGTGGCCGTGGTGGTCACCGAGCGGGAAATTCTCATGGGCTTCTCTCCGGCGGGGTGGGAACTGGTGCCGCCACTTCAGCCTGAACGGGCCGGGCCGCCTCGTTCGGCACGCCAGTGGGCGCGCAACGCGGGGCCGCCGTTAACCCTGATGGCCGACGGCAACACGCCGTCCGGGAGGTGTCGCCCCGGGCCGGGGGTGGTTCAGCCCCACCCACCGGTACGGCTGAACCGGTACCCGGTCGGCTCGGCGTTCCGTAGCGTCGTTCCCACCACGACACGGAGGAGAAAGACCCATGACAACCGATCAGGACGGCTTCACCACGGTGAGGAAGTGCATCATGCTCTTCGGCGCCGTCAGCACGGTCGTCCTCGGGACGGTCGCCGTGGTGGCGGCCACCGGGCACGAGGCGACGTCGTTCATGTGGTTCCGCGGGGCGGTCCTGCTGGCGGTCACCCCCCTGCTCCACCGGCTGGCCACCCGTGCCGCCGAGGGTTCCTACCGGGACTTCGACCGCCTGCGCACCGGCTCCACGATCATGCCCGTCGCCCTCATCGGCGTCGACCTCGTCCCCAGCCTCTGCCCGCCCTGGTACGCCGTCCTCCAGGGCCTCTCCGCCCTGGCCCTCGTCGCCGTCGCCGTCCTCACCCGCACCACGGCCTTCCCCCGGCAGACCTGACGGCGGCAACCCCGGACGGGCGTCGGTCCGCCATGGCCTGACCCGCCATCGGTCGCCGGTATCGGTCGCCGGTCCCGGAAATTCGATGGCGGGACCGGCGGCGCACGGTGAGGATCCCCGCATGGACCCCTTCCTGCAGACCGAACGGCTCGTCCTCCGCCCGTTCACCGAGGCCGACGCCGAGCACCTGTTCGCGCTGGACGACGACCCGGAGGTCATGCGCTACATCAACGGCGGCAAGCCGGCGGACCGGGACGCGATCCGGACCCGGACCCTGCCCCGCCTCCTCCACGACCACCCGTGCTCGGGCACCCGGGGCTTCTGGGCCGCCGAGGAGAAGGCCACCGGGACCTTTCTGGGCTGGTTCGAACTCCGCCCCCTCGACGACCACGACCCCGCCGTCGTCGAACTCGGCTACCGGCTGAACCGGGCCGCCTGGGGCCAGGGGTACGCCACCGAGGGCTCGCGTGCCCTGATCGACAAGGGGTTCAGCGACCTGGCGGTGGAGCGCGTCACGTCGAACACCATGGCGGTGAACACCCGCTCCCGGCGCGTGATGGAGAAGTCCGGCCTGTCCTTCCTCCGGAGCTTCCACGGCGACTGGCCGGAGTCGATCCCGGGATCCGAGCACGGCGAGGTCGAGTACGAACTCCGCAAGCCGGCCTGGGAACAGCAGCCCCGGTAACTGCGCGCCCCTCGCGCCCCCTGTGCCCCTTGTGCTCCCTCGTGCCCCTCGGGTGAGGGGTGCGATGGGTCGCACCGGGCTTCCGTTCCGAATCCGGTCGCACTTCGCCCCCGGTGGAGTGGCGCAGGTCATATCCGCGCACGCCGGGAGCGGGCAGTCTTTCCGGGGGCGCATTGGGCGTGTTCACGCCCGTGCGCACACCACCGAGCGCCCTCCTGTGGGCTTGTCGTCGTAAAACCGACCGATAAGGTGTTAATCCAACATTCATCCATGCCGCGTAGCCTCCGGGGGCTAGCCTCATGCTGAACGTCATCGTCCGACCGGGAGGCCAAACCCCCGTGCAAGGCACTGTCACCACACCAGGCGGGTCCGCAGTGGCCGGGGGCCAGGGCGAGGCGTTCCTGCTCGTCGTGGACGACGAGCCCAACATCCGCGAGCTGCTCGCCGCCTCCCTGCGCTTCTCCGGCTTCCGGGTCGCCTCCGCCGCCAGCGGCACCGAGGCCCTCGACCTGATCGCCGCCGAACGCCCGGACCTCGTCGTGCTGGACGTGATGCTCCCCGACCTCGACGGCTTCACCGTCGTCGAGAAACTGCGCGAACGCACCAACCGCGGCCAGATAGCCGGGCCGGCCCACGGGCACCCCGGCGACCACCTGCCCGTGCTCTTCCTCACCGCCAAGGACGGCGTCGGCGACAAGGTGCAGGGCCTCGCCGCGGGCGCCGACGACTACGTCACCAAGCCGTTCAGCCTGGAAGAACTGATCGCCCGGATCCGCGCCATCCTGCGCCGGGCCGGCGGCCCCGCCGAGGACGGCCGGCTGGTCGTCGCCGACCTCAGCCTCGACCCGGTCGCCCACGAGGTCACCCGCGGCGGCACCCCGGTCTCGCTCTCCCCGACCGAGTTCAAGCTGCTGCACTACCTGATGGCCAACGTCGGCCGGGTGGTCTCCAAGTCGCAGATCCTCGACCACGTCTGGGCCTACGACTTCGGCGGCGACCTCTCCATCGTCGAGTCGTACATCTCCTACCTGCGCCGCAAGCTCGACTCCGGCCCGGCGCACGGCCCCAAGCTGATCCACACCGTGCGCGGCATCGGCTACGCGCTGCGCCGCCCCCCGCAGGGCTGACCGGGCCCGCACGTGTTCGCCCGCTTCTCCTCACGGCTGTCACTGCGCGTCCGGCTGCTGGTGCTCGCGCTCGCCCTGGTCACCACCGGGCTCGCGGTCAGCGACACCTTCGTGCTCGGCACCGTCCGGAGCCAGCTGGTGGAGCAACTGGACGAACAGCTCCAGCGGTACGGGCTGCCGCTGTCCCGCAAGCCCCTGGCCCAGGTGAGCACGCCGACCGTCGGCCGGCCCGCCATCGCCGGCCGGCGGGTCAGCCTGCCCAGCCAGTACCTGGTGCAGTACCTGTCCGCGGACGGCAAGGTCCAGGCGCTGATGCGCCAACCCGTCTCCGACAGCGACCCGGCGCCGCAACTGGCCGGCCTGGACCCGACCCGCACCGCCCCCGACGTGCCCTTCGACCTGCCCGACCAGCGCGGCAACCACAGCTGGCGGGTCCTGGTGCTGCCGCTCCAACCGCCCCGCGGTCAGGCCGCCAACCCCAGCGCGTACGCCTCGCCGACGGTCACCCCGGCCTACGTCATGGTGGCCGTCTCCCGCGAGGACATCGACGCCACCGTCGGCAGACTGAGCACCTCCTTCCTCGCCATCGGCGGCGCCGTCCTGGTGCTGATCGCCGCACTCGGCTTCTTCGCCGTCCGGGCCGGACTGCGGCCGCTGCGGCGGATCGAGGCGGGCGCCGCCCGGATCGCGGCCGGCGAACTGTCGCACCGGATGCCGGAACTGGCCCCGCGCACCGAGGTCGGACGGCTGTCCATCGCGCTCAACGGGATGCTCACCCAGATCGAGGCGGCCTTCGCGGTCCGCGCCGAATCCGAGGCCCGGATGCGCCGCTTCGTCGCGGACGCCTCCCACGAGCTGCGCACCCCGCTGGCCGGCATCCGCGGCTTCGCCGAGCTGTACCGGATGGGCGCGCTGCCCACCGAGGCGGACGTCAAGCGGACCATGACCCGGATCGAGAGCGAGGCCGACCGGATGGGCGCCCTGGTCGAGGACCTGCTGGTGCTCGCCCGGCTCGACGAGGAACGCCCCCTCGACCTCGCTCCCATGGACCTGCGCACCCTCGCCGCCGACGCGCTGCACGACCTCACCGCGCTGGACCCCAGCCGCCCGGTCGCCCTCACCGGCCCCGGCGGGACGGGCGCGCCCGGGCCCGCACCCGTCCTCGGCGACGAGGCCCGGCTCCGGCAGGTGGTGACCAACCTGGTCGGCAACGCCGTCAAACACACGCCGTCCGGCACTCCCGTACGGATCGGCGTGGGCGCCAGGGCCGACGGTGTCTGCCTCCTGGAGGTCGCCGACTCGGGCCCCGGCCTCACCGAGGAGCAGGCCCAGCAGGTCTTCGACCGGTTCTACCGGGTCGACGCCTCCCGCAGCCGCGACAAGGGCGGCGGCGCCGGACTCGGCCTCGCCATCGCCACCGCCCTCACCCGCGCCCACGGCGGGACGCTCAGCCTGCACACCGCGCCGGGCGCAGGCGCGACGTTCCGGGTCGAACTCCCCGACCACGGCGACCGGCCGTCCTGAGGCTCGGCCTCACGGGGAATTGTCGACTCGTCAATTCCTTGATTCTCTCGAAAACAGGAATGGAAGGCAAAGGATCCGTGTGCCTATGATCGACCGTCGCCGGATGGTCAAGAGGGGCCCGGGAAAACGGACTTCGCGTTCCATCCCTCCTGAAAGAGGATAGTTTGAACATTCGTCGTAGGCTGGTTCCCGCCGCCCTTGTCGCCGCCCTGATATCGCCCGTAGTCGCGTTCTCCGCAACACCCGCCTTCGCGGAGTCGGCTCCGGTGACATCGGCCCAGAGCGACAGCGACTCGCTCGACGCGTTGGAGAAGGCCCAGAACGACGCGTTCGACGCCGTTCAAGCGGCCCATGGCGCGGTGGCCGCCGCGAAGGCCAACTTCGAGACTTTCAAGGCCGACCCGCAGCCCTACCTCATGAGGGTGCAGCGGGCGAAACAAGCGGCCGAGAAGGCCGCCACGTCGGCCGTCGCCGCCGACAAGACGGCCGAGGAGGCCGCGCTGGCCTATGGATCCGCCAAGCCGGAGGAACTGGACAAGGCCCGGGAGCGGATGCAGGCGGCGTTCAAGGCCGCCAACGAGGCGCACGATGCCGAAGCCAAGGCCAAGGCCGCTGTGACCGCTGCCGAAAAGGCGCTCGCGGATGCCCTGGATGTCGAAAGCGCCAAGATCGTCAAGCTGGAGGAGGCCCTGAAGGCGGCGGAGAAGGCCTACGAGATCGCCAACAAGGCGTACGCCGACGCAAGGGCGGCTGACTACGCCAGGCGAGAGGCCGAGAGCCAGACGGGCAAGCCCGTCGAGCAGCCGGTCGAGCAGCCCGTGGAGAAGCCGGTCGAGAAGCCGGCGGAGAAGCCGACCACCGTCACCCCGGCCTCGGACACCACCAAGGCCACGACCGCAACGAACACGTCGACCACCACGTCGAATTCGGCCACCTCGACCACCTCGGCCACCACGCAGGCGGCCACCACCGGCTCGGCCACCGAGCTGGCCGAGACCGGCTCCAACCCGGCCACTCCGTACCTCGCGCTGGGCTCCGGCCTCGCCCTCAGCCTCGGCGCCGCCGCCCTCTACGCCTCCCGCCGCAAGCCGGCCGGCCGCGCCACCCGCTGATCCACCCGGGTTCGCGCCCACTCGGGATGAGGCCGCGAACCCACCGCACGTCATCCGGAACCGCAGGACAGGCCCCGGCCCGTCCTGCGGTTCCGGCGTTTCCGGGCTCGAAACGCCTCGATCGGGTGAACCCGCGGCCGATCGCCCGGCCGGCCCCCCGGTCGTGTGCGATCGTGCAGCCGTTGCTCGTGCGGATTCGTGCGAGTCGATCACACCGGACGGGAACTGGGGTGTCCCCATGAGCGCGCTCGTTGCTGAGGTGGCCGTCGTGAACCTGGACCAGGTGCTGTGGCAGGCGTGGAAGGGCATCCCGGTGTACGTGATCATCGACGACTACGACGACGGCGGGGCCGTCACGGTCCTCACCCGCCCGGATTCCGACCGTCGTGACTACGCATCCTCGACCCGCACCCCCTACGGCAGGGAGGCCGTGATCCCCGACGGCCCCGCCAAGGGCTTCGCGATCGGCCCCGAGATCACCGGCGAGCGCCGTGGCTGACCGGGCCGTGTCGTTCAGGCGGGACCTGTCCGAGTGGCGGGTCGCCCTGGTCGCGTGGCGGCTGCTGGTGCTGCAGGCGGCGGATCCGGTGGTGGGGGCCGGGATGGCGGAGCACTCCACCTACCGGGCGCATCCGTGGCGGCGGGTGGAGCACACGCTGGGGAGCGGGCGGCGGCTGTTCTACCAGGACGCGGAGACGCTGCGGCGGGAGATCGCGCGGCTGGAGCGGGCGCACAAGCGGATCCGGGGCACCGCGCCGGACGGCCGGCCGTACGACGCCCGGGACGCCGCGACCAGGGCGTGGGTGCTGCTGACGCTCTTCGAGTGCGTGGTCGCCATGCGCCGGCTGGGCGGGGACGGCTACGACGCGGCTCAACTGGAGGAGGCGTACGGCGAGTTCAAGGCGGCCGTCGCGGCCTTCGACCTGCCGGAGGGCGAACTGCCCGCCTCGGCACAGGAGTTGCCCGCGTACTTCGCCCGGTACGCCCGGGAGCGGCTGGAGTTCACGGAGGCGGCGCGGTACCTGCTGGGCGACTTGCTGCGCGAGGCCCCCCGGCCCCGGCGGCTGTGGTTCCTCGGCGACGCCGGCTGGCGGGTGGTGCGGCTGCTCGTGGCCCGGCTGATCACCGAGCTGACGGTGGCGGACCTGCCTCCTGCCGTGCGCGAGCGGTTCGGGCTGGTCCGGTCCCGCCGCGCCGCGCTGCTGTCCGTCGTGCTGCACCGCGGCGCCGGCGCGCTCGTCCGGCTGGTGCCGGACCGGCTGCGCTACCGCTCCGCGCAGGAGCAGCGCCCGCCCCGCCGCTACCGCCCGCACCGCGACGCCCGCGGGCCCCGGCTGGACCGGTTCTTCCGCGAGGTGCTGGACCAGACCGGCGACGGCTTCGTCACCGTGCACGACCTGCGGGCCATGGCGCACAACGTGTGCTGGCAGCTGGAGCTGGACGAGGCCGCCGAGGCCCGGGTGTACGGCGCTTTCGACGGCTGGTGGGAGCAGTTGCGGGAGGCGATGGACGCCGACGGGGACGGGAGGGTCAGCCGGGAGGAGTTCGTGGCGGCCACCGTGGCCGGCTGCGACCGGGACGGTTCCTACCTGGAGCAGGGGCTGCTGCCCGCGCTGCGGGCGGTGTTCACCGCCGCGGACACCGACGGCAGCGGGTTCCTGGAGTTCGACGAGTACCGCGCGGTGTTCGGCGGCCCGCGGGTGCATCCGGTGGAGCTCTCGCACGGGTTCCGGCAGTTGGACACGGACGGGGACGGTCGGATCACCCGGGAGGAGTTCCTGCGCGGTTTCACGGAGTTCTTCACCGCCCGCGCCGACTCGACCTCGGGCACCCAGCTCCTCGGCCGCGCCTGACCGGCGCTGCTGGCCGACCGGAGCAGCCGGCCGACCGGCGCCGCGGGCCGACCGGCGTCGCCGGCCGTGGCACGCCCCGCCCGCCGACGCGAGCGGGGCGTCGGCCTGTCAAGCGCCGCTTCGGCCAAGAACCGCGCGCCATCCGCCCGGTCGTTCGTTGCTCCGGCCCCGGCGGGTCCGCAGACTGTGCGCACCGCACCGCACCGCACACAGCCTGTTCGGGCCGCGCCGCAAACCGTGACGCATCGCACAGGTCTGTCAACCCCACCCCACCTGCAGTTCCCTCGTAAGGATGGTGGATACTGATGCTTGTGAACGTGTTCACGTTCACAAGCAGGCAAGCTCGCGCGGCTTGGCGGCGGTCTGCGGCTAGAGAAGAACTTTGTCCGGAATGTGCCCGTCCTCGCACGGGCCCGGTTGGGAGAGAGGGCGACGTGGAACTGGCAATCGCTCACGAGACCATCGCGCGATGGCAATTCGGCATCACCACCGTCTACCACTTCCTCTTCGTTCCGCTCACGATCAGCCTGGCCGCGGTCGTGGCCGGCCTGGAGACCGCCTGGGTGCGGACGAACAAGGAGAAGTACTTCCACGCGACCAAGTTCTGGGGAAAGCTCTTCCTCATCAACATCGCGATGGGCGTGGTCACCGGAATCGTCCAGGAATTCCAGTTCGGCATGAACTGGTCCGACTACTCGCGCTTCGTCGGTGACGTCTTCGGGGCCCCGCTCGCGATGGAGGCGCTGATCGCCTTCTTCTTCGAGTCCACCTTCATCGGCCTGTGGATCTTCGGCTGGGACAAGCTGCCGAGGAAGATCCACTGCGCCTGCATCTGGATGGTCGCACTGGGCACCGTGCTCTCCTCCTACTTCATCCTGGCGGCCAACTCCTGGATGCAGCACCCGGTCGGCTACGCGATCGACCCGGTCACCGGCAAGGCCCAGCTGACCGACATCACCAAGGTGCTGTTCCAGAACACCACCCTGACCGTCGTCGCCCACACCCTGACCGCCGCCTTCCTCACCGGCGCCGCCTTCATGGTCGGCATCTCCTCCTTCCATCTCTGGAAGGCCAAGCGGCTGCTGGAGAAGAGCGGAGGGGCGGAGACCGCCGACCCCAGGAAGACCGCCTCGATGCGGACCTCGCTGCGGCTCGGCCTGGTGCTCGCCGTGGTCTTCGGCGCCGGCACCGCGCTCAGCGGCGACGAGCTCGGCAAGGTCATGTTCGAGCAGCAGCCGATGAAGATGGCCGCCGCCGAGGCGCTGTGGGACACCCAGGCGCCCGCGCCGTTCTCGATCTTCGCGGTCGGCGACGTCGGCAAGGGCCACAACTCGGTCGAGTTGGAAGTCCCCGGGGTGCTGTCCTTCCTCGCCCACAGCGACTTCAGCTCCTCCGTCCCCGGCATCAACGACACCGCGGCCGCCGAGGCCGCCCCGCACGGCGGCGACCCCAAGAGCTACATCCCGAGCATCTTCGTCACCTACTGGGGCTTCCGCCTCATGATCGGCTTCGGGATGACCTCCTTCGTGGCCGGTCTGATCGGCCTCTGGACCACCCGGCGGAAGCTCTTCCTGCGCCCCGAGTTCCGCACCGGCGACACCGAGGTGCCCAGACTGATGCTCACCCCCAAGCGCGAACTCGGGCCGCTGCTGACCACGTGGAGCTGGCGGATCGGCATCCTGACCATGGGCTTCCCGCTGATCGCCAACAGCTTCGGCTGGGTCTTCACCGAGATGGGCCGGCAGCCCTGGGCCGTCTTCGGCCTGATGACCACGGCCAGTGCGGTCTCCCCCAACGTCGGCGTCGGCACCCAGATCGGGGCGCTGGCCACCTTCACCACGCTGTACGCGATCCTCGCGGTCGTCGAGGTCCGCCTGCTGGTCAAGTACGCCAAGGCCGGCCCGGTGGTGACCGAGCAGCCGCCCACCGAGGTCCCGTCGCTGCGCGGCCCGTCCTCGGACGCGGACGCCGACAAGCCGCTCGCCTTCGCGTACTGACGCACTCCCCAGGGGAACCGAGGAACTGACATGCAACTCCACGACGTCTGGTTCGCGCTGATCGCGCTCCTGTGGATCGGCTACTTCTTCCTGGAGGGCTTCGACTTCGGGATCGGCATCCTGACCAAGCCGCTGGCCCGCGACACCGCCGAGCGGCGGGTGCTGATCAACACCATCGGCCCGGTCTGGGACGGCAACGAGGTCTGGCTGCTGACCGCCGGCGGCGCGACCTTCGCCGCGTTCCCGGACTGGTACGCGACGCTCTTCAGCGGCTTCTACGTCCCGCTGCTGGTGATCCTGGTCTGCCTGATCGTCCGCGGTGTGGCTTTCGAGTACCGGGCCAAGCGCGACGGCGCCCGCTGGCAGCGGAACTGGGAGGAGGCCATCTTCTGGACCTCGCTCCTCCCGGCCTTCCTCTGGGGCGTCGTCTTCGCCGACATCGTGCGCGGCGTGGACATCGACGCGCAGAAGAACTACGTCGGCGGCCTCGGGGACCTGCTGAACCCGTACGCGCTGCTCGGCGGCCTGGTGACGCTCGCGCTGTTCACCTTCCACGGCGCGGTGTTCGCCGCGCTCAAGACGGTCGGCGAGATCCGCGAGCGGGCCCGCAGAGCCGCCCTGCGGGCCGGACTGGCGACCGCCGTGCTGGCCCTCGTCTTCCTGGTCTGGACCCAGGCGGACAGCGGCAACGGCCGCAGCCTCGGTGCGCTGGTGATCGCCGTGGCGGCCCTGGTCGGCGCCCTGGTCGCCAACCAACTCGGCCGCGAGGGCTGGGCGTTCGTCCTCTCCGGGGCGACGATCGTGGCCGCCGTCGCGATGCTCTTCCTGGCGCTCTTCCCGAACGTCATGCCGTCCACCCTCGACGCCGGCTGGAGCCTCACCGTCAGCAACGCGGCCTCCTCGCCGTACACGCTGAAGCTGATGACCATCGTGGCGGCGGTGTTCACCCCGCTGGTCATGCTCTACCAGGGCTGGACGTACTGGGTGTTCCGCAAGCGGATCGGCGTCCAGCACATCCCCGGGCACGCCCCGGCCGCCCCCGCTGCCCCGGCCGCCCCCGCCGCCCCGCTCGACCGGGCCTGACGCCGTGCAGCCCGTCGACCCCCGGCTCCTCGGCTACGCCCGCACCACCAGGGCCTTCCTCGCCGGATCCGTGCTCCTCGGCGCGGCGGGCGCGGCCCTGGTGGTCGCCCAGGCGAGCCTGATCGCCGAGATCGTCGTCCGCGCCTTCCAGCGCGGCGCGACCCTCGGCGAACTGACCGCGCCGCTGCTGCTGCTCGCCCTGACGGCCGTCGGGCGGGGGCTGGTCGGCTGGCTCACCGAGCTCACCGCGCACCGCTCCGTCGCCCGGGTGAAGTCCACTCTGCGGCGCCGGCTGCTCGACCACGCCACCGCGCTCGGCCCGTCCTACCTGGCCGGCCGGCGCACCGGGGAGCTCACCACCCTCGCCACCCGCGGCATCGACGCGCTGGACGACTACTTCGCCCGGTACCTGCCGCAGTTGGCGCTGGCCGTGGTCGTCCCGGTGATCGTGCTGCTGCGGATCGTCGGCGCCGACGTCACCTCGGCCACGGTCATCGCCGGGACGCTGCCGCTGATCCCGCTGTTCATGGTGCTGATCGGGAGGGCCACCCAGGCCCGGATGGACCGGCAGTGGGACACCCTGGCCCGGCTCTCGCACCACTTCCTCGACGTGGTCGCCGGGCTGCCCACCCTCAAGGTGTTCAACCGGGCCCGCACCCAGGCCGCCACCATCGCCCGGATCACCGCCGACTACCGCCGCGCCACCCTGCGCACCCTGCGGATCGCCTTCGTCTCCTCCTTCGCCCTGGAACTGCTCTCCACCCTCTCCGTCGCGCTGGTCGCCGTCACCGTCGGCTTCCGGCTGGTGGACGGCACCCTCGACCTGGAGACCGGGCTGCTGATCCTGGTCCTCGCCCCCGAGGTGTACGCCCCGATCCGCCAGGTCGGTGCGCTCTACCACTCCAGCGTCGAGGGGCTGACCGCCGCCGACGCACTGTTCCGGGTGCTGGAGACCCCGCTACCCGCCGCCGGGACGACGCCCGCGCCCGACCTCACCGGGGCCGCGATCCACGCCGAGGGCCTGGTCGTCCGCCACCCCGGGCGCGCCGTGCCCGCGCTGGACGGCGCCGGGCTGACCCTGCGCCCGGGCGCCGCCACGGCCCTCACCGGCCCCAGCGGCGCCGGCAAGTCCACCCTGCTGGCCGTCCTGCTCGGCCTCACCGCACCCGACGCCGGCACCGTCCGCATCACCGCCGCCGACGGCCGCACCTACGACCTGGCCGAACTGGAGCCGGAGAGCTGGCGCCGGCAGATCGCCTGGGTGCCGCAGCACCCGCACCTGTTCGCCGGGACGATCGCCGAGAACCTGCGGCTCTACCGGCCCGACGCCACCGACGAGCAGCTGCGGACGGCGCTGCGGGCCGCGCACGCCCTCGACTTCGCCACCGACCTGGCCGCCGTGCTCGGCGAGGACGGCGCCGGACTCTCCGCCGGACAGCGCCAGCGCCTCGCGCTCGCCCGGGTGCTGCTCGCCGACGACCGGCCCCTGGTGCTGCTGGACGAGCCGACCGCCCACCTGGACGGCGCCTCCGAGGCGGCCGTCGTGGACGCCGTCCGGGCGCTCGCCGAGGACCCGGCACGCACCGTCCTGGTGGTCGCGCACCGGCCGGCGCTGCTGGCCGTCGCGGACCGGCGGGTCCGGCTCACGGGGGCCCCCGCCCCGGTGGCCGCCCCCGTCGCCCCGCTCGCCCACAGCGGGCAGCCGACCGCCGCCCCCGCCGTGCATGAGGAGCCCGAGGCGTCCGGGGGCGGGACCGGCAGCGCGCCCCGGCTGGCCCTGTCCATCCTGCTCGGCGCCCTCGCCCTCGGCTGCGCCGTCGCGCTGATGGCCACCTCCGGCTACCTCATCTCCCGGGCCTCGCAGATGCCGCCGGTGCTCTACCTGATGATGGCCGTCACCTCCGTCCGGGCCTTCGGCATCGGCCGCAGCGTCTTCCGCTACGCCGAGCGGCTGGTCTCGCACGACGCGGTGCTGCGCACCCTCGGCGCCCTGCGGGCCGCCGTCTACCGGCGGCTGAGCGTGCTCGCCCCGGCCGGACTGCCCGCCTTCCGGCGCGGCGACCTGCTCTCCCGGCTGGTCGCCGACGTGGACGCGATCCAGGACCACTACCTGCGCTGGCGGCTGCCCGCCGCCGTGGCGGGCGTGGTCGCGGTGGCCTCGACGGTGACGCTGGCCGCCTTCCTGCCCGCCGCCGGCGCGGTGCTCGGCCTCGGGCTGCTGCTCGCGGGCGCGGTGGTGCCGGCGCTGGCCGCCCGCTGGTCGGCCGGCGCCGAGCGGCGGCAGGCCCCGGCGCGCGGGCGCCTCGCCACCGCCGTGGTGGACGCCTTCACCGGCACCGCCGAGCTGACCGTGGCCGGTGCGCTGCCCGGCCGGCTGGCCGCCGTCCGCGCCGCCGACGCCGCGCTGACCCGGCTGGCCGCCCGCTCGGCGGCCGGCACGGCGCTCGGCACCGGGCTGATCGCCCTGCTCACCGGGCTGACCGTGGCCGCCGCGGCGGCCGTCGGGGTCCAGGGGGTGCGCGGCGGGGCGCTGGCGCCGGTCTGCCTGGCCGTGGTGGTGCTGACCCCGCTGGCCGCCTTCGAGGCGGTCACCGGGATGCCGCTCGCCGTCCAGGCCCGCCGGCGCAGCCGGGCCGCGCGGGCCCGGCTGGACGAGGTGCTGGACGCTCCCGCCCCGGTCGCGGAGCCCGTCGAGCCGCTGGAGCTGCCCGCGCGGCCGCTGCCGGTCGCCGTCCGCGGGCTGACGGTCCGCCACCCCGGGCAGCCGGTGGACGCGCTCGCCGGGGTGGACCTCGACCTGGCCGCCGGCCGCCGGATCGCCGTGGTCGGCCCGTCCGGCTCCGGCAAGACCACCCTCGCCCAGGCGCTGCTGCGCTTCCTGGAGCCGAGCGCCGGAGCGGTCACCTTCGCCGCCGGCCGTCCACAGGCTGTGGACAGCCGCGCGCTCGCGGGCGAGGACGTCCGCCGGGTGATCGGGCTCTGCGCGCAGGACGCCCACGTCTTCGACAGCTCGCTGCGCGAGAACCTGCGCCTCGCCCGGCCGGCCGCGGGGGAGGACGAGCTGCGCGCCGCGCTCGCCGCCGCCCGGCTGCTGGACTGGACCGAGGGCCTGCCGGACGGCCTGGACACCATGGTCGGCGAGCACGGCGCCCGGCTCTCCGGTGGCCAGCGGCAGCGGCTGGCGCTCGCCCGGGCGCTGCTCGCGGACTTCCCCGTCCTGGTCCTGGACGAGCCCGCCGAGCACCTGGACCTGCCCACCGCCGACGCGCTCACCGCCGACCTGCTGGCCGCCACCGAGGGCCGCACCACCGTGCTGATCACCCACCGGCTGGCCGGGCTGGACGACGCCACGGTGGACGAGGTGCTGGTGCTGGACGGCGGCCGGGTCGTCGAGCGGGGCCGCTGGTCGGAGCTGGTCGCCGACCCGGACGGGCGGCTGCACGCGATGTGGCGGCGGGAGCGGGAGGCGGACGGGCTGCCGGCGCCGGTGCCGGTCCCGGTGCTCGGCTAGTCGCGCCACCCTTCGGACGAAAAGCATACAAACTAGGCTTTCTTCATGGACCCGACGACCGACCTGCCCGAGGCCACCCCCGACCCGACACCCCACCGGGTGCCCGAGATCGCCTCGCTCGGACTGGACACCCTGGTCACCGAGGTCGCCGAGCGCCTGCAGTCGGCCGCCGCGGTCACCGACCGGATGCAGCGGCTGCTGGAAGCGGTGGTCTCCATCGGGGCCGGACTGGACCTGCACGCCACCCTGCACCGGATCGCCACCGGCGCCGCCGAGCTGGTCGACGCCCGGTACGCGGCACTCGGCGTGATCGCCCCCGGCGGCAGCGGCCTGGCCGACTTCATCCACGTCGGCGTGGACGACGAGGCCGCCGCCGCGATCGGCGAACTGCCCGACGGCCGCGGCATCCTCGGCGCGCTCATCGACCGCCCCGAACCGCTGCGGCTGGCCGACCTCGGCGCCGACCCGCGCTCCTCCGGCTTCCCGCCGGACCACCCGCGGATGGTGACCTTCCTGGGCGTGCCGATCCGGGTCCGCGAAGAGGTGTTCGGCAACCTCTACCTCACCGAGAAGAAGGGCGGCGGCGCCTTCACCCCCGAGGACGAACAGGTGGTGCACGCCCTCGCCGCGGCGGCCGGCGTGGCGATCGAGAACTCCCGGCTGTACGAGGAGGGCCGCCGCCGCGAGCGCTGGATCGCCGGCGCCGCCGCCGTCGCCACCGCGCTGCTCTCCGCCGAGCAGGCTGAGTCGGCGCTGACCGTCGCGGCCGAACAGGTACGGGAGTTGGCGAACGCCGCGCTCGGCATGATCCTCCTGCCGACCGGCCCCGAAGGCGAGCGCGACGGGCAGCTGCGGGTCGCCCACGCCTCCGGCGAGCTGGCCGAGTTCGTCCGCGGCGAACTGCTGCCCAAGGAGAGCTTCGCGGCCCGGCTGCTGGCCGGCGAGAGCGTCTACCTGGACGACATGTCCAGCGACCCGACCGTGGTGATCCGGCTCGCCCGCCGCTTCGGCCCGTCCATGGCCGTGCCGATGGTCTCCGCCGGGCGGGTGCTCGGCGGGCTCTGCGTCTGGCGGCCGGTCGGCGCGCTGCCGTTCACCGACGGCGAGAAGCAGCTCGCCGAGACCTTCGCCTCGCAGGCCGCCCTCGCCCTGCGGCTCGCCGAGGGCCAGCGCGACCAGCAGCGCCTGGCCGTCTTCCAGGACCGCGACCGGATCGCCCGCGACCTCCACGACCTGGTGATCCAGCGGCTGTTCGCCACCGGGATGATGCTGGAGAGCGCCGCCCGGCGGGCGATCGTCCCCGAGGTGCGGACCGGCATCGGCAAGGCGGTGGACGAGCTGGACGCCACCATCCAGGAGGTCCGCACCACCATCTACGCCCTGCAGCACGACAACCACGGCGACGCCCCGGACACCCTGCGCACCCGGGTGCTGCGGGAGGCCAGCCAGGCCGCGGCGGCGCTCGGGTTCAAGCCCTCGGTGAGCTTCGTCGGACCGGTGGAGAGCCTGGTGGGCGAGCAGACCGGCCGTCAACTGCTCGCCGCCCTGCGGGAGATGCTGTCCAACACGGCGCGGCACGCGCGGGCCTCCCGGGTCGGCGTGGAGGTCGAGGCGACCGTCCACCTGAGCGACGACGGCCGGCCGATGGGCGGCGACCCGGAGTGGCCGGACCGCGACGGGCGGCCGGGCGTCCTGCTCACCGTGACCGACGACGGGGTGGGCATCCCGGCGGGCGGCCGGCGCAGCGGACTGCTCAACCTGACCAGGCGCGCGGAGGCGCTCGGCGGCGACGCGTGGCACGAGAGCGGGCCCCACCGCAAGGGGACGAGGGTGCGCTGGACGGCCCGGCTCTGAGCCCGGTCCGGCCGCCGCCGAGCCCGGCTCCCGGGGGCGCCGGGCCCGGCTCCCGGGCCGGCTCCGGGGCCGTCGGGCCAAGACAAGTGAAAGTTAAACGAGGGAGAACTTCCCGACCAACGGCGCAAGTTGTGAACGTTCTGGGCTTTCGGCCGCTCCGTGTGCACACATAGCTTTGCTCCGTCCCGGAGGGGAGACCCGACGGTAACCGGACGGAGGGGGCAGTGGACGCTTCCGGCCGCGGTCGCACCGCAGCAGGGGCAAGTCGAGGGGGGTTCCGCACCGAACGGGCCGCGGACGGGCGCTACCGGTGGCAGCTCAAGGCGCCCAACGGCCGGGTGGTCGCGATCACCCCGGCCGCGTTCGAAACGGCCGGCGAGGCCGAACGCGGCTTCGACGGCCTGCGCCTCGGCGCGGACGAGCTGACCGCGCGCATCACCCACGTCCGGGACGGCATCGGCTGGGTCTGGGTCATCCCCGGCTCGCGCGGCCTCCCCGAGGTGCGCTCCAGCCGTGCGTACGAACGCTACGCGACCTGCCAGAACGCCTTCCGGCGGTTCGTGGTGCTGCTCGCCAAGCAGCCACCGCGAGAACTACCCGCCAACGCACCGCCGTTGAGACGCACCGATGGCCGCTGAGCGGCGCGGCCCGCGGCTGCTGACCGTGCCGGTGGGCGACCGCTGCGTCGGGTGGGTGCTGCGCGCCGCCAACGGCAGACCGCTCGGTGTCGGCGTGCGGACGTACCGGAGCGAGGACGAACTCGCCCAAGCCGTCAGAGAGTTGCTGATCGAGCGGCCCGTGCGCGGCGCTCGACCCGACGTCCACCCGGCGGGTCGAGGAGACCATCGCCGAACTGCGCGGGCGGCTCACCATCGTGATCGTCACCCACAACATGCAGCAGGCCCAGCGGGTCTCGCAGACCTGCGCGTTCTTCCTGGCCACCCACGACACCCCGGGCCGGATCGTCGAGGCCGGGCCGACCGGGCAGGTCTTCGGCAGCCCGCACGACCAGCGGACCTCTGACTACGTCAACGGTCGCTTCGGCTAAGCGAGTTGTCCGGGAGGGAGCGGGGGCGGCTCGGTCAGGCGAAGCCGAGCAGCTCCTCCAGCACCGCCGCGACGCCGTCCTGCTCGTTGCTCGCCGCGTGCAGCGCCACCGCCGCCAGCACGTGCGGGTGCGCGTTGGCGACGGCGTACGCGGTGCCGGCCCAGGCCAGCATCTCCAGGTCGTTCGGCATGTCGCCGAAGGCCACCACCTCGCTGCGGTCGATCCCGTGCGCGGCGCACCAGCGGGCCAGCGTACTGGCCTTGGTGACACCGGCCGCACTGATCTCCAGCAGCGGCATCGGCGCCGAGCGGGTGATCTCCGCCAGGTGCCCGGCCGCCGCCCGGGCCTCGGCCAGGAACTTGTCCGGATCCAGGTCCGGGTGCTTGGCCAGCAGCTTGTACAGGCCCCGCACCGGCCCGCCGGTCTCCAGCAGCTCCTCCGCCGAACCGACCGCGTGCTCCAGGTCGTCGCCCCACATCGGCACCGCGTAACCGGCCTCGCGGGCCCAGCCGTCCGGGTACTCGAAGGCGAACGCGGTGCCGGGCAGCCTGGCCCGCAGCGCCTCGACCACCGCCAGGGTGGTCTCCACCGTCAGCGGGAAGGACTCCAGCAGCTCGCCGCGCCGCACGTCCACCACCGCGCCGCCGTTCGAGCAGATCGCCACCCCGTGGCCGCCGATGTGCGGGCTCACCTGCTGCATCCAGCGCGGCGGCCGCCCGGTCACGAACACCACCTGCACCCCGGCCGCCTCGGCCGCCGCCAGCGCCGCGGCGGTGCGGTCGGTGACGGTGCCGCCGGAGCAGAGCAGGGTGCCGTCCAGGTCGGTGGCGATGAGGCGGGGAGCGGTGCGGGGTTCGGTCACCGGTCCATCTTCGCCCATCGGCGTCACCGGGGCACCGCCCCGGCAGCGGGCCGTGCGCGGCGGCGGGCCGGCGGCCGTTCGGCGACTGTTCGCCGGTCCCGCGGGCGCTCGGACGGCGTCCCGGGCGGGCCGCCGCGGTCCTCCGGGGCACGTCCGTGGCAGGCCCGAGACAGGTCCAGGGCAGGTCCAGGGCAGGTCCAGGGCAGGTCCGGGGCTTGATCCGGCCCTTCGTGCGCCGTTTCCGGCCGATCCGCCCCCGCCCGGGGTTGTCGGCCCGGCCACGGCGGGCAGGACTGCCGACGGCCACCCCGTCGGCAGGAAGAGCCATGCCCACTCGCCAGCTCCGTGACCAGCCGCCCTCGCCCGCCCGCCCCGATTCCCCGGCCCCGGACGCGACCGACACCTCACGCGACCCGGTGCTGCTCGGCGACGTCCTCTTCCACACCGTCGCCGACCTCGCCCGCCGCGCCGGCGCCGGCACCGGCGCCGGCGTCCCGAGCCTCCCCGCGCAACGGACCCGCCCCCACCCGTAGCGCCGGCCGGGCCCCGTCCCCTTGCCGGGAGGCGAGCCCGTGCGCTCCGGCACGCCCCCGGGCACCCCACCGGCACCCCCCGGGCACGCCCCCCACCGGCCCGGATGCCCGTTCGGGTACGGCGCAGCCGACGTCGTCCAACCTGAACTGGGTGGCCGGCCAGACGACTCCGAACCTGGTCGTGGTCCCGGTCGGTGCCGACGGCAAGGTCAATCTCCTCAACGCGGGTTGGGGCCCCACCCACCTGATCGCGGATGTCTTCGGGTACTACTCGGACAGTGCGGCGGGGTCGACCTTCTCGACGGTGGACCCGTCGCGGCTGCTGGACTCGCGTGAGGGCATCGGTCGACCGGGCAACGACAAGGTTCCGGCGAACGACACGGTGTCGCTCCAGGTCGCGGGCCGGGGCGGTGTGCCGCAGGGTGCGAAGGCCGTGGTCCTGAACGTGACGGTGACCGAGCCCGCGGGGGACGGCCACCTGACCGTGTGGCCCTCGGGCACGGAGCAGCCGACGTCGTCCAACCTCAACTGGGTGGCCGGCCAGACGACCCCCAACCTGGTCGTGGTGCCGGTCGGTGCGGACGGCAAGGTCAACCTGCTCAACGCGGGTTGGGGGCCGACGCATCTGATCGCCGACGTCCTCGGGTACTACGTGTAACCCCTCCCACCGAACGGCAGCAACACCCGGCGCCGGTCCCCGAGAAACCCTCGGAGACCGGCGCCGCCTTCTCGGTCGCGCGTACCGGCTGGTCTTGCGGGCCGCTTCCACGCCTCAACCCGTGCGAGCCCGAACGCCGCCCCCAGTCGTACCGAGCGTGAACACCACCACCGCCTACCCCGACGGCCGTGGGCGGGCCTCGTCCCACCCGCCCCGACGCGGAGCCGGCTGCGCCCGCTGGGCCGGCTGGGTCAACCGGTCCGCCTCCCGGCTCGCGGTCGCACTTGAGACGCCGAAACGTGAGAGGTCGGGCCGTGCCGCACCTGGGCCGCTACTGGCCACCGGAAGCCGGCGTTCGCGGTTGCGGACGGTCGGGTCGGCGCGGCACACGCCGGGCCC
This sequence comes from Kitasatospora sp. NPDC023385, assembly GCF_055664045.1. Taxonomy (NCBI): domain Bacteria; kingdom Bacillati; phylum Actinomycetota; class Actinomycetes; order Kitasatosporales; family Streptomycetaceae; genus Kitasatospora; species Kitasatospora sp. NPDC023385. Next base: position 110,497 of record NZ_JBVOOL010000018.1, on the reverse strand, counting down.
TGGTGAACTTCTGCCGTCCGGCGCCGGCGCCGGCAGCGAGCTCGCCGAGCCGCTCGCCGATGACGGAGACGGCGGGCCGGGGCTCCTGCGCGTAGTACCGGGGCTTGCGCCGGCGCAGCAGAGCTTCTCCGTGCTCGGCCCAGGTAAATCCGGGCTTCCGCAGCAGCTTGCGGAACACCGCGTCGACGGTCTCGGGGTAGGCGGCGGCCAGGCGGAGGATCGGCAGTGGCGCGATCGACTCGTCGCGCAGGTATGCGCGCAGCACGTCCTGGTGCTGCCTGCGGCCTGAGAGGGCCGGCTCGGCGAAGAGGTCCCGAAGCATCCCGTAGTCGGCGTAGAAGTTGAGTCCGTCGACCTCGTCGTAGATGACGCCGACCGTGTCGGAGTCCGCGAGGGTCTGCGGCAGTTCGAAGGTCGGCAGTTCGATTACCGGCAGTTCGATTCCGGGCAGCCGCCTGCCCCTGGCCCGGTCGGGCCGCTCGGGGACTGCGGCCTCCTGCCGGTGCCGGTAGTAGGCGTTGAGCCTCTCCTCGACCTCGGCCGGGGGAAGGACCAGTTCGTCGCTGCCGCAGAACTCGACGAACGCTGCCCGGTCCGCCCGCATCGACTCCCATCCCTGCGCGATCTTCTCGGGGTTACGGAAGACCAGTTCGGGTTGGCTGGCGGCCAAGTGGAGTGCGGCCCGGGCGATCTCGGTCGCGCTGGACTTCGGGTAGGACGACATCGCGCCCGAGATCAGCCACGCCCCCTCGGCCGAGTGAACGGGCACCAGGCAGGCGAGGAGGAATCCACCCGTGGACACCCCACGAAAGGCCGCCCGCCCGACGTTCGAGTAGGTGCGGTACTCCAGGTCGTCGACCAGGTTCAGCAGGACGACGGCGTCCCCGTCCTTGCGCTGGATCTCGAAGACGCCCTCGACCGGGTCACCCCAGCCGAGCAGCATCGCCCGGTCGGATTCGCTCAAGTCCCGCCGCCTGGCGACGAATTGCTCCACCACGGTCGAACCGTCCGGCAAGCGGTACCGCAGGATGAAGGCGTCGATGATCCGGATCGCCTCAGCCTCGTCCAGCAGCCGCTCAGGGCCTGCTGCCTCCAGGAGGAGAGGGGTCAACCACCGGTCGAAGCGCGCGCCTTGAGCGAAGGAGACGAGTTCGCCCTTCAGCTCGGAGCTTCGCTCGATCAGGATCCGCAACGACGCCTCGTCCTCGCGCCGTACAGCAGCAGTCATGCGAGCCCTCTCAGTCCTGAACCCAGTACTAGCGATATGCCTCGACCCACTCCGCCCCTTCCGGAACCGGGTCCAGCAGGGGAAGGTCCAGCAGCCCGATCGTCTGCCGGGATCCGCCGCGGGTGCAGCTCGTGCTCGTCGCAGGGGCCGACCGTCGCCTCGTCGACCAACGCGGCCAGTTCCCGCCTGCTCGACGTGCCCATGGCCTCACGCTAGCCAACCTGCCCGTGCCGACGTGCGGGCGGTCCGAAGCCCCGCCGATTCGCGCGCGTATCGCCACCGCATGCGCTTGAGTACCGCTACCCTGCCCATCCACCGGCGGAGCGAGGGGCAGTAGAGCTGGCGTCGGGCCGAGGAGCTCGGGTGCCACGCCGCTTGCACGTACGACCATCTGTCGTGGCGGAGCTCCTACGATGCTGCGCGCAAGGCGCTTGCGGCGGTCCTGGTGAACCAGGGTCTTCGCGCCACGAGCAGGGGTGGCCATGTCGCGGTCTAGGAGGTGGTGAAGGCACAGCTGGACCCACCGCTCGGCGGCATTCTGCGCCCGTTCGGCCGCATGCGTGTCCGCCGGAACGAGAGTGAGTACCGATCTGCTGAAGCTCCGCCGATCACCGCCGAGGAGGTCGCGGAAGATCTGCCGAAGGCGCGAGCGATCATCGAGTTGGCGGAGAAAGCCATGCCGCACATGGGTCGCTACTAACCGGCAGGAGTCTGCGTTCACCGTTACGGCGACGAACCGGTCACCACCGCCGAACGGCCCGGCACGCGGTCCGGCAGGACGAAGTGGTCGATGATCCGGACCGCCTCGCCCTTGTCCAGCTGCCGGTCAAGCCCTGCCCAATGCACTCATGGCGCCACACCAGCGGTAGCGCGGGTGTCGTCATCGTGGGTCGCCCACACCTCGTTCACCCATCACCTGCCGGGATGACGGGAAGGACCGTTGGCCGGCGCTCGGGGCGTGAACAGCTCCCGGCGGGTCGTCGTCCTTCCCGGACATGTCCGCGGTTGGGTGCACGACCTGTTCAGGCGAGGGTCGGGGTGGGGCGTTCGCGCAGGAGGAGTGCGGCGTTCAGGGCGACCACTGCGGCGGCGAGGCCGTGGACGCCGTACGCGGTGCCGGCTGACCCGTGGTTGCCCAGGACCGTCAGCATGTCCGTGACGGGCGCGAAGGTGAGCCCCAGCAGCATCCAGCCGAGAGCCTTGCGGTGGCCGCTCAGCAGGAGCGCGAAGACGCCCAGGCACATGGAGATGTCGCGGCCGCCCTTGACGGTGAGGAAGCCCGTGCCCTCGTGCTGGGGCCAGCTCGGCAGGCCGAATCCGGCTGCGGCCGTCTGAGGGTCCAGTAGGTAGAGGAGGCCGATGTACAGGAGGAACAGGCCGCTCAGGGCGGTGAGGACGGTGGTGAAGCGCTTCATGGCTTTCCTGTCTTTCGGGGAGGAGAGGCGGTCCGGGCGGAGGCGGTCGGGGCGGTCAGCCCCGGACCCGGCGGGTGGCGCGGGTGTACTGCGCGCGGCCGACGGCGTACCAGAGCAGTCGGGCGGGGAGTGGCAGGCCGCCGAGGATCGCCGAGCGTTCGGCCGCGTCGGCCTCCTCGAGGACCATGCCGAGGAAGAACAGCAGCTTGGGTTTGGGCGTGTTGGCCAGGAAGTGTTCGCCCATCGCGGTCCATTCGTGCAGCCACAAGTGCGTTGCCGCGAGCGGGAGCAGTGAGGTCTCCTCCTCGTCGAGGTGCTCGACGAGGACCGTGCGGTGCTCGGCGAGGGCTGCCGTGAGCGTGTCGCGTTCCGATTCTCCGGCCCCCGACTCCCAGGCGGGCAGGGCGGCTTCGGCCGCCGCGAGGGTGGCGGCGACACGTTCGTGCTGGGCCTCCATCCGCAGGACCAGGTCGGCTTCGAGGTCGACCCTGGCCAGCAGCGGAGGCCACAGGAACTCGTCCTCGCCGTGGTGGTGGTTGCTCAATCCGAGCCGGTAGTCGCGGAAGTGGCCCGCCAGGACGCGGGCGCGGGCGGTGTCTCCGGGAGCCGCGGCGGCGATCAGCTCGATGAGCAGTCGCGACTCGCGGCGCAGTCCGCGGTGGATGACCACCATCTCCCGGGTGTTCGGACGGGTCTGCACTGGTGCGTTCGTGGTGTCCATGCGAGAAGCCTCGCCGGGGGCCCCTGGAGGGCATTTGGAAGCGACTTGGAGAACATCGGGCCCTCTACGATGTGCCTGGTGATGGTCTCCATACGCGTGCTCGGCTCGTTCGCGGCCGAGTGGAACGGCGGGCCAGTCCCGCTCGGCGGCCGGCGGCAGCGCGCGGTCCTGGCCCGGCTGGCCGTGGCGCGCGGCGCGGTCGTCTCGGTCGACCGGATGGTCGAGGAGATCTGGCAAGGGGCCCCGCCCGCACGGGCGGTGACGTCACTGCAGGCGTACGTGTCGAACCTGCGACGGCTGCTGGAGCCCGGCAGGGCGCCGCGCACTCCGGCCACCCTGCTGGTCAGCGCACCACCCGGGTATGCGCTGCGCCTGCCCGACGGCGCCGTCGACGCCTGGCGGTTCGAGCGGCTGCTGCGCGAGGCGCGCGAACCGCAGCGGCCGCCGGAGACCGCGCGGCGCCTGCTCAGCGAGGCGCTGTCGCTGTGGCAGGGCACGGCGTACGCCGAGTTCGTCGACGAGTCCTGGGCCCGGGCCGAGATCGCCCGTCTCGACGAGCTGCGGCTGGTCGCGCGCGAGCTGAACGTGGTCGCCGGACTGAGGTCGGCGCAGGCCGCCGTGACCGTTCCCGACGCCGAACTGCTCACGTTCGACGAGCCGTTGCGGGAGGAAGGCTGGCGGTTGCACGCGCTGGCGCTGTGGGCGGCGGGCCGGCAGGCCGACGCGCTGGCGACGCTGCGCCGGGCCCGCGCGGTCCTGGCGGCCGAGGTGGGCCTCGACCCGGGGCCCGCGCTGAACGAGCTCGAAGCGGCCATCCTGGGCGGTCGCACCACGGTGCTGCAGGCCGCGACGGAGGCCCCGCAGCACCGGCCGCCGACCCCGCCCGAGGGACGGAACGTCCCGGCACCGTCGCGCCGACCAGCCGCTGACGCGCGCCCGTTCGTCGGCCGCGAGGCCGAATCCGCCCGGCTGGTGGAGGCCGCCGGCCGGGCGGCCACCGCGGGGCCCGGGGTCGCGCTGGTCACGGGCGAGGCGGGCCTGGGAAAGTCGGAGCTGCTGGAGCGGCTCGGCGAGCGGCTCCGTGGCGACGGCTGGCTGGTCGCGGTCGGCCAGGCCACCGACGACGAGGGCGCGCCACCCGCGTGGCCCTGGGTGGCGGCGCTGCGGACGATCGCCGCCGCTGCGCCGCCCCCGGCCGAGTCAGCCGAGATCCTGGCCCCGCTGCTCTCCGACCGCGCAGCCGGCCGGGGCCCGGACGAGGACGTGGCCGCCGGCCGGTTCCGCCTGAACCGCGCGGTGTCGCAGTGGCTCGCGGCGGTGGCCCGGGAGCGGCCGTTGGCCGTGCTGCTGGACGACCTGCACTGGGCCGACGCCGAGACGCTCGCCCTGCTGACCGGCCTGACCGACCTGCCTCCGGGGACACCGGTCCTGGTCGTGGCCGCCTACCGTCCGAACGAGATCGAGGGCCCGCTCGCGGACCAGCTCGCCGTGCTCGCGGGGCGGTCGCCGCTGCGGTTGCCGCTGCCGGGGTTGCCCGCGTCGGCCGTCGCCGAGGTGATCAAGGCGGTGGGTGCCGGGCCGGTGGACGCCGGGACGGTCGCCGCGCTCGCCGAACGCACCGGCGGAAATCCCTTCTACGTCTGGGAGAGCGCCCGACTGCTCGGTAGCGAAGGTGCGCTGGTGGCCCTGTCCGAGGTGCCGGAGGGGGTCCGGGACGTGCTGCGCCGCAGGCTCGGGCGCCTCCCCGAGGCCGTGGTGGCGGTGCTGCGGCTGGCCGCGGTCGTCGGGCGCGAGGCGGACGTCGAGCTGCTGGTCGTTGCCGCGGACACCGACGAGGACGGAGTCCTGGGCGCGCTGGACGCCGGTCTGGTCGCCGGGCTGCTGACCGAACCGGCCCCGGGCCGCGTCTGGTTCACGCACGCGCTGGTGCGCGACACGCTGCTCGCCGATCTGAGCGGCCTGCGGGCCAGGCGCATGCACGGGCGGATCGCGGCCGGCCTGGAGCGGCTCGGTTCGGGTGATGTGTCCGCGCTGGCCCACCACTTCGCGCGGGCCGCGGCATCGGCCACGGCCGCCAAGGGCGTTCACTACTGCCTGCGCGCGGCCGACCTGGCGATCAGCCGTTACGCCCACGACACGGCGGCCGACCTGCTCGCCGCGGCGCTGGACTGCTTCGACCGGACCCCGGCCGGTCCGTCGGAGGACCGGGAGGCGGAACGCATCGACCTGCTGGGCAGGCTGCTGCGCGCCCAGGTGCGGGCCGGGGCGGTCATGGCCGCCCGCGCGAGCCGGCAGCGGGCGATCGAATGCGCGGTCGGCACCGGCCGGAGCGAGCTGCTGGTCCGCGCGCTGACTGCCTGGTCCGAGCCGACGCCGTGGCAGACCCGGCCGTACGGCGCGGTCGACGAGCCCGTCGTCGTGCTGCTCGGCCGGTCGCTGGACCTGCCGGATCTGGCGCCCGCCGACCGGTGCAGGCTGCTGCTCGCCTCCTGTGCCGAACTGTCCGACGTACGGAGCCCGCGGGCGCGGGCCGCGGCCGAGGAAGCCGTCGAGATCGCCACGGCCCTGGGCGATCCCGGCCTCCTCGCGAGGGCGCTCGCGGCGCTGCTCCGCGAACTCGACGCCGATCGCGAGGGACGCGAGCTGGCGGTGCGGAGCGAGGAGCTCGTCCGGCTCGCCACCGAGCACGACCTGCCCGCCTTCCGCTGGTTCGGCCTGCTCAGCCTGTCGACAACTGCCGCTGCCGCAGGCGATGTCGCCGGTGCTTACGGCCACATCGACACGTGCGTGGAACTGGCCCGGGCCTACCGGATGCCGGGGCCCGTCGTGGTCGGTCAGACCGCGCTGGCGACGCGAGCGCTGATCGAGGGGCGCACCGAGGACGCCGAGGAGCTGTACGCCGAAGCCACCGCCGGAATGGCCAGGCAAGGCTCTCCGCACGCCGACGGCTTCCTGCAGATCGCGACCGCGACGATCCGGGCCACTCAGGGCAGGCTCGGCGAACTCGTCCCGCAGGCCCGGAAGTTGAGCGAAGAGTACGGCCCGTCGATGTCGGACCTGCTCGCGGCGGCCCTGTGCGCCGCCGGGCAGCAGGACGAGGCCCGGGCGGTCCTCGCGGGGGTCGGGCCCCTGCGCACGGACTACCTCCTCACGGTCCTCGCGACCTTCCGTGCGATGGCCGTGGTGGCGCTCGGCGCGAAGGAGCGGGCCGAGGAGCTGTACGACACCCTGCTCCCCCACCGTGACGCGCCGCCGCCCTCCGCGGGCTTCACCCTGGCGGTCCGCCCGGTCGCGTACACGCTCGGCGAGCTCGCCCGCCTGCTCGGCCGCGACGCCGAGGCCGCCGCGCACTTCGTGCACGCGGCCGCCGTCGCCGACCGGTGGCGCACCGCTCCGGGGTGCGGCGGCAGCGACTGACCGGAACCACGGACGTCCGACGACGTAGGGTCGCCGGTATGCGTCTGAGTACCGTGATCCTCCCCATCCACCGGTGGAGCGAGGGGCAGAAGATCTGGCGGCGGGCCGAGGAGCTCGGCTTCCACGCCGCGTACACCTACGACCACCTGTCGTGGCGGAGCTTCCGGGAGGAGCCGTGGTTCGGCTCGGTCCCGACGCTGACGGCCGCCGCCACGGCCACCGAGCGGATCAGGCTCGGCACGCTGGTGACCTCGCCGAACTTTCGCCATCCGGTGACGCTCGCCAAGGAGCTGATCACGCTGGACGACGTGTCCGGCGGGCGGCTGACGTTGGGGATCGGGGCCGGCGGGGTCGGGTTCGACGCGACGGCGACGGGCCAGGAGGCGTGGTCGCCGAAGGAGCGGGCGGACCGGTTCGGCGAGTTCCTGCCGCTGCTGGACGAGCTGCTGCGCACCGACGCCACCACCCGGGAGGGCGTGTACTACTCGGCGGTCGAGGCGCGGAACATCCCCGGCTGCGTGCAGACGCCGCGGGTGCCGTTCTACGTGGCCGCGACCGGGCCGCGCGGGCTGAGGCTGGCCGCCGAGTACGGGCAGGGCTGGGTGACGTACGGCGACCCGAAGGGGCCCGCGGACGTGCCGGTGGAGCAGGCGCCCGGGGTCATCGCGAAGCAGATCGAGAAGCTGACGGCGGCCTGCGAGGCGACCGGCCGGGACGTGGCGACGCTGGAGAAGGTGCTGCTCCAGGGCTCGACGGCGGAGAAGCCGCTGGTGTCCGTGGACGCCTTCGTCGACTGGGCCGGCAAGTACCAGGAGCTGGGCATTACCGAGCTGGTCATCCACTGGCCGGTCCCCGACTCGATCTTCGAGAACGACCTCGACGTCTTCGAGCGCATCGCCACCGAGGGCCTCGCCCAGCTCGGCTGACGGTGGCCGCCGGAGCGGGCCTTCAGTGTCCAGGCGCGCTCCGGCGGTCTCCAAACCGGCCTTCACGGGAACGACAGCCCGGCAGCTGGTCTCGTAGGTGGTCGTAGATGTTCGCGCTGTGAAAGCCGGGGTTCTCGGCGTGGGCTCCGCCGGGTCTTCGGGTGTCGGAGGGGGCCGCTAGTATCTGGGCGAATTTCCGTGGGGGTGGTCTCTGGAGTGTCGGGCTCTGCCATGCCCCGCCCGTTGGTGACGAGTCCCCCCATGAAGGACGGCACGGCATGAGTAGAGACATATCCAGGAACCGCCGGCTGCGGCGTGCCACCGCGGTGGCGCTGACGGCGGTGACGGGGTTGGCCGCGGCCGGATTGGCGGCGCCCGCCGCTTCGGCCGGCACCGGGTCGGCGGCCGCGCCGGCGCTGCAGTCGGCAGGCGGCGTGTCGATCGGGGACGTGTCGTTGCAGCGTCAGGCGCCGCCGAGCGGGGGCGGGGTGCCGGTGTCCTTCCCGGTGTCCGACTCGGTCGCGATCTCCAAGGTCACGGTGACCGCGCACGGGCCGGCCGTTGCGGGCTGCGCGCCGACGGCGTCCGTCACGCTGCCGGACGGCACCCTGTCGACGACGGTCTCGCTGAACCTGCCGTTCGCCGCCGCGTCCACCACCGAGGGTGCCGGCGGTCCGCTGCCGACGGGCTGCCAGGCCGGCCTGTACGCAGTGGAGATCGCCGTGACGGATGCCGACGGCGTGCACAGTTTCGGTGCGGTCGGCACGCCGCTGGCCAAGCCGCTGGACATCTCGGTGGGCATCGCGGGCACCTTCGTGCCGACGGCGCCGCAGCGCGTGCTCAACACCCGTAACGGCGGCACGCTGGCGGGCCGCGGCACCGGGTCGCTGAAGGTCGCCGGTGTCGCGGGCGTCCCGGCCGATGCCGTCGCCGTGGTCATGAACGTCACCGCGACGGAGGCGAAGGACGCCGGGTACGTCACCGTCTACCCGGCCGGGCGGCCCGTTCCGACGGCGTCCAGCCTGAACCACGCCAAGGGCGAGACCATCGCCAACGCGGTGACGGTGCAGCTGGGTGCGGGCGGCGCGGTCAGCATGCTCAACGGGTCGGACGGCGACCTGGACCTGGTCGCCGACGTCGTCGGCTACTACGTCCCGGACACCACCGGCGCCGTCTACACCGGCTTCAGCCCCCGGCGCGCCCTGGACACCCGCCCCGCCCACGTGCCGGCCCGCGGCACGGTCACGGTGGACCTCTGCGCGACGGCCGGGTTCCCGGCCGCGGCCACGGCGGCGGCGCTCAACGTCACCGTCACCGAGCCGCAGGACGCGGGCTTCCTGACGGTCTACCCGCACGGACAGTCGCGGCCGGACGCCTCCACCCTCAACTTCACGCCGGGGCAGACGATCGCCAACACGGCCATCGCCCGTCTCGGCAGCGGCTGTTCGGTGGACATCTTCAGCTCGGCGTTCGCGCCGGTCGACATCGTGGTCGACGCCTCGGGGTACTTCGTCCCGGACACGAGCGGCCAGACCACCGACGGTGTGCTGGTCACCACCTCGCCGGAGCGGATGTACGACAGCCGCGACAGCGGCTCGCCGATCGCCGGCGGCACCTCGATGGTCGGCTGGGGCCTGCAGCCGCGGGACTGGGGGATCGGCGCGCTGCTGCTCAACGTGACGGCGACCAGCCCGACCGAGGACAGCTTCATCACCGTGTACCCGGACGGCGGGCCGGTGGACTCCGAGCCGACCGGCGCCGGGCTGCCGGACGCCTCCAACCTGAACTTCACCGCGGGCCAGACCATCCCCAACATGGTCAACGCCACGGTGGGGGACAACGGTTACGTCGACTTCTTCAACCACGTCGGCAGCACCGACATCGTGGTGGACCTGTTCGGGTTCTACACCACGAGCAGCGGCGTGAAGCCGTTCGCCGCTTCCGCCGCCCCTGCCGCCGCTGCCCCTGCCGCCGGCGCGCCGTCCGCCAAGGTGCAGGCCGCTCCGGCGCCGTCCGCGTCCGAGGGCGGGGCCGCGGCGTCGAGCCCGTTCCGGCTGCCCTTCGTGGGCGCCACCCGGGCCGTCGGCCGTCGCTGACCCCCTGGCCCTGGCCCTCGTCCTGACTCCCTGATCCTGCTCGGCAGCGGGTGCCACCTCTTGCGGGGTGGCACCCGCTGCCGTTTCCGGTGGGTGCGCCCGTACGTCAGCAGGTCGGCGCGCCGGTCCGCGCGGTGCGTTGGTGCGACCGCGCGAGGGGGGCCGTCGGTGCCAGGCGCTAGTCTGTCCGCCGCACCGTCAATCTGATCATGCGTTACAACGGGGGTTCCTTCGTCATGCCTGTTTCCAGATCACTGCTCGCCGCCGCCCTGGTCGCCGCCGCCGCGTTCGGCCTCACGGCCTGCGGCCCGGACAACTCGTCGGACCAGGGGGCGGGTGGCGGGTCCACCAGCCCCGTGACCGCAGCCCCGACCGCCGCCCCGACCGCGGCTCCCGCCGCGCCCACCGGATCCCCGGCCGGCACCGGGAAGCCCGCGCCGGCCGGCACGTCGACCGCCTCCGGTGAGCCCGACGGCTTCTGCACCCACGAGCCGCTGCCCGCCGGGCAGAAGTGGATCTACCCGGCGAAGGGCACCACCGCGACCACCCTGGTGTACAAGGACACCAAGGACGCCTGCGGGGTCGACGACGTCGGCTTCGAGCCGGTGGGCGCCGACAAGACCGCGCCCTTCGCGCCGACCGCCAAGGGCCACCTCAGGTCGGTGCTCGCGCCGCCGAAGGACGTCAACCTGGCCGATCTGGTGAAGCACGTCAACGAGTGCATCGCCACGCCGCACAACGAGAAGGGCTCGTACCCGTGCTCGTCCGGTGACTACAAGGTGGCGATCGACGCCTCCGGCAAGGTCACCGAGCTCTGGGAGCGCGCGCACAGCTGACCCGCGGCGCGTGCGGCGCCGGGCGGCCCACCCGACTGGGGCTGCTCGGCGCCTGGGCACGTCGGGGGTGCGGGCGGGTGCCGAGGCCGGCCCACCCTTAGGGGAGAAAGGCCGGGACGTCATACCGCAGCAGCAGACGGGCTCGTCATTCCAGCTCATGTCCGTTTCCGTGCAACGCCGTTACGTTGAGGGCGTGTCCACAGCTGTCATCACGACGGACGGCCTCACCAAGAGGTTCCCCCGGGTCACCGCCCTCGACCAGCTCACCGTCGAGGTGCAGCCGGGGGTGGTCGGGCTGGTCGGGGCCAACGGTGCCGGCAAGTCCACCCTGATCAAGATCCTGCTCGGGCTCGCCCCGGCGACCTCCGGCCGTGGCGAGGTCCTCGGCCTGGACGTCGCCACCCGGGGCTCCGAGATCCGCGAGCGGGTCGGCTACATGCCCGAGCACGACTGCCTGCCGCCGGACGTCTCCGCCACGGAGTTCGTGGTGCACATGGCGCGGATGGCGGGTCTGCCCGCCACCGCGGCCCGGGAGCGCACCGCGGACACCCTGCGGCACGTCGGCCTCTACGAGGAGCGGTACCGGCCGATGGGCGGGTACTCGACCGGCATGAAGCAGCGGGTCAAGCTCGCCCAGGCGCTGGTGCACGACCCGAAGCTGGTGCTGCTGGACGAGCCGACCAACGGCCTCGACCCGGCCGGCCGGGACGAGATGCTGGGGCTGATCCGCCGGGTCCACACCGACTTCGGCATCTCGGTGCTGGTCACCACCCACCTGCTCGGCGAGTTGGAACGCACCTGCGACCACCTGGTCGTCATCGACGGCGGCAAGCTGCTGCGCTCCTCCTCCACCGCCTCCTTCACCGAGGCGACGGCGGTCCTCGCGGTCGAGGTCACCGACCCGCCCGAGACCCGTTCGCAGGACCACGCCGCCGAATCCGCGAGCCCCGGGCCAGCCGCTCCCGAGCCAGCCGCTCCCGAGCCCGCCGAGGTCGTCCGCGAACGCCTCGCGGCGGCCGGCCTCTCGGTGCAGGCCGAGACCTCCCACCTGCTGCTGGTACGGCTGGCCGACGAGTCGACGTACGACACCATCCGCGACACCGTCGCCGAACTCGGGCTCGGGCTGGTGCGGTTGGAGCAGCGCCGGCACCGGGTCGCCGAACTCTTCACCGAGGACCACGACGCGCCGGGCACCCCGAGCACCGCCAACACCCCCAACACCACCAACGCCACCAACGCCCAGGACAGCAGGGGAGGGACGGACGATGTCGCTGCCACCTGAGACCAGGCCCGCCGACACCGGCGTCATCCACGACATCGGCTACCGCGGCTACACCGGCCCCCGGCTCGGCCGCGCCTACGCCACCCGCTCGCTCTTCACCCAGAGCCTGCGCGCCGCGTACGGCCTCGGCCGCTCCGGCAAGTCCAAGGTGCTGCCGATGCTGGTACTGGGCGTGGTCACCGTGCCCGCGGTGATCTTCGTGGCGATCGCGGTCGCCATGAAGCAGGACGAGCTGCCGGTCGACTTCCCGGTCTACCTCGCCGACCTCAGCCTGGTGGTCTCGGTCTTCCTCGCCGCCCAGGCGCCGGTGCTGCTCTCCCGGGACCTGCGGTACCAGACCGTGCCGCTCTACTTCTCCCGCCCGATCACCCGCAGCGACTACGTGCGGGCCAAGTTCGCCGCCATGGTCTGCGCCCAACTGCTGCTGATGGCGGCCCCGTTGCTGGTGCTGTACGTCGGCGCGCTGCTCGGCGGGATGGACTTCTCGCACAACACCGGGCAGTTCCTGTACGGCCTCGTGGCGGCCGCCCTGTACGCCCTGGTGCCGACCTCGGTGGCCCTGGTGATCGCGGGCACCACCTCGCGCAGGGGGTTCGGGGTCGCCGCCATCATGGGCTACCTGGCGGTCAGCGCCGCGGTGGCCGCCGTCGCGGTCGGCATCAGCAACCCGGGCACGACCGGCTCCGACGGCGCGCAGTGGACGGCGCTGATCTCGCCCACCGACCTGGTGGAGTCCCTGGTCAACGAGCTGTTCGACGTCGGTACCGGCCTCGACCGCCGGCACGCTCCGGGCGGCCTCGGGGTGGCGGTGTTCGCACTCGTCGCGGTGGCCATGGTGGTCGGCTCGTACCGGCTGCTGCTGAGCCGCTACAAGAAGGTCTGAGAGAGGGCGGCATGGCCACCATCAGCATCGACAAGGTCTCCCGCTGGTTCGGGAACGTGGTCGCGGTCAACGACGTCAGCATGGACATCGGCCCCGGCGTCACCGGCCTCCTCGGGCCGAACGGCGCGGGCAAGTCCACCCTCATCCACATGATGAGCGGTTTCCTCGCCCCCTCCAGCGGCTCGGTCACCCTGGACGGAGTGCCGATCTGGCGCAACCAGCAGGTGTACCGGCAGATCGGCCTGGTCCCCGAGCGGGAGTCGATGTACGACTACCTGACCGGCTGGGAGTTCGTCCTCGCCAACGCCGAACTGCACGGCCTGCCCCAGCCCGGCGCCGCCGCCCGCCGCGCCCTGGACCTGGTGGAGATGGCGTACGCCAAGGACCGCCGCACCGGGACGTACTCCAAGGGCATGAAGCAGCGGGTCAAGATGGCCTCGGCGCTGGTCCACGACCCGGCCGCGCTGCTGCTGGACGAGCCCTTCAACGGCATGGACCCGCGCCAGCGGCTCCAGCTGATGGAGCTGCTGCGCCGCTTCGGTGCGGACGGCCGCACCGTGCTGTTCTCCTCCCACATCCTGGAGGAGGTCGAGCAACTGGCCCGGCACATCGAGGTCGTGGTGGCCGGCCGGCACGCGGCCTCGGGCGACTTCCGCAAGATCCGCCGACTGATGACCGACCGACCGCACCGGTACCTGGTCCGCTCCGGCGACGACCGCCGGCTCGCCGCCGCGCTGATCGCCGACGGCTCCACCACCGGCATCGAGGTGGACGAGCGGGAGCGGGCGCTGCGGATCGAGGCGGTCGACTTCCAGGGCTTCACCACCCTGCTGCCCAGGGTCGCCCGGGAGGCCGGCATCCGGCTGTACACCGTCTCCCCGGCCGACGAGTCGCTGGAGAGCGTCTTCTCGTACCTGGTCTCCGCGTGAGTACCGCTGTTTCCGTCCCCGCCGCCGTGACCGTTGTTGCCCAGGAAGGGGCCGACCGACCATGAACCCCACCGTCGCCAGGCTGACCCTGCGCGGGCTGCTGGGCCGCCGCCGCGGCCTCGTGCTGCTGGTGGTCCCCGCCCTGCTGCTGCTCGTCTCCGCCATCGCGAACGGGTCGAGCGCCGACCCGCACGGCCTGACCGTCAAGATCCTCGGCCAGCTCGGCCTCGGCACCCTGGTCCCGATCCTCGGCCTGGTGGTCGGCACCGGGGTCATCGCCACCGAGATCGACGACGGCTCGATCGTCTACCTGCTCGCCAAGCCGCTGCCGCGCTGGCGGATCATCACCACCAAGCTGACCGTCGCGATCGGCGTCACCTGGCTGTTCTCGGTCGTCCCGACGCTGCTCGCCGGGCTGCTGCTGTACGGCACCCGGGACGGCGTGGCGCTCGGCTACACCGTGGCGGTGCTGGTCGCCGGGGCCGCGTACAGCGCGCTGTTCCTGCTGCTCGGCGTCGTCACCCGGCACGCGGTCGTGGCCGGGCTGGGGTACGCGCTGGTCTGGGAGTCGCTGGTCGGCAACTTCGTCGAGGGCGCCCGGACGCTGAGCGTCCAGCAGTGGGGCCGGGCGGTGGCCGAGGCGGTCGCCGGGGACACCGCGATCGGCGCCGATGTCTCGCTGGCGGCGGCCGTTCCGCTGCTGCTGGTGGTCACCGTCGCGGCGACGGTGCTCGCCTCGGTGAAGCTGGCCGGGCTGACCCTGGCCGGAGACGAGTGACCCGGCGAGGAGTGGCCCGGCGAGGAGTGGCCCGCTGACGAGTCACCCGGCGGGGAGTGAGCCGTACCGCGGGGCTCAGAGCGTACGGTTGCGCCCCGCGCCCCAGCCGGCCGCGCCGACCACGACCACCAGCACCAACATCAGCGCCAGGGTGGCCTCCCAGCCGCCGGTGAGCTGGTGCAGCGCGCCCGCGCCGACCGGGCCGGCCGCCGCGACCAGATAGCCGATCGCCTGCGACATCCCGCCCAGCTGGGCGGCGCCGGCCGCACTGCGGGTCCGCAGCACGATGAACGCCAGGCCCAGGCCCAGCGAACCGCCCTGGGCCACGCCGAGGATGGTCGCCGACACCCACGCGGCCGACACGGGGGCCGCCAGCAGCAGGGCGATGCCGAGCCCGTTCAGGACGGCCATGGTCACCGCGAGGGCGCGCTGGTTGGTCATCCGGCCGGCCATCAGCGGCACCAGGAAGGCGCCGGCCACCTGCATCAGGTTGGAGAAGGCGAAGACCAGGCCGGCCTGGCCGCGGTCCATGCCGTGGTCGGCCAGGATCGTCGGCATCCACGCCACCAGGGTGTACACCAGCAGCGACGAGACGCCCATGAAGAGGCTGATCTGCCAGGCCAGCGGGGACTTCCAGACACCCGCGATCGGCGTGCCCGGCGTGCCCGGCGTACCCGGGGTGCCCGGCGCGGCCGCCGCGCCCCGCTCCTGACGGGAGCGCAGCACCTGCGGCAGCCAGGCCACCGCCGCGACCAGCGCGAGCAGTGACCAGGCGCCGAGCGAGGCCCGCCAGCCGCCGCCGAGCGCGTGCTCCAGCGGGACGGAGGTGCCGGCGGCGAGGGTCGCACCGACCAGCATGGTGGTGGAGTAGACGCCGGTCATGGTCGCCGCCCGGTCCGGGAACTCCCGCTTGACCAGGCCCGGCATCGACACGTTCAGCACCGCGATGGCCACGCCGATCACCACGCAGCCCGCGTACAGGGCGAACACGGTGGGCAGCACCCGCAGCAGCACGCCCGCGCCCAGCACCAGCACCGCGCCCAGCACCACCCGCTCGGCGCCGAACCGGCGGGTCAGTCGGGGAGTGAGCGGGGCGCCGACGCCCTGGAACAGCACCGGCACGGTGGTGATCAGGCCGCTCGCGGTGGTGGAGAGGCCGAAGGTCCGCTGGATCTCGCCGACCATCGGGGAGATCGCGGCCAGGCAGGCCCGCATGTTCAGCGCGACCAGCACGATGCCGGTCAGCAGCAGGAGCGGATGGGCGAGCCGGGCGCGGACGGGGAGCGGGGCGGACGTGGTGACAACCGGCTGCTGGGCACGGGTGACGGCCATGGATGTGCTGTTCTTTCCGGGAGGTGCGTGGATGCGGGGGCGGGCAGGAGGAGGCTCGCGCCGTCCTACTTCCGGGCCGCGATGGCCGCGAGCAGCTGCTCGACGGCCGCGGTCGGGCCGGCGAGCAGCGCACGACACGCCGCCTCCGCCCGGTCCGGGTCACCGCTCTCGATCGCGGCGACCAGCGCCTCGTGGGTGGCCACGACCGCCTCGGGCATGTCGTGGTCGCCGAAGGCGGCGGTCATCGCCTCGCGGACGGAGGCGCCGAAGTAGCGGTACACCTCGGCCAGCGCGGGGTTGTGCGCGGCGTCGACGATGGCGGTGTGGAACTCCAGGTCGTGCTCGACGGTGGCCTCGCGGCTCGCCCGCTCGGGGTGCGCCGCGAACACCTCGGCCTCGCGGGCCAGCGCGGTTCGCATCCGCCGGATGTCCTCGGGGGTGTGCCGCAGGGCGGCCAGCCGGGCGGCCTCGGTCTCCAGCGCGGCGCGGACCTCCAGGACGTCCCGGATGCCCGAGCGCTGGACGCCGCGCAGCACCGCCGCCGGGTCGCTGGTGGAGCGGACGAACGTCCCCTCGCCCTGCCGGGAGACCAGCATCCCGGCGTGCACCAGCACCCGGATCGCCTCCCGCACGGTGTTCCGCCCGACCTGCAGCCGCTCGGCCAGCTCGTGCTCGGTGGGGATCTGCGAGCCCACGGGCCACACTCCACCGGCCAGTTGCTCGCGCAGCTGGTCGATCGCGGTGTCCACCAGGGAACGCCGCCCGGCCGCCTGCAGGCTGCTGCCGTCGCTGGTCATTCCGGGCCCCTTCCGTCACTGCACGCCACCGCATGCCACCGCACGTGCCTTACAAGTCGTCGGTCATCCTACAACTGATTGCCCGGTCATCCTACAACTGGTCTCGCCCAGCGGATGGCCGGGCAGGCGGGGGGCGTCAGCGGGCCGGGTAGAGGCGTTCGAGGACGACGGCGACGCCGTCCTCGTCGTTGCCGGCGGTGACGGCGTCGGCGACGGCGAGGAGTTCTTCGTGGGCGTTGGCCATGGCGACGCCGTGGGCGGCCCAGGCGAACATCGGGATGTCGTTGGGCATGTCGCCGAAGGCGATGGTGTCGGCGGCGCGCAGGCCCAGGCGGCGGGCGGCGACGGCCAGGCCGGTGGCCTTGGACAGGCCGAGCGGGAGCAGTTCGACCACGCCGGCGCCGGCCATCACGATGCCGACGAGGTCGCCGGCGGCGCGCCGGGCGGCTTCGGCGAGGGCGTCGTCGGTCAGGGCGGGGTGCTGGATGTAGAGCTTGCTGACCGGGGCGGCGAGGAGTGCGCCGCGGTCGACCCGGACGACCGGCAGGTCGGAGCCGATCCGCAGTTCGTAGCCGGGGCCGGCCAGCACCTGGCCGTCGAGGCCGTCCTGGTTGGCGGCGATGGCGAGCGGGCCGGTCTCGGCTTCGATCTTCTCGATGGCGAGGGCGGCGAGCCGGCGGTCGAGGGTGAGGGAGGTGAGCAGCCTGTGCGCGCCGGCGTCGTAGACCTGGGCGCCCTGGCCGCACACGGCTATCCCGGTGTAGCCGATCTCGTCGAACACCGGGCGGGCCCAGACGGCCGAGCGGCCGGTGACGATGATGTGCAGCGCGCCCGCGCCGGTGGCCGCGGCCAGGGCGGCGCGGGTGCGCTCGGAGACGGTCTCCCGGCTGGTCAGCAGGGTGCCGTCGAGGTCGGTGGCGACCAGCCGGTAGGGCAGGCCGCCACCGTCGGCGGTGTCGTCCGGGGAGACGGGGCTGGGGCTGGTGGTGCTCATGGGCCGGTCGTCTCCCGGGAGTTGCGGGTGGTGCGAGGTGGTACGGGCGGTGCGATCGGTGCCGGTAGTGCCGGTAGTGCCGACGGAGCCGGGGCTACTTGACCGGCTCGAGGACGGTCCGCCCGCCGAGGAACGGCCGCAGCGCCTCGGGCACGGCGACCGAGCCGTCGGCCTGCTGGTGGTTCTCCAGGATCGCCACGATGGTGCGCGGGATGGCGACCAGGGTGCCGTTCAGGGTGGCGAGCGGGCGGGTCTTGCCCTCCTCGCGCATCCGGATCGACAGCCGGCGGGCCTGGTACTCGGTGGTGTTGGAGGTGGAGGTGACCTCGCGGTACTTGCCCTGGGTGGGGATCCAGGCCTCGATGTCGAACTTGCGCGCGGCGGAGGCTCCGAGGTCGCCGGAGGCGACGTCAATGACCCGGTACGGCAGCTCCAGCGCGTTGAGGAAGTCCTTCTCCCACTGGAGCAGGCGGCGGTGCTCGTTCTCCGCGTCCTCGGGCGTGGTGTAGACGAACATCTCCACCTTCTCGAACTGGTGGACGCGGATGATGCCGCGGGTGTCCTTGCCGTAGGTGCCGGCCTCGCGGCGGAAGCAGGACGAGTAGCCGGCGTAGCGAAGCGGCAGCTTCTCGGCGTCGATGATCTCGTCCATGTGGTACGCCGCGAGCGGGACCTCGCTGGTGCCGACCAGGTACCGGTCGTCCTCGGCGAGGTGGTAGACGTTCTCGGCGGCCTGGCCGAGGAACCCGGTGCCGTCCATGGCGGCCGGGCGGACCAGCGTCGGGGTGATCATCGGGATGAAGCCGGCCGCGGTGGCCTGGGCGATCGCCATGTTGACCAGGGCGAGCTCCAGCAGCGCGCCGACGCCGGTCAGGTAGTAGGAGCGCGAGCCGGCGACCTTGGCGCCGCGCTCGGTGTCGATCGCGCCCAGGATCTGGCCGAGCTCGACGTGGTCGCGCGGCTCGAAGCCCTCGGCGGCGAAGTCGCGCGGGGTGCCGATCTCCTCCAGGGTGACGAAGTCCTCCTCGCCGCCGACCGGGGCGGCCGGGTCGATGAGGTTCGCCAACGAGCGGACCAGCCGCTCGGCCTCCTCCTTGGCCGCGCCCTGTTCGGCGTCCGCGGCCTTGACCTCGGCGGCCAGCTCCTTGGTGCGCTGGAGCAGGGCGGCCTTCTCCTCGCCCTTGGCCTGGGCGACCTGCTTGCCGAGCACCCGCTGCTCGCTGCGCAGTTCGTCGAAGCGGCTGCCCGAGGACCGGCGCCGTTCGTCGGCGGAGAGGAGGGCGTCGACCAGGTCGACGTCCTCGCCACGGACGCGCTGCGAGGCGCGCACTCGGTCAGGGTCCTCACGGAGCAGGCGAAGGTCAATCACAGGCCCAAGCGTACCGGGCGGGAGTTCCTCCACCGGTACCGGTTTTTCCCTGGGGATAACTTCCCTGATCCTGTGGATAACTTCTGTGGGGAACGCGCCGGGGGCGGGTTATCCACAGGGCTGGGGCGGGGGCTGTGGATCGAAGGGGAGGATCGCCCTCCGTCCGCCCGAACCGGGGAATTGAGGTTTCAAACCCCATTTGACCTTCTCAGGTGAGGGAATTGAAGCACTCAGACGGGTGATTTGCTGGCAACCGGGTGACTCTGGTCCGATAAATCATCTCTGCGATGCAAACCGATGATCCGACCAGTTCTGGGCAATGGCTATACCGGTTTGTCGACTCATCCCCAGGCCTGTGGATAACTTCCGGCTGTGGACAGTGGGGAGGCCTGTGGACAGCGGCCTCCGGCGCCGGGCGGCTCTGTGGATGACGGGGGCGGTCACCCGCCCCGCCTGACCGGCCCGGTCTAAAACGGTCGGAAAAGGTCAGAAAGACAAGAGATGTCGCTCGGCTGACCGGCGGGGCGCCGCGTCCGCCGCCGAAGCGACCCGTCTGCCGCGGAAGCCTCGCGTCGGCCCCGGGGCCCTCGCGGCTGCCTCAGATGTCCCCGCGCCCGTCGAGCGCGCGGGACAGCCAGTCCGCCGCCGAGGAGAAATCGTCGTCCGAGGTTCCCGGCCGCCGGTGGGTGGACACCTGGCGGTCGGCGCGCGGATAGGAGCCGAGGAACCGCACCTGCGGGCAGATCCGCTTGAGGCCCATCATCGCCTCGCCCACCCGGCGCTCGGACAGATGGCCCTCGCAGTCGATCAGGAAGCAGTAGTTGCCCAGGCCCTCACCGGTCGGCCGGGACTCGATCCGCATCAGGTTGATGCCGCGCACCGCGAACTCCTGCAGCAGCTCCAGCAGGGCGCCCGGGTGGTCGTCCGGCAGCCAGACCACCATCGAGGTCTTGTCCGCGCCGGTCGGCGAGGAGACCCGGCCGGGGCGCCCCACCAGGACGAACCGGGTGGCCGCGCTCTTCGCGTCCGCGATGTCCCTGACCAGTGGCTCCAGCCCGTAGATCGGCGCCGCGAACTCGCCTGCGAACGCCCCGTCGTAGCGGCCCTCGGCGACCAGCCGGGCGCCGTCGGCGTTGGAGGCGGCCGACTCCCAGGCCGCCTCCGGCAGGTTGGCCGCCAGCCAGCGGCGCACCTGCGGCTGGGCCACCGGGTGGCTGGTCACCGTCTTGATCCCGGCCAGCTCGGTGCCCGGCCGCACCAGCAGCGCGAACGAGATCGGCAGCAGCACCTCGCGGTAGATCATCAGCGGTGTGCCGGAGGCCAGTTCGTCGTTGGTCGCGGTGACCGCGCCCTCCACCGAGTTCTCGATCGGCACGAACGCCCCGGCGGCCTCCCCGCCGCGCACCGCGTCCAGGGCCAGCGCCACCGAGGACAGCGGCACCAACTCCCTGGTCGCCGCCTCGGGCAGGGTGTGCAGCGCCGCCTCGGTGAAGGTGCCGGCCGGGCCGAGGTAGGTGTAGCGGGTGGCCGACATGACGCCTCCATGGGTTCTGATGCTGCACGAACGGGGTGGTGCCGAAGCAGTCACCATAACGATTCCGCGGTCCCGGCAGTACGGCGTTCCAGTGGTCGGGACCGCCTGTGCTACGGGCCGGGACGGCGCCCGGTACGGGAGGGCACGGCGCCCGCTGCGGGCCCGGACGGCGCCCGCCGCGGGCCGGGGGCGTCACCCCTCCAGCAACTGCTGCCCGAGGTAGCCGCCGGCCGGTGCGCCCGGGGGCAGCGCGTACAGGCCGCTCGCCTCGTGCCGCAGGAAGCGGGAGAGGCCGTCGGCCCGGGAGAGCTTGCGCTGCACCGGGGTGAAGCCCTTGCGCGGGTCGGCCTGGAAGGCGAGGAAGAGCAGCCCGGCGTCCGGCGATCCGTCCGGTAGCAGCCCGTCGTGGTACGAGAAGCCGCGCCGCAGCATCGCCGCCCCGCCGTTGGCCGCCGGGGCGGCGACCCGGATGTGCGCGTCGGCGGGGATCGCCAGGGCGCCGTCCGGGCCCTGGGCGGACAGGTCGACGGGGCTGTGCTCGCCGGCCCCGGCGGGCGCACCGAGCGGGGCGCCGTCCGCCTTGCGCCGCCCGATCACCCGCTCCTGCCGGTCCACCGGCAGCGTCTCCCAGTGGTCCAGGAGCATCCGGATCCGGCGGAACACCAGGTACGAGCCGCCGGCCTGCCAGCCCGGCTGGTCGCCGCCGACGGCGCAGAACACCTTGGCGGCGAAGCCGTCGTCGCCGGGCTTCGGATTGTTGGTGCCGTCGACCTGGCCCATCAGGTTGCGGCCGGTCACCGGCCGGGCGGCCGCGCCGGGGGTCCGGGCGAAGCCGGCCGACTGCCAGCGCAGCGCCGCCGTACCGGCCGCCAGCCGTTGCAGCACCCGCAGGGCGTGCACCGCCACCAGTGCGTCGTCGGCGCCGATCTGGACGAACAGGTCGCCCTCGCCGCGGGCGGGGTCGAGTGCGTCGCCCGGGAAGGCGGGCAGCGGTTCGAGCCCGGGCGGGCGGCGGTCGGCCAGCCCGGCCTTGTCGAAGAGCGCGGCGCCGAAGCCGACGGTGAGGGTGAGCGAGCAGGGCCCGGCGTCCAGCGCGATCTGGTTGTCGAACTCCTCGGCCGGCTCCCCGGCGGTCAGCCGCTCGGCCGCCTTCGTCCAGCGCCGCAGCAGGGCGCCCAGGCCGTCCCGGCCGACATCCCCGGCCAGGTCGAAGGCGGCCAGCTGGACCCTGGCCTGCTGCGGTTCGAGGATCCCGGCCTGGTGCTCCCCGCGGAAGGACACCCGGGCCGCGCCGAGCGCGCCGCCTGTCTCCGCCGCGCCGGCCGGGCGCCCGGCACCGTCGGGACGGTCCAGGGCGACCGCCCCGGCGACGCCCGCGCCGGCGCCGACCAGCAGCCCGGCGCCGGCGGTGCCGAGCAGCGCCCGCCGGGTGAAACCCCCGGCGGGCTGCCCGGCCGAGGCCTGCTCCGCCGGGGTCTGCTCCGCCGTCGTGGCTGAGTCCGTCGTGACTGCGTCCGCCGTGTCTGCGTCCATCGTCGCTGAGTCCGTCGTCGCTGCGTCGTCCATCGCCGTCAGCCGATCTTGAACTGCTGGGTCGGCGTGGTCTGGTCGATGTCGGACGACCGGACCTGCACCGAGACCACCCAGGTGCCCGCCAACGGCAGCTGCGCGGTGCCGCTCCAGCGGCCGGTGCCCTCCGGCGTGAGCGCGACGGGCAGCGGGCCGAGGTCGCGGTCCGGCAGGGTGAAGGCGAGCTGCACCTCGGGGACGTCCACCGGTCGGCCGTCCGGGCCGTCCAGGGCGAGCTTCACCTCGTTCGGGCCGGTCCGGGCCGGGTTGAGGGTGACGGTCGCGGTGCCCTTGGCGTTCGGCGTGCGGCCCTTGGTGTCGTACGGGAGCTTGAGCTCGACGGTGCGGCCCGGCTCGGTCTGCGGGGCCGCCGCGCCCCCGGCGTCGGCGGCCGGAGTGGCCGCCCCGGCCTTGATCTCGCTCGCCACCCGCCCGGGCGGCGAGTTGGTGAGCATCGTGGTGACCACCAGCACCGCCACCGCGACCAGCGCCTCGACCAGCACCGAGCGGCGCAGCCCGGCCCGGGTCGGGGTCAGCCCGCGCTCGCGCCCGGCGCTGTCCCGGGCGGCCTGCTGCCGGGCCAGCTGTGCCTGCCGGACCGGGTCCTCGACCCGCGCCGCAGCGCCGACGGGCGCCAACACCCCGGCCTGTTCGACCTCCGCCGCCTCGAGCTCCGTCGCCTCGACTTGCGCCGCCTCGACTTGCGCCGCCTCGGCCGGGGCCGCCCGCAGCCGGGCCAGCCAGGACCGCGACATCCAGGCGACGCCGAGCATCACGACCACGCAGCCGCCCTTCACCAGCAGCAGCCGCCCGTACTCGGTGCCGGTCAGCGCACCCCAGCTGCCGAGCCCCCGCCAGGACTGGTAGATGCCGGTGACGGCCAGGACGGCCACCGAGCCGAAGGCGATCCGGGAGAAGCGGTCCACCACGTCGGCGCCGATGCCCTCGCGCAGCGCGACCAGCAGTGCGGCGAGGCCGCCCAGCCAGAGCGCCATCGCGATCAGGTGCAGGATGCCGAACGGCAGCGCCAGCCAGACCTGGATGCCGACCGAGGCGTGGTCGGCGCCGACCCAGGTCGCCGAGAGGGCGACCGCCAGCAGCAGCCCGGCCACGCCCAGGCCCAGCCTGGTCTCCCGCTGCGGCCGCTCGGTGGCCCGCCGCTCCAACTCCCGCAGCTCGGCGGCCTCGGCGTCGTCGCTCCCGTCAGCCCTGTCACCGCCGTCGCCACCGTCGCCGCCCCCGTCCGCGCCGGGCGTCACCGGGACCGGCCGCGGCGGCTGCCCCAGCTGGCCGACCAGCAGCGACAGGAAGATCCCGCCCGCCGCGAGCAGCAGCAGCCGGGCGGCCAGCGCGGTCCCGATCCGCTCGTCCAGCGTGGCGCGCACCAGCGACAGGTCGAAGGCCTGCCCGACTCCCGTGCCGCGCTCGTACGGGCCGCGCAGCATCAGCACCGCGACGGTGGAGACCAGCAGCGTCGTCCAGCCGGTCATCAGCAGTCGCTGGACCGGGCGCCGGGCGGCCCCGGCCGGCCAGCAGATCAGCACGAAGGCGGCGACGCCGGCCAGCAGCGCGAACGCCGCGTAGGCGATGGTGCGCCCGGTGCCGTACAGGGCGGCGACCAGGCCGTCGGCCTTGGCACCCTGCAGCGCGGTGGCCGACACCGAGGTGTCCGAGGGGGCGCCGATGGAGAAGGTGAACGCGCCGCCGACCGGGTGCGAGTCCTCCGAGACGGCCCGCCAGGCCACTGTGTACGTGCCGTTGGCGAGCCCGCCGTTCAGCCCGACCCGGGCGGTGTTGCCCTTGCCGTCGGCGTGCGCCGGGCCGCCGGTGTCCACGGCCTTGCCGGCCGGGTCGAGCACCCGCACGGAGTCCGAGGAGAGCGAGACGGACTCGCTGAAGGTCAGAGTGACCGCCTGCGGGGCGGTGGCGACCACCGAGTTCTGCCGGGGGTCGGTGGAGTCCAGGGTGGCGTGCGCGGAGGCCGGGCCGGCGCCCGCGAGCATCAGCGCGAGCAGCGCGCCGAGCGCTGCGAGCACCCCGGCGATCCGGCGGTGCGAGGCCTTCTCCAGGCCGGCCGACTGCATGGTGGCGGTCCCCTAACTCTGGCCGGGGCGGTAGGTGAGGTCCTTGACCGGCACCTTGACCGCGATGGTGCCGGACTTGGCGAACGTGAGGTCGAGCTCCAGCTCGTCGCCCACGGTGGGGGTCTTCTGCCACCCCATGATCATCAGGTGGGTGCCGCCGCGGGCGAACTGCAGCGAGCCGTGCGCGGGCACGTCCAGGCTCTCGACCTGCTCCATGCTCGACGGGGTCGAGCGGTGCATGGTGACCGACTCCGCGCCCGGGCTGCTCACCTTGAGCAACTGGTCCTGGCCGCCGTCGTTGCGGACGGTCAGGTAACCGGCCGCCATCCCGCCGGCCGGGGGCAGCGGGATGTACGGGTCGGCGACGCTGAGCCGGGCCGGCCCGCTGCCGGACCCGCCCGCACCGGCCGCACCGGCCGTGCCGCCCCCGCCGCCCGTCCCGCAGGCGGCCAGGATGGCGCCGCCGCCCAGCGCCGTCGCCACCACGGCGCCGAGCAGGGCGGTACGGCGGAAGCGGTGTATCCCGGGGGCCACCGCGGTCACGCCGCGACCCCCTTGGCGAGCAGCGGCAGGTCGTGCTCGTAGGTCTTCTCCTCGGTGCCGCTCATGTAGAGGACGTGCGCCCTGTCGTCCGAGGGGAGGAAGGCCAGCACCTGTGCGCCGTGGGTGGAGGTGACGGTGCCGTCCGCATTGACCACCGGGTCCTCGATCATGATTCCGAGCGACTTGGCCGCGGTCTTCACCCTGGCCAGGTCGCCGGTGAGGCCTATGAAGTCGCTGCCCATCGAGTCCAGCCAGGTGCGCAGCACCTTGGGGGTGTCGCGCTGCGGGTCGGTGGAGACGAAGACGACGTTGACCTTCTGCCGGTCCTCCGCAGGGAGCGCCTTCATCGCGACGCCGATGTCGCCCATGGTGGTCGGGCAGACGTCCGGGCAGCTGGTGTAGCCGAAGAACAGCAGGGTGGCCTTGCCGTTGGTCTGCTGCCGCAGGTCGTAGGGCTGACCGGAGGTGTCGGTCAGCTGGAGGTCCGGCTTCTCGAAGTTCTTGGCCAGCTTGGTGCCCTGGTACGGGGAGTCGTCCTTGTGCTGGGTGACCTTCGCGGCGGTGGAGTCGCCGCCGGAGGAACCGCAGGCGGACAGCGTCAGGGCGGCGGCCAGCGCGAGGGCGGCCGCGCCGGCCAGACGGGTGGTGCGGGTGGTGCGGGACATGGCAGTTCCGATCGTGCGTGGTGGACCGCCGGCCGGGCCGCGCCCGTGGCGTGGGCGCGGCCCGGCCGGCGCAGGGGTCAGGAGGCGGAGCCGCCGCTCTTGCGGCGCAGGCCGAGCACGCCGACGGCGGTGCCCACCACGCCGACCACGATGCCGACCACGCCGAGGGTGCGGGCGGTGGAGTCACTGGCCTTGCTGCCGCTGTCGGAGCCGGCGGCGTGGTCCGAGCTGTCCCCGTGGGCGCCCGCGGCCGGGGAGGCGGTGACGCCGTGGCCGTCGCCGCCGTCGGCCTTGGTGAGCTTCAGGACCGGGGCCGGGTGGGCCGGCTCGGGCTGGCCCTCCTTGGAGTCGTCGATCCAGCGGACGACGTCGCCGTTGTCGTAGGTCTGCAGGGCCTTGAAGACCATGCTCTCGGCGTCGGTCGGCAGCGGGCCGAGTGAGACCCGGAACTCCTGGAACTGCCCGGGCGCGACCTTGGTGCCGGCGTCGGCGGTCCAGGTGATCTTGGAGACGGCCTCGTTCACGTCGCTGCCGTGCACCTTGATCGGCTTGTCGAGCTTGGCCTTCTCCAGGGTCGCGGTCCACCCCGGCAGCGGCAGGGTCCGGACCGAGGCCAGCGGGTGGTCCAGCGGGAGGTTGACCTCCAGCTTCACGGTGCTCGCGGTGTCGCTCTCGTTCGGCACCCGGAAGTCGACGGCCGTGTAGCCGCCCTGGGCGGCCGAACCCGGGTTCACGGTGACGTGCGCGAAGGCGGGACCGGCCAGCGCCACCACGGATGCGGCGGCGGTCAGGGCGACGGCGGCGAGACGGCGGGCGGGAAGGGAACGCATGATGCGGGGTCTCCGATCGGAGCTCGGCGGCACGCCGGGACCGGACGACGGACGGAGCCGCGCCTCGGAATGCCTCGGTGGTGCCGCGCGTGGGGACGTGTGGGGGGCAGAGCCTCGGGCCGCTCCGATGCTCGGAGGACGGCCGGACGGTGCGCACAGCCAGGACCCGGTACGACCGGCCCGGTACGGCCCGAAGGGCGCCAGGAACACCGGCGATGGGGTCAGTACGGGTCAGTACGGATCAGTACGGGTCAGTGCGCGAGAACCCCGCACGGCGGCCCGCGCCGCACCACACTGTGCCGCAGCACGGCACCCGCCGGAAGTGGACCCTCACCGCCCCGCGCCCCGAACCGGCGGGCCGGGCCCGCCATGCCGAACAGGCCGCGCAGCAACGCGGCCGCCAGCACGAACACCGCCCGCAGCGGCGCCGCCCAGTGCTCCCGGGCCGCCGACGCGGCCACCCGCAGCAGCCGCCACAGCGCCGCCTCGCCACGCCGCAGCCACCAGCCCGCCACCAGTGCGGCCGCCAGGTGCCCGGCCAGCATCGACGGCGTCATGCCCAGCACGCCGCCGCCCTGCCACCAGGGCGCGGCGGCGAACGCGTGCGGATCCAGGCCCGCGGAGGAGACCAACTGCTCCGGGGACGGGCCACCGGACAGGCCGACCAGCGTGCCCGGGTGAGCCTCGTTGCAGATCAGCCGGCCGGCCACCTGCGGCACGGTCAGCGGACCGGAACCGCCGTGGTGCATACCGGCCATCGAGCCGCCGAAGCCGAGGCTGTTGAAGCGGAGGCTGTTGGAGCCGTGGCCGCCGAAGGAGTGGAAGAGGCAGTGCAGTCCGAGCTGCCCCGCACCCAGCGCCCCGGCGATGGCTGCCAGCGAACGCTCCCGTCCGCCGCAGGCCGCCGCGAGCGCCAGCACCGCGGCGAAACCCGTCGCCAGCGCGGTCGCCGGCACGTTCCCGCCACCCGCCAGGGCGTGCCCGGCGGCCGCGATCAGCGTGCAGACCAGCGCGAACGGAACCGCCCGGGAAAGCCGCAGATCCCAGGCGGCGGCCCCCACCGGCTGGGCCGGTCCGGGGGCGCCCGGGAGCGGGGCGGCGGCGAGGGCAGTCATGGCCGGGCCATCCTCTCATTGCGTACGCGGCCGACACGGGCAGGGTGGGAAATCCCTACGAATGCCCCTTTCGGCGGCGGCGTGCGGGGGAGAGGACGCGCCGCTCGGCACAGACCCCGTCCCCCAGTCCATCCGCCGAACGGGCGGTAGCGGCCCCCGGGCACGGTTCACCGCCGAATCGCCCGGAGATACCTAGTTGTATGTGGAGCCGCAGCCAGGAGGGACCTCCCGTGGACATCTGGTGGACTCTGCACCTCAAGCGCGACCCGGCCAGCGTCCCGTTGGCCCGCCGCATCCTGCTCGGTGCCATGGCGACCGCCGGCGTCGACCCGCAGATCGCCGACGACCTCGGCGTCGCCCTCAGCGAGGCCTGCGCCAACGCCGTCGAGCACGGCGCCACCGGGCGGCCCGACGACGGCTTCCAGGTCACCGCCTCGATCAGCGGCGACCGGCTGCGGATCGAGGTCACCGACTCCGGCCCCGGCCTCACCGCCCCCGCCGCCCCGCCGGTCCGGCGCCCGGCCGCCCCCGCCCCCACCCGCCCGGCCGCGCACCGCCCCCGCCGCGGCCGCGCCACCGTCCCGGCCCGCGTCCTCACCGGCCACCGCCCCCGCCGCGACGGCCACCCCTACGACACCCACGTCCTCCCCCGCCGCCCCACCGCCCCCACCCTGCGCCCCGTCGACCTCGACACCCTCCCCGACCTCACCGCAGAATCCGGCCGCGGCCTCTTCCTCATCCACGCCCTCACCGACCACGTCCAACTCCGCAACCACCCCCTCCGGGGGGCGATCGTGAGCTTCGACAAGATCCTCAAGTGGCAGGACGGCGCGCTGCTCCGGGCGTCCTGAGGAGCCGGGAACGCCGAAGGGGCGCGGGCCGTGGGCCCGCGCCCCTTCGGGCCGACTGGGTGCGGTCAGCTGTGCGCGCCGGCCTTGCGGCGGCGGAGGACGAAGAGGGTGCCGGCGCCGGCGGCCAGGACGGCCGCGCCGCCGAGGGCGATCGGGAGGGTGTTGGAGTCGGCACCGGTGTGGGCCAGCTCCGGGCCCGCCGACGACGAGGCGGAGGCGACCGGGGCGGCGGAGGTGGTCGCGGCCGGGGTGGTGGCTGCGGCCGGGGTGGTGGCGGTGCTGCCGGCCTCGGCGACGTGGAACTCGCCCTGGTAGTTCCCGTAGAACTGGGTGCAGGCGTTCGGCTTGGTGTTGGCCGGGGTGGGGATCTTGTCGTTGTCGAACGGCTCCGAGCCCGCGTCGAGGTTGCCGCCGTAGAGGCCGTTCGGGGCCTTGGCGTTGACGGCTATCCGGAGCTGCAGGGTGGTCTTCTCCCCCTTGGCGAGCTTGATGTCGGCGAGCGGGAGGACGCGCTCGTTGCCCTGGAGGGTCTTCCAGCTGCCGGCGGTCTTCACCTGGACGGTGATGAACTCGGGGCTCCACTGGACGGGGCCGGTGCTGCCCTCGTCGGTCAGGTAGAGGGAGTTGTGGATGGCGGGGAGGTCGACGCCGCTGTTGTTCTCGAAGGTCACGCTGACCTCGGCGGCCGGGCCGCCCTTGACCAGGGTGGTGCCGTACAGGCCGGTGCCGGTGACCTTGAGCAGGGAGCTCTGGTAGACGCCGCCGTGGCAGCGGTTGTCGCCGGCTCCGGTGGACGGCGCCGGCATCGGCGGGAGCCCGGTCGGGCGGCCGGTCGGCGCGGTGGGCGCGTTGGTGGCCGGGGTACCCGGGGTGCCCGGGGTGGTCGCGCTCGCGGCGCTCGGGCTGGCGGTCGGGGCGACCGCGACGGCGCCGGCGGTGGCGGCACCGGCCGTGGCGCCGAAGGTGAGGGCGGCCAGGGCGGATGCGGCCAGAAGGCGGGAAGAGCGCACGATCGGTGCTCCAGCTCTAGGTGAGGTGTGTCCGTGGTGGGGCGACGTGGAGGCCCGGCGCAGGTGGCCGGCGGTCGCGCCCGCGCACCTTATCGATCCCTGCGTGGCTGGTTCTCGACTGGGTGGCTCGTTTTGATCGGCGCCCGGCGGGTGCCGCGTCGTTGGTGTACGGGAGGTTCGAACCGGTGTGCGGCGGCCCCGGTTGCCGGGGGGTGGAGGGGGTCGGACGATGGGGGCATGATGCACCAGATGCGAGCCGAGTACGGGGCCGGCGGTGTGGCCGAGGGGGTGCGGCTGTGGCACGTGGTCCGGGGTGAGGAGAGCGTGGCGATGTGCGGGCGGGAGCTCGATGCGGGGGCGGAGGTGCGGGAGGCGGTGCAGTGGGGGAAGACCCGGGAGCTGTGCTGCCACACCTGCGGGGCGTACTTCCTGCGGGAGGCGCCGTACCTGGCGGCCGAGCACCCGTAGACCCGGTCTACGGTGACCGGCATGGAGGAACCTCTCGTCCGGCCGCGGCCGTTGGCCCGTGAGGCCGCCGGGCTGCAGGACGGTGAGCCGGGGCTCGCCGAGTACGTCGACCGGTTCTGCGCGCTGGTCGAGCGGGTGGACCCGCTGATCCAGGCGTTCGTGCCGGAGCCCGGGCGGCACCGCCGACTGCGGGCGCAGGCAAGCGAGTTGGCGGCGCGGTACCCGGAGCCGGGTGGGCGGCCGCCGCTGTACGGGGTGGCGGTGGGGGTCAAGGACATCGTGCGGGTGGACGGGCTGCCCACGCACGGCGGGTCGGCGCTGCCGCCCGGGGTGCTGGGTGGGCCGCAGGCCGCGGTGGTGGACCGGCTGCGGGCGGCGGGGGCGCTGGTCGCGGGCAAGACGGTGACCGCCGAGTTCGCCGGGAGCGCGCCGGGGCCGACCCGCAATCCGCGCCACCCGGGGCACACCCCGGGTGGTTCCAGCAGCGGTTCGGCGGCGGCGGTGGCGGCGGGGCTGGTGCCGCTGGCGGTCGGCACCCAGACGGTCGGCTCGGTGATCCGCCCGGCCGCGTACTGCGGGGTGGTGGGTTTCCGGCCGACGTACGGGCGGATCCCGGTGGACGGGGTGATCCCGAACGCGCCGAGCTTCGACACCGTGGGGGTGTTCACCGCCGACCTGGCGGGCGCGGCCCTGGCGGCCTCGCTGCTCTGCGACGACTGGCGGCCGGTGGCGGACGGTCCGGCGCCGGTGCTCGGGGTGCCGACGGGGCCGTACCTGGAGCGGGTCGAGCCGGCCGCGCTGCGCGCCTTCGAGGAGCGGGTGGAGCGGTTGGCGGCGGCCGGGCTGGCGGTGCGCCGGGTCGGCCTGTTCCCGGACTTCGCCGAGGTGGTGCGGCAGTTGCAGGCCGTCAACCGGTTCGAGATGGCCCGCAGTCACGCCGACTGGTTCGCCCGGTTCGGGGGCCTGTACCGGCCGGAGACGGTGGCGGGCATCCGGGTCGGCCAGGGCGTCGCGCCCGAGGGCCGGGCGGCGGGGCTGCGGTTCCGGGAGCGGCTGCGCGAGCGGGTGGCCGCAGCGGGTGCGGCGGCCGGGGTGGACCTGTGGCTGGCGCCTTCGGCGACCGGCGGGGCACCGGAGGGCCTGCACAGCACGGGGGACGCGGTGATGTCGCTGCCGTGGAGCTTCCTGGGGAGGCCGGCGCTGAGCCTGCCGGCCGGGCGGACCGGGGGCGGGCTGCCGCTGGGCCTCCAGGTGGTCGGCGCGGAAGGCGGGGACGAGCGGCTGCTGGCCCAGGCGTCCTTGGTGGAGCGGGTGCTGACGGCCCGTTAGGCGAGCGCGGGATCGGCCGGGTCGGCGGCCTCGGCGCGCAGCAGGCGCAGCAGGAGGCGGCCGGCGCGTTCGTACGGGGTGTCCTCGTCGTGTAGCACGGCCTGGGAGTTGGCCGCCTCCAGGACGGCGATCAGGGCGAAGGAGAGGTCCCCGAGGTCGGTGTCGGGGCGCAGGGCGCCGGCGGTGCGGGCGTCGGTGAGGGCCGCGACGATCGTGTCCGACCACTCCCGGGCGCAGCCGGCCAGGGCGTCCCGGACGGCGCCGGGGCGGGCGTCGAACTCGGCGGTGACCTCGTGGAAGAAGCAGCCGCCGGGGAAGACCCGGGCGCGGGAGTAGGCGAGCCAGCCCTCGCACAGGGCGCGGGCCCGGGTGAGGCCGGGCGGAGTGTCGGCGGCGGGGGTGACGACGGCGTCGGCGAAGATCCGGCGGGCGGCGCGGACGGTGGCGAGCTGCAGTTCCTCCTTGGACCCGAAGCCGGCGAAGACGCCGCTCTTGCTGAGCCCGAGGTCGGTGGCGAGGCGGCCGATGGAGAGCGCGTCGAGGCCTTCGACGGAGGCGATCCCGACGGCTCGGCGCAGGACGGCCCGGCGGGTCTCCTCGCCGCGCAGGACCCGTCCGTCCGTGGTCGGCCCGGCGTCCGTGGTCGGTCCGGCCATCGTCCGCTCCCGTTCTGCTCGCAGTGCGTGCGGCCCAGGGTAGTGGGTCGGCCGGTCGGCGCCCATAAAGTTGAACGAACGGTCGTGCTAATATCTCGCCCGAGCGAGGAGCACGGCCACACCCCCGCAGGAACGCCCGTCCGCACCGACAGGGAGACCCGATGGACCCGGCCCAGGCACTGATCCGCACCGTCCTCAACCCCGCCGCCCGTGTCGCCCCCGCGGCCGCCGGGCGGATCGCCTACGAGCTGTTCATGCACCCGGTGCGGCGCAGCCGGGTCCGCCCCGCGGAGCGGGAGGTCCACCGGCGGGCCGTCACCGAGCGGCTCGCCGTGAACGGCAAGCCGGTGGTCGGATACCGCTGGGGCAGTGGCGAGCGGCCGGTCCTGCTGCTGCACGGCTGGCGCTCCCGGGCGTCCCGGTACGCGCCCATGGTGTCCAGGCTGCAGGCGCTCGGGCTGAGCGCCGTCTCCTTCGACGCGCCAGGCCACGGCGACTCCGGCGGGCGGACCACCAGCGTGCCGGAGTTCCACGAGCTGGCGCTGCGGCTCCAGGAGCGGTACGGGCCGTTCGAGGCCGTCGTCGCGCACTCGCTCGGTGTCTGCGCGGCCTTCGGCGCGCTGGCCGACGGCCTGCGGGCGGGCCGGCTGGCGGCCGTCTCCGGGGTGTCCCGGGTCGGGTTCTTCCCGGCGGCGTTCTGCGCCGGGCTCGGGCTGGACGAGGCGGTCGAGCGCGCCCTGCGGGACCGGATCGAGCGGGAGCTGTTCGGCGGGGACGCCGGAGGCTGGGAGCGCTACGACGCCGCCCGGCGGGTGGCGGAGGTGGACCTGCCGGTCCTGGTGGTGCACGACGAGGACGACGACGTCGTCCCGCTGAGCCAGGCGCACCGGCTGCGGAAGGCGTACGGCGATCGGCTCGACCTGGTCGTCACCCGGGGGCTCGGCCACCGCCGGATCATCGCGGACCCGGCCGTCGTCGACCAGGTGATCGGCTTCCTGTCCACCGACTCCGCCGACCGGGCGGCCACCGCCGCATGAAGCTCATCGAACTCCACGCGCGGTCGATGGAGTTGGCCGCCGAGGTGGTGGACGCCGTACGGCCCCGGCACCTGGAGCTGCCCACGCCGTGCGCGGGCTGGACGCTGCGTCGGCTGCTGGCGCACTGCGTCGGCCAGCACCAGGGGTTCGCGGCCGTCGCCCGCGGCGCCGGGCCCGACCTCGCGCTGTTCGCGGACGCCTCGCTCGGCGACGACCCGGCGGGCGCCTTCCGCCGGACCGGCCTCGACCTCACCGCCGCGTTCCGCGAGGCGGCCGCGGCCGACCGGGCGCTCTGGCTCCCGGAGCTCCACGACGGCCGCCCGTTCCCGCTCGCGCAGGCGGTGGGCTTCCATCTGCTCGACACCCTCGTGCACGGCTGGGACGTCGCGGCCGCGCTCGGCGCCCGGGCGGGACTCGTCGCGGCGGTGGACGGCGACGAGGCGCTGGTCGCCGCGCTGCTGGCGGTGACCGAAGCGGTGCCGGACACCCCGCAGGCGCGGGCGCCCGGCAAGGCCTTCCGCCCGGGCCTGCGGCCGGGAGCCGGGCCGGGGATCGGGGCGGGAATCGGGCCGGGGCGGTTCGAGCGCGCCCTGGAGCTGCTCGGCCGCGATCCCGCCTGGAAGGGGTGAGTCGGGCGGCCTTGCCGGATCAGAGGTCCAGCCGGCTCGGGATGGTCTAGCCGATTCGGGAGAGCCGGCCGGGTCGGGAGGTCTCGCCGCGCTGCTCGTCCGGGAAGCGCGGCCCGCCGATCAGGAAGAGCAGTGCGGCGGTCGGAAAGCCGAGCGAGGCGGCCAGCACCACGATGAACTGCCAGAACATCTTCCGCTCCTCGTCAGTCGCGGGCCGCGCGGGCACCCGAAGGTGCTCCCAAACCTGACCCGCCCCGATTGGCCGAATTGTCCGGTCACTTCCCGACGGTATGGCCGAATCACCCCGGCTGCCACCGGGCGTCGCGCCCCGGGCCGCGCCGCACCGGCGCACGGGTCTGGGCGCGGGCCGGGGGCGGCGGCCACACTGTCGGGATGCAGCTACAGCTCGCAGGGGAAGCACGGCGGCCCGACCGCGAGAGCGAGGACTTCGCGGCGGCCTCGCCGGAGGCGCTCGTCCTGCTGGACGGCTCGAGTTCGCCGACCGGCCTGGAGTCCGGGTGCCGGCACGGAACGGCCTGGTACGTCCGGCGGCTGGGCGTGCACCTGCTCGCCCGGCTCACCGACCGGGCGGACCGCTCGATCGCCGAGTGCCTGGCCGACGCCATCGTGGAGACGGCCGCGCTGCACGGCGGCCGCTGCGACCTGGCCCATCCCAACACGCCCGCCGCGATGGTCGTCGCGGCCCGGCGACACGGCGAGGTGCTGGAGTACCTGGTGCTCGGCGACTCGCTGCTGGTGCTGGAGTTCAGGGACGGCCCGCCGAAGGTGATCGGTGACAACCAGCGCTTCCCCGGCGGGGAGGAACTGCGCCGCCAGATCTGGTCGACCGTCCCCGGCTCGGCCGAGCGGGCGGCGCTGTACCTGGAGTACGCGCTGGCCGTCCGGGCCGCCCGCAACCGGGGCGCCGGGCCGTGGATCGCCGCCGCCAGCCCGCGGGCGGCCGAGCACGCCGAGACCGGGTTCGTCCGGCTGGACCGGCTGCACGCGCTGGCCGCCCTCACCGACGGGGCCTCGCGCTACACCGAGCGCTTCGGGCTGGGCAGTTGGGGCGACGTGCTGCGGCTGCTCGCCGAGTCGGGCCCGGGCGAGCTGATCGCCCAGGTCCGTGCGGTGGAGCGGGCGGACGCCACCTGCGAGCGCTGGCCGCGGGGCAAGGCGCACGACGACGCCTCGGCCCTCTACGCGCTGCTGTAGGCGCTGCGCGCGGCCGGCCGGGGCGTCGGAAGGGCTCAGCCCGCGAGCGGGGCGGCCGTCCGGATGACCTCCTCCATCCGGCTGCCCCAGCGCATCCGCAGCCGGACCCGGGGGCCGCCGACGCCGGTCGGCTCGACCTTCAGGGTGCGCTCGGCGGTCCAGCCCATGGCGCGGAACTCGCCCTCGCCGAGGTGGACCAGGCCGGCCCGGGGCTCGCCGTCCACGTCCAGCACCAGGCGCTCCCCATCGACCCGGATCCGGCCCGCCCGGTCCCGGGAGGCCGAGACGGCGTCGGCGGTGTGCCGGTCGTCGGCGGCCGCCAACTCCTCGGACTCGCCGTACAGGAAGGCGTCCGGCAGGGCGAACTCGCAGGCGAAGGAAGGCAGTTCGGCGGCGTCCAGGGGCAACTCGGGGCGGTTGAGCAGCACGTCGGACCAGCGCACGCGGTCGCGGAACGCGGCCGGGAACAGCTCCAGCAGGTCGTGGTTGACGTAGGCGTCGATGACCATGTGGACCCGGCGCTCGGAGCCCTCGTTGCGCACCGAGTGCGGCCGGGAGAAGTCGCCGAACCAGAGGGTGCCGGGCTGCCAGGTGTGCTCCTCGCCGCCGACCGTGAGGACGGCCTCGTCGTTGGTGACCAGCGGGATGTGCAGCCGGACCCAGCCGGCCGGCAGGCCGTACGGGACGTCCCGGTGCTCGTCGACCTCGGCGCCGGCGCCCAGCGACATCAGGCGCACCGCGCGCAGTTCGGTCGGCAGCGCGGCCAGGATGGACGCCATGTACGGCGCCCGCGCCAGCCAGGACGTCCCGGCGTACCCGACCAGGCCGAGGCCGCCCGGGTCGGTGCGCTCGTCGCTGCCCTCGGGGCTGCGCAGCGGGAGCACCCGCCAGTCGAGCACGGTGGCCTCGCCGGGTTCGAGGCTCTCGCCGTAGGTGCGCTGGGCGGCCCACTGGGTCCGCTCCAGGTCGTGGAGTTCGGCCAGCAGCCGATCGACGTCGTACTCACCCTTGAGCTGTACCGCAGCGAACGCGCCACTGGACATGGGAATCGTCTCTTTCCGTGGGTCAGAGGTATCCGGGGTCGGGACTTCGAGCTCTGCTGTCACGTTATGCGGCGAAATCCGCGCTATGCGGAGGTCCCGGGGGCAGTTTCGGCGGCAGTCGCCGCCGCGGCCGGCGTGCGGTCGTCAGATGACGTAACGTCAGAACGCTTGTCAGGCGAGAAAGTTGGCTCATGAGGCGCGGGTCGGGCGTCCAGTTCGCGCCAGTGCGGGCGCAGTGCGGGCAGCACCGTACTGGCCAGGTAGAGCCCGGCGCAGGCGAACAGCACGGGCACCAGGCCGGCCGCGGTGACGGCGGCGCCGGCCAGCATCGGGCCGAGCGGGACGCCGGCCGAGCCGACCGAGTCGGTCAGCGCCGAGACCCGGCCGAGCAGGGGGCGCGGGATCCGTTCCAGCATCACCGCGTTGAGGATCGGGTTGACGAAGCCGATCGCCAGGCCGTCGCCGACGGCGACCAGCAGGACCACCCACAGCGGCAGGTGGAAGGCCATCACCAGGAACCGCGGCGGGCCGGCGATCAGGAAGGCGATCACGTACGTCGGGCGGCGCCGCAGCTTCGCCGCGAAGGCGGTGGCCAGCGCCGACCCGCCGACCGCGGCGATGCCGAACACCGAGCCCAGCGCGCCGATCGCGGCCGGACCGCCGCCGACCTCCTTGGCCCAGACCGGGATCAGCAGTGAGCCGTACGCGGCGTCGACCAGGTTGGTGACGCTGAGCATCACCGCGATCGAACGCAGCAGCCGGTCCTGGCGCAGGAAGCTGACGCCCTCCCGGAGCCGGTCGAGGTAGCGCTCCGGCTCCGCCTCGCCATCCGCCTTGCCATCCGCATCGGTACCGGTACCGGCACCGGCCTCCGCAGCGGACCGCGGCCCGCTCCCGCCGCGCGCTCCGGTCAGCGCGATCAGGGCGGCGGAGACCACGAAGCACAGGGCGTTGGCGGTCATCGCCCACAGCGGGCTGAGCATGGCGATCAGTGCGCCCGCCGCCGCCGGACCGGCGGTGCCGGCCAGCCGCTCCAGGGTGCCGACCAGGCCGCTGGCCCGCTCCAGCGGGATCCCGGCCTGCTCGGCGACCTCGGGGGTCATGGTGCGCTTGGCGACGTCGCCCGGGCCGCGGGCGACTCCGATGGCCGCCGAGAGGACCAGCAGCGCGCCGTACGGCAGGGCGTCCAGCCAGTAGCAGAGCGGGACCAGGCCGACCACCACCGCGCTGACCAGGTCGGCGAGGACGGCGAAGGGGCGGGAGCCGACCCGGTCGATCAGCGGGCCCGCGAGGGCCTTGCCGATCACCAGCGGCACCGCCTCGCAGAAGGCGACCAGCCCGGTCTCCGCGGCGCTGCCGCTGGTCACCAGGACCAGCCAGGGCAGCGCGATCATCGTCAGCCGGGTGCCGAACAGCGAGACGGTGTACGCGGCGAGCAGTCCGTGCAGTGAGGTGCGGCGGCCTCGCGCGGTTAAGGCGCCGGCGGAGGGCTTCCGGGAGGGCATGGCGGTCCTTTCGTCACTCCGGTCGGTGCGGAGAGGCCTGGTCGGACGGCTGGTCGGACGGCTGGTCGGGCCGACCGGTGGAGGGCCGGCCGGGCGGCGGCCCGGTGAGCGCCCCGGGGCGGGGGAAGGCCTGCAGCTGCAGCACGACGGGGGCGGTCTCCCGGCCGTCGGCGTCGGCGTCGGTGTCAGCGGCGTCGGGGTCGTCGCGGTGGTAGCGGCCGATCACCTCGAAGAGGTCGGCGACCAGCGAGCTCAGCTGGTCGGAGGTCAGCCGCAGGGCGAAGTCGCTGGTGCTGCTGGCCTCCCGCCAGTCGGTCGGCAGCAGGTGCATCTCGGCCACCGCGGCGCGGGTCTGCTCGGCGTAGTAGTCGGCGACGCTCTGCAGGTAGGCGCCGGCCAGCGCGGCGGACTCGACGTCGGCGAAGTCCTCGGTGTGCAGCCGGGTGGTCTGGTGCGCGGCCCGCCACCAGCGCTCGCGGCCGGCCGGGCGCGGGTCGGGTTCGGCGAAGCCGTACGCGGCCAGCTGGCGGACGTGGTAGCTGGCGGAGGCGGTGCTGACGCCCGCGCACTCCGCCAGCCGGGTGACGGTGGCCGGTCCGTCGCTCCGCAGCAGGCCGAGCAGCTTCACCCGCAGGGGGTGGGCCAGGCCGCGCAGGCTGCGGGCGTCCAGGACCACCTCGCCGCCCGGGTTGGGGCCCAGGGGCCAGGGGCGTTCGGCGGGGGCGGGGTGTTCCGGGGCGTTGCTCATGGCAGCAGCGTAGGTTCCCAAGACTTCTTTGCCAAGACTTCTTTGCCAAGGAGTCTTGGGAAAGGTTGGGGCCTGCTCCTTCCCCTTCCGGACCGGCTCGTACGGGTACGGCGCGCCGCCCCGGCCGCCGTGGTGGGCGGACCGGGGCGCGCCGCGGGTGCCTCCGGCAGGCGCCTCAGGAGGCCAGCAGGGCCGCCTCACGGGCCAGGTCGCGCAGCCTCGGGTGCTGGTAGACCAGCCGGCTCGGGATCACCACGCCGAGCTGCCGCTTGAGGTTCGCCACCACCCGCAGGGCCATCAGCGAGTGCCCGCCGAGAGCGAAGAAGTCGTCGGTGGCGAGCACCCGCTCCCGGCCCAGCACCTCCTGCCAGGCCTCGGCGACCGTCACCTCGAACTCGCCCGTCGGCAGCGCCTCGGCGGCTTCGCCGCCGTCGGGCACCACCTCGACGGCCGGGTCCGGCAGCGCGGACCGGTCCACCTTCCCGCCCACTGCCAGCGGCAGCCGCGCCAGCTCGGTCAGCGAGGGCAGCATGTACGCCGGCAGCCGGGCCGCCAGGTGCTCGCGCACCGCGCCGAGGTCCGGCGCGACGCCGGGGCGGGGGACGACGTAGCCGGCCAGGGTGGCGCCGGCGGCGTCCGGGCGCAGTACCACGACGGCGGCCGCGACCGCCGGGTGGTCCGTCAAGGCGGCCTCGATCTCGCCGAGTTCGACCCGGAAGCCGTTCACCTTGACCTGGTGGTCGACCCGGCCGAGGTAGTCCAGGTTGCCGTCCGGCCGGCGGCGCACCCGGTCGCCGGTGCGGTACATCCGGCCGCCGGGCGGGCCGGCCGGGGCGGCGAGGAAGCGCTCGGCGGTGAGGCCCGGGCGGCCCAGGTAGCCCTGGGCCAGGCCGGCGCCGGTCAGGTACAGCTCGCCCTCCTCCACGGGCCGCAGCGCGTCGTCCAGGACGTGGGCGCCCACCCCGGGCAGCGGGGTGCCGATGTGCGGGGTGCCGTCGGTGGCCCAGCCGGCCGTGGCGTCGACGGTGCACTCGGTGGGGCCGTACAGGTTCACCGCCCGGACGAGCCCGCGCGCGGCGAGGTCGGCCAGGTCCGTCCACATCGCGGGCGGCACCGCCTCGCCGCCGATGAACAGCCGCAGCGGGCGGTCGGTGAGCCGCTCGGCGGCGGCCGCCACCTGGTCGCGCAGCGCGCTCCAGTGTGCCGGGGTGGTGTCCAGGTCGGTGGCGCCGTGCGCCAGCAGGTAGGCGGCCAGCGCCTCGGGCTCGGCGCGCAGTTCGTCGGTGAGCAGCAGCAGTGCGTCGCCGCGGCAGACCCGGGCCCACTGCTGGACGGAGGCGTCGAAGGAGACGCTGGCGTTCCAGGCGACCCGGCCGGGGGTGTCCCGGTAGATCCCGCGCGCCTCCAGGGCGGTCAGCAACTGGGCCACGCCGCCGCGGGTCACCGTGACGCCCTTGGGGCGGCCGGTGGAGCCCGAGGTGTAGATGACGTACGCCGGGGCGGCCGGCGGTACCGGCACCGGCGGGGCCGGGTGCGCGGCGGTGGCGTCGGGGGCCACCACCCGGACCTCCGGCGCCCAGCGGTGGCCGCCCCCGGCGGCGACCACCACGGTGATGCCGGCGTCGCGGACCACGTGGTCGAGCCGCTCGGCCGGGTGGGCCGGGTCGAGCGGGACGTACGCGGCGCCGGCGCGCCACACCGCGAGCAGGGCGGCGACCAGGTCGACGCCGCGGGTCAGGCTGATGCCCACCGCCGCGCCGGGGCGCACCCCGGCGGCGGTCAGCGCGGCGGCCAACCCGCCCGCCCGGCGGTCGAGTTCGGCGAAGGTCAGCCGGTCGCCGGCGGGCGTGGTGACCGCGGTGCGCTCCGGGTGGGCGGCGGCGGCCGCCCGGAAGCGCAGCAGCGGGTCGGTGGTGGCCTCGGGAGCCGGGGCTGCCAGGGCGGCCGGGGCGGCGTCGGTCAGGCCGGTCGAACTCGATCGCATCGAAGGCTCCTTGGCTACAGCGGGGTGGGCTGGAGGGACGCCGCGCCCGCCGGGACGGCCGGATCGCAGTCGGCGAGGGCGACCGGCTCGCCCATCGCGACGACGATCTTCCGGTCGCCGCGGAACGGATCCCGGCCGTGCGCGGTCAGGATGTTGTCGACCAGCAGCAGGTCGCCCGGCTGCCAGGCCTCGCGGACGGTGGCGCGCTCGTAGGCGGCGTCCATCAGCGCGGCCTCGGCGGCGGTCAGCGGGGTGCCGTCGCCGACGGCGGTGTTGAAGGGCAGGCCGTCCGGGCCGAACTCGCCGACCAGCACGTCCCGGATGTCCGGGTCCAGCGACCACTCGCTCCAGAACGCGACGTGGTTGAACCAGACCTCCTCGCCGGTGCGGGGGTGGCGGATCACGGCCGGGCGCAGCTGGCGGGTGCGCAGCGTGCCGTCCTCGCCCCAGTGGCAGCTGATCCCGTTGTCGGCGCAGTAGGCCTCCACGTCCGCGGGGGAGTCGGTGGCGAAGGCGGTGCGCCAGTCGAGCGAGATGTGCTCGCCGTAGCTGCGGGTGAGCGCCCAGCCCTCGGCGCGGAAGCGGGCCACCAGCTCGGGCGGCAGCTCGGCGAGGACCTTGCGGACGTCCGCCACCGGGGTGGCGCCGCCCTCCTCGGGGGCGGTCAGGCAGCAGAACAGCAGCAGGCCGGGGAAGGTCAGCGTGTAGCTGTTCTCGTTGTGCATCCGGATCGCCTGGGACGGCGGCAGGTCGGTGGAGGAGAAGACGTCGTCGCCGAAGTCGCTGCGCGGGGTGGCCTTCTCCTGGTACTTGGCGCGGGCGGCGAACAGGGCGTCGCGGACGGCCGCGAAGTCGCCGGCGGTGCCGATCGGCAGGCCGTGCACGTACAGCGAGCCGTGCCGGGTGAGCACCTCGCGCAGTTCGGCGTGGTGCGCGCGCACCCAGTCGGCGGCCTGCTCGGCGGTGGACACGCCCTCGACCACGGTCCGTACCGGCCGGCCGGGCGCCTCGGTCCAGTCGAGCGTCATGACCTCTCCTCTCGCGGCTCGCGCGGAACGAAGTGCTCGGGCAGCGACTCCCAGAGCCGCTGGTGGTAGAAGTGGCCGCCGGCCAGCCGGTCCACCCGCAGGTCGCCGCGCACGCAGCGCGCCCACTGCTCGGCGACGGCCGGCTCGATGACGGCGTCGTCCGCGCCGTACAGCACCTGGACGGGCATGCCGACGCCGGCCCCGGGGGTGGGGCGGTAGGAGTCGCGGACGACGATGTCCGCGCGCATCAGCTCGACCGCCATCTCGCTCAGGTCGGCGTCCGCCAGGACGTACTCGGGCAGCAGGCCGATCTCCCGCATCCAGTCCAGCAGCCGCCCGTCGGCGTCCTCGATCCGCGGGAAGCGGTCGCGTTCGGTGACGCCCCGGTCGGGGGCATTGCAGGAGGAGACGATCAGCCGGGCCGGGGCGTGCGCGCCGCGCGCCTCCAGCCGGGCGGCCACGTCGTAGGCCATCCAGCCGCCCATGCTGTGCCCGAACAGGGTGTACGGGCGGCCGTCGGCGGCGCGCAGCACCGACTCGGCGGCGTCCTCGGCGAGTTCGTCCCAGGTGGTGGCGAAGGGTTCGGCGAAGCGGCCCTCGCGGCCCGGGTAGCAGACCAGGGCGAGCTCGGTGGACTCCTCGACCAGGTCGAGCCAGTTCCGGTACGGTCCGGTGCCCCCGCCGCAGAAGGCGAGGCAGACCAGGGTGTGGTCGGCGTCCGGCCGCGGGGCCGGACGGACCACCCTGGCGTCCTGCAACAGCTGGCCGCTCATGGCTAGTTGGCCACCTCGTCCATGGCGCGGCGCAGGCTCGCCGGGCGCATGTCGGTCCAGGTCCGCTCGATGTACTCCAGGCACGCCGGGCGGCTGTCGACGCCGTGCACCGCGCGCCAGCCCGCCGGCACCGCGATCTGGGCGGGCCAGAGGGAGTGCTGGTCCTCGTCGTTGGCGAGGACCAGGTACTGGCCCTCCTCGTTCTCGAAGGGGTTGGCCATGGGTCCGGTCCCTCTCTCGATGGGTGTCAGGGGGTGGGGTGCTTTCGAGCGTAGGAGCGGGAGGCGGCCCGGCCCGGCAGTCGTCCCGGCGGGTGCCGGGCAGTTTCGGGGCCGTCCGGGCGGCCGACCGCTACCGGCCGACGGGCTCCGGCAGGCGCTCGGCGCTCCACTGTGCGGCGTCCGGGTGCCAGAGGTCCTCCGGCCCCAGGTCGGCCGGCCGGTACTTGCCCAACGCACTGGTGAGCAGCCGCAGTTCGAGCGCCAGTGCCTGCACCAGCCGCTCCAGGCCGGCCTGCGGGTCCTCGTCCACGGCGAG
This sequence comes from Kitasatospora sp. NPDC023385, assembly GCF_055664045.1. Taxonomy (NCBI): domain Bacteria; kingdom Bacillati; phylum Actinomycetota; class Actinomycetes; order Kitasatosporales; family Streptomycetaceae; genus Kitasatospora; species Kitasatospora sp. NPDC023385. The sequence continues at coordinate 68,341 of NZ_JBVOOL010000018.1, read as the reverse complement.
CAGCGCGGCCCGGCCGAGCCCGACCGCGGCCGCCCCGGCGGCCAGCGTCTTGACCGCGCGGGCGCCCTCCCACATCCGGCCGCTGGCCAGCAGGCACTGCCCCGGCGCGGGGGCGACCCGGCGCAGGCACTCGGCCAGCGGCAGCCCGACCGAGCCCAGGAAGGACACCGGCGCCCAGCCGGAGCCGCCCTCGGCGCCGTCCACGGTCACCGCGTCGGCGCCGGCCGCCCAGGCGGTGGCGGCGGCCGACCGGACGTCCCGGGAGGGCGGCAGCTTCACCCAGATCCGGGCCCGCGGGAAGTTGTTGCGCATCAGCCGGACCTGGTGGGCCAGGATCTCCTCGGTGAACGTGCCCGGGCAGCTCGACCGCAGCACCGTACGCTCGCCGGCGGCGTCCGGCAGCAGGGGCTCCACGGCGTACTGCTGCTCCAGCCGGCGCGCCGACTCGCGGTCCACCAGCGTCATCCCGCCCAGCCCCGGCTTGGCGCCCTGGCCGACCTTCAACTCGAAGGCCAGCCGCCCCGATTCGAGCAGCGGCTGCACGGAGGTGTCGCTGTAGATCAGGTTCCAGATCTCCGCGTCGGCGTCCTCGGTGGACTGCTGGACGGCGATGCCGCCGCCCGGGCCGGCCAGCTCGTCCTGGTAGGCGGCGATCCGTCCCAGCAGGGTCCGGCCCTCCTTCTCGCCGAGCCGCCCGGTGCCGTTGACCGGGCCGACGTTCTCGCCGATCACCATCGGGATCCCCAGCCGGGCGGCCTGCCGGCCGGCCGCGATCCCCAGGTCCCGGCTGGCCACCTGGGTCGAGCCGAAGGCCGAGACGTACACCGGCAGCGCGGAGGCGAACCCGCCCACCGCCGTGGCCAGTTCGACGTCCTGGTAGAGCGGCTCCCGGCCCAGCTCGATCAGCTTCTCCAGGCGCAGCGGCATGAACGCGGGCGGCACCAGCCGGGTGGCGTCCAGCACGTCCCCGCCCTCGCCGGGCCCCGGCTGCGGCGCGGCGCCGAACAGCTCGTGCCCGTACGCGACGGCGGGCGGGAACACCGCGGCCGCACCCTCCCGGGCCCGGGCCCGGACCTGCTCCTGCGGGTACCCGCCGGCATGCAGCGAACTCATCGAAGTCATCTCCTCGTACGTGTCGCCGGCTACGCGCCGGCCTCGGCGAGCTGTCCCAGGTCCAGCCGGGACACCACGTGGTGCAGGGCGTCCAGCAGTCCGCCGCTGGTCAGCGCGGCGGCCGGACGCGGGGCCACCAGGTGCCCGATGGGCATCGCGCCGATCGCGCTCCAGGCCAGCCGGCCGCGTTCGTCGATGTAGGCGGCGGCGCGCCCGGCGTTGTCCGGGTGCAGGCAGTACGGGACGTCCAGCCAGCCGCGCGCGAACGCCTCGACCAGCGCCGCCCCCACGTCCTCGCCCAGGCAGAGCACGGCCTCGACCAGCGCCCTGGCCTGCGCGTACACCTCGTTGTCGGCGGTGCCGCGCAGCACCGGCCGGGGCCGGGCGAGCCGCGCCGTGCGGGCCGAGGTCTCCAGCGCCTCGACGTTGTGGGCGACGGTGGGGATCCGGTACGCCTCGACCGACGTCTTGACGATCAGCCGCTCGGCGCCGGTGCGCACCGCCAGCCGCACCGCCCGGTCCTGCAGCTCCCGGGCGCCGGACGGGGTGCGCGGGTAGACGCCCATGTAGGTGTAGACGACGACGTGCCAGTCCACCGCGGGCAGCAGCTCCGCGGCCAGCGCGCGCAGCGCCCGCACCGCCTCCTCGTCCTGCTCCTCGTCGACCTGCTGGGCGTAGCTGAGCGAGACGCTGGTCAGCCCGTGCTGGACGAAGAACAGGCACTCCAGCACGGACAGCGCCACCAGCAGCGCGGGCGGGCACAGCTGGCCCATCATGCAGCCGCCGAAGGACTCCAGGTGCGGCCGCTGCCCGGGCCCGCCGGCCGCCGCGAGCAGCCGGCAGGACTCCTCCCAGTTGCGGACCGACTCGGCGATCGGGGTGCGGCCGTACGGCAGGCAGTAGGAGACCGGGCCGCCCTCGGTGGCGTGCAGACCGGCCGCGGCCAGCGCGGTGATGATCGCCTGCGGGGCGGCCGAGCCGTGCCGCACCTGCACCGGGAAGTCGGCGGCGGCCACGCCCGCCAGCATCCGCCGGGTGGCCTCCGGGCCGTGGGTGACGAGGGGGTAGCCGTTGAGGTCCACACCCTCGTCCACGGCCCGGCGGGCGGCGGCGTGGTCGCCGACCCGGGTGTAGCTGTCCAGGGTCAGCGTGCCCACCGTGGTGGCGTCCGCGCCCCGGGTGGCCAGCAGTCCGTGCCGCATCCGCGCCTGGGTGCCGAAGCCCATCCGGGGCTGGACCACCAGCTCGGGGGCGGAGCGCACGAACGAGCCGAAGTCGACCGTCCAGCCCATCAGACCTGCACCCGCGCCGCGAGCCGGTCCAGGAAGCCGCGGAACGGCAGGATGCCCTCGCTCTCCTCGAACACCGCGTCGAAGCCGGCCTCGCGCAGCCGGGGCGCCCAGGCGGCGGCGTTGCCCGCGGTGCCGAGTTTGCCGCCGATCACCGCCGGCAGCCCGGCCAGCTCCGGGACGGCCCTGACCTTGCGGATCAGCCGCAGGCCGTCGTTGGCGCCGTGGCCGTTCACGCTGCTCACCACGACGAGGTCGGGGCGCAGCCGGGAGCACTGGTCGAGGACCAGCTCGTCGGGGACGCAGGGGCCGAGGTTGGTCACCTCGTGGCCCCACTCCTTCAGCAGGTGCTCCAGGTAGATCAGGTTCCAGGTGTGCGAGTCGGACGAGGTCGTCGTCACCAATGTGTGCATCGGGGTTTTCCGAATCTCCCGCTGGTGGGGGTCAGTTACGGGCGGTGGCCAGGGCGGTGCCCCAGTCGGCGGTGGTGGCGCCGGCGGTCTCGCCGCCGTCGACGACCAGCTCCTGGCCGGTGAGGAAGCGCGCCTCCGGGGAGGCCAGGTAGTGGAAGGCCGCCGCGATCTCCGCCGGGTCGGCGTGCCGGCCGGCCGGGATCCGGGCGTTCGTGGCGGCGAGCATGTCGCCGGTGTACTCGGCCAGTTGCATGGGCGTCAGGACGGCGCCGGGACTCACGCAGGCCACCCGGACGGCCGGGGCGAGTTCGAGCGCGAAGGTCTGGGTGAGCGCGACGATCCCGGCCTTGGTGGCGTTGTAGTCGGCGTAGTGCGGGTAGCCGCGGCGGCCGTTGACGGAGGCGGTGGCCAGCAGCACGCCCCCGCCCGCGGGGGCCATGATCCGGGCGGCGGCCTGCCACAGGCCGAGCACGCCGAGCAGGTTGACGTCGGTGATCCGCCGGGCGTCGGCCTCCTCGATGTCCAGGACGCCGTGCCGGACGCTGATCCCGGCGTTGGCGATCACCACGTCCAACCGGCCGGTCTCCTCGTGGACCTGCCGGACGGCGGCCCGGACGGCGGCCCAGTCGGCGGTGTCGACCTTGAGCCAGCGGACCTCGGCGGCCGCGTCGTGGGGGGCCGTGGTGGCTTCGGTGGCTTCCGGGGCGGCGACGTCGAGGTTGAAGACCCGGTCCCCGGCCCGGGCGAAGCGGGCGGCGGTGGCCCGGCCGATGCCGCTGGAGGCGCCGGAGACGATGACGGTACGCAAGGGGAACTCCTCAGTGGGAACGGGGTGGTGGGCCGGGCGGGCGGTCAGTACAGGACGCGGTTGCCGCCCGGCAGCAGGCCGGCCGCGTCGGCCTGGGCGGCCTTGCGCAGGTCACGGCTGACGATCATGCGCTTGAGCCAACGGTCGGTGCCGTCGTAGCGGGCCTCGAAGGGCTTGCGGCCGTGCACCGCGAGGTAGTTGTCGACCACGAGCAGGCTGCCCTGTTCGACCACCACCGAGTGCTGCACCCGCTCCAGTTCGGCCATCAGCGCGTGCAGCGCCTGCTCGGCGCCGGTCCGGTCGGCCGCGCAGCGCATGAACGGGAGGTCGACGCGCAGGTAGGGGCGGTCCCGGTCGCCGAACAGCACCGGCACCGCGACCGGGTTGCGCTGCAGCTCCTCGGCCCGGGCGAGCGCCGGGTGCTCGGGGTGGCGCAGCTTGAGCTGCCGCACGTGCTCGTCGTCCGGCATGATCTGGAAGTCCGGGCGGAACAGCGCCGCCCAGTCCTCCTCGGCGAGCTTGACGTCCCGCACCGAGGCCATGATGGTCGGCACCCGGTCGTGGTTGCGGACCCCGAACAGCAGCAGGTAGTCGCAGCGGCCCGGGTGGAAGCCGTCCTCGGTGTGGAACTCCAGCAGGGTCTGGCTGCCGTGGCCGCTCTGGCGCACCTCGTCGCCGCGGATCGGCAGGATGTTCTGGATGATCCGGCCGAGCTGGAGCGTGGAGAAGGTGAACGGGTCGCCGAGGGCGGTGCCGCACATGGCCAGGAAGAGCTCCTGCTCCAGGGTGGTGGCGCGGTCCGCCACCCGCTCCCAGTGCTCCGGGGTGGGGCCGACCGCGGCGTCGTCCACCGGGAAGCCGTGGATCAGCAGGCCGGCGGCGGACTCGGTGCGGCGGAACTCCTCCAGGAAGGTGCGCAGCCGGGGCGGCAGCGCGTGGTCGGCGAAGCGGTGCCGGAGGTCGTCGTAGGCGCGGGGCGCGGTCGGGTCGGTGAAGGTGGTGGCCAGCCGGGTCGTGCTCGCTCTGATCTGCGTCACCTCGTCGGCGGACAACTCGTACTGGGCGATGGTCTCGTGGATCATGGTCGGCTCTCTTCAGGGTGAGGAGTCGGCTCTCTTCGGGTGAGCGGGGCGGGGTCGGGCGAGCCGCGGATCAGGCCAGCCGCGGATCAGGCCAACCGCGGGTCGCGGGCGAGCAGTTCGGCGACGGCGGCGAGCGGGCCCGGGCGGGTCATGTCCAGGTGCTCGCAGTCGACCGCGTGGCCGGCGATCCGACCGGTGAGGTACGGCTGCCAGTCCGCGGGGACGGGTGCGCCGGGCTCGCGGCCCGCGGTGGCGGTGACGTGCAGCAGGTCGCCGTCGTACCGGCCCGGGGCGGCGGCCTCGACCAGGGCGACGGTGTGCGCGGCCGCCTCGGCGAGCGAGGCGACGAACGCGGGCTCCAGGGCGGCGCCGGCGCCCTCGGCACCCTCCCGGTCGAGGAAGCCGGCGATCTCCGCCGGTGCGAAGGCGGGCGCGCCCGGGTGGTCCGTGTCGGGGTGGTCCGTGCCGGGGTGGTCCGTGCCGGGGTGGTCGGCGCCGGTCGGGCCCATCGGGTAGGAGTCGAGCAGGGCCAGCAGGCCGACCCGCTCGCCCAGCTCCTGCAGCCGGCAGGCCATCGCATGGGCGAGGTTGCCGCCGAGCGACCAGCCGAGCAGGTGGTACGGGCCGGTGGGCTGGACGGCCCGGATCCGGGCCAGGTAGGCGTCGACCAGCGCGGTCAGGTCGGGGTGCCGGCCGGCCGGGTCGAGGTCCGCGTTCAGCCCGTACACCGGACGGTCGGGCAGCGCTCCGGCCAGGCCCGCGTAGCACCAGCTCAGGCCGGTGACGGGGTGCACGCAGAACAGCGGCGGACGGCTGCCGCGGGTGCTGAGCGGGACCAGCGGGTCGGCGCCGGGGGCGGCCGGGCCGCCCCCGGCGTGGGCCGCGAGCCCGGCCACGGTCGGCGTCCGGAAGAAGGCCTGCAGGGTCAGGTCGGACAGGGCGTCGGGGAGTTCGGTGCGGATCCGGTTCACCGCGCGGGCGGCCAGGAAGGAGTGCCCGCCGAGATCGAAGAAGCTGTCGTCCACGCCGATCCGGGGCGCCTGCAGCACCTCGGCGAAGACCGCGGCCAGCGCGCGCTCCAGCGCCGTGCCCGGGGCCCGGCCCAGCCCGCCGTACTCGGGCGCCGGCAGCGCCCGCCGGTCGAGCTTGCCGTTGGCGGTCACCGGCAGCACCGCGAGCGGGACGAAGGCCGCCGGGACCATGTACTCGGGCAGGGCCGTCGCGAGGAAGCGGCGCAGCTCCGCCTGGTCCGGTTCGGCGCCGGCGGCCGGGACGAGGTAGCCGACCAGGCGCCGGTCGCCCGGCCGGTCCTTGCGGACCACCACCGCGCCCGCCGCGACACCGGGGTGGCGCCCGAGCGCCGCCTCGATCTCGCCCAGCTCGATCCGGAAGCCCCGGAGCTTGACCTGGTCGTCGACCCGGCCGCAGAACTCCAGGCTGCCGTCGGCCCGCCAGCGGGCCAGGTCGCCGGAGCGGTACATCCGGGTGCCGTCGCCGTACGGCCAGGCCACGAAGCGCTCGGCGGTCAGCGCGGGCCGCCCGGCGTAGCCGCGGGCCAGCCCGTCCCCGGCGATGTACAGCTCGCCGGTGACGCCCGCCGGCACCGGCCGCAGCGCCTCGTCCAGCACGTACACCCGGGCGTTGGCGATCGGCCGGCCGATCACCGGGGTGTCGGTCGCCTCCAGCGGGGTGGTGAGGGTTTCGACGGTGCACTCGGTCGGGCCGTAGAAGTTGTGGGCGGTGGTGGCGGGTTCGGCGAGCAGGCGGCGCCAGAGCGGCTCCGGGATCGCCTCGCCGCCGAAGGTGAGGGTGCGGGGGGTGAGCGCGGGCGTGGAGAGCAGGCCGTGTTCGAGCATCTCCAGGCCGTAGGTGGGGGTGGTGTCCAGGAAGTCCACGCCGTGCCGGCCGACGTAGCCGACCATCGCGGCCGGGTCGCGCCTGGTCGGGTCGTCCAGCAGGTGCAGCTCGTGCCCGGCGAACAGGGCGAGCAGGCCCATCCAGGAGGCGTCGAAGGACAGCGGCGCGGTCACCGCGACCCTGGCCGCCGGCCGCCCGGTGGCGGCCAGGTGCTCGGCGAACAGCGTCTCCTGGTGGCTGTGGAACAGGTTGGTCAGCGCCCGGTGCTCGACCGCCACGCCCTTGGGGCGGCCGGTCGAACCGGAGGTGTAGAGCAGGTACGCGGGGTGGGCGGGCCGCAGGGGCGCGCGGCGGTCGTGGTCGGTCGGGTCGGCGCTCGGGTCGGTGGTGTTTTTGTGCTGGGTGTCCGGCAGGCCGTCCAGCAGGAGTACGGGGGCGCCCCCGGTGAGAGCCGGGTCGAGGTCCGAGGTGGTGAGGAGCAGCCTGGGCGCCGCGTCCCGCAGGATGTAGGCGATCCGGTCCGCCGGGTGCCCGGTGTCCACGGGGACGTACACGGCGCCCGCCTTCAGCACCGCGAGCAGCGCCACCACCGAGGCGGTCGAGCGCCGGAGCAGGACGGCGACCCGCTCCTCGGGGCCGGCGCCGCGCCGGATCAGCTCCCGGGCGAGCACGTTGGCCCGCTCGTTGAGCTCGCGGAAGCCGATCCGCTCCTCGTTCAACACCAGCGCGGTGGCGGTGGGCCGGGTGCGGGCCTGCTCCTGGAAGAACTCGTGCACCGGCCGCTCGGCGAGCGGGCGGGGCCGCTCGACGGTGTCGCCGCTCCAGGCGGTGAGGATGCGCGCCCGCTCCTCGGGGGCGAGGAGGTCGGCCTGCCCGACGGGGGCGTCGGGGTCGGCGGCCAGCGCGTCCAGCAGGCGGATCAGGCGGCGGCTCATCGCCTCGACGGTGGCGTGGTCGAAGAGGTCGGTGGCGTACTCGATGGTCCAGTGCAGGCCGCCGGACGGTTCCTCCGTGACGCCGAAGAGCAGGTCGAACTCGGCGACGTGCAGGTCCAGCGGGTGCTCGTAGGTCTCCAGCCCGGGCAGGGCCAGGCCGTCGCCGCTGCCGTTCTTGAGCAGCAGCATGGTCTGGAAGAGGGGGTGGCGGGCGGTGGAGCGGGTGGGGTTGACGGCTTCGACGATGCGTTCGAAGGGCAGTTCCTGGTAGGCGTAGGCGTCGAGGTCGGTCCGGCGTACCCGGTCGAGGAGTTCGCGGAAGGTGGGGTCGCCGGAGACGTCGGTGCGCAGGACGAGGGTGTTGACGAAGAAGCCGACGAGGTCGTCCAGGGCTTCGTCGGTGCGTCCGGCGATGGCGGTGCCGAGGGGGATGTCGGTGCCGGCGCCGAGGCGGGAGTAGAGCGTGGCCAGGGCGGCTTGCAGGACCATGAACAGGGTGGTGCCGGTCTCCCGTGCCAGCCGGGTGAGTTGACCGTGCGCGTGCGGCGGGAGGTCGATGGTGACGGCGCCTGCGCGGTGGGAGGAGACGGCGGGGCGGGGGCGGTCGAGGGGGAGCTCCAGCTCCTCCGGCAGGTCGGCGAGTTGGCCTGTCCAGTAGGCGAGTTGGCGGCTTCCGAGGCTATCGGGATCGGCGTCGTCGCCGAGGAGTTCGCGCTGCCAGAGGGCGTAGTCGGCGTACTGGACGGGCAGGGGTGCCCAGTTGGGGGCGTGGCCATTGGAGCGGGCGGCGTAGGCGGTGGAGAGGTCGCGGGCGAGCGGGGCCATCGACCAGCCGTCACCGGCGATGTGGTGCAGCACCAGCAGCAGCACGTGGTCGCCATCGTTCAGCGTCAACAGCTCGGCCCGAACGGGCAGTTCGGTGGCGAGGTCGAAACGGTGGGCGGCGGCGCGGGCGAGCTGGCCGGCCAGCTCCCCGGGCGTCGTGCGGCGGCTGACCAGCGGGATCCCGGCGTCCGCGAGGATCTGCTGGTACGGCTCGCCCGCCGCCGACGGGTAGCGGGTGCGCAGCGCCTCGTGCCGCCCGGCGACGTCGTTCAGCGCGGCCTGCAGCGCGGGCAGGTCGAGCGCGCCGCGCAGCCGCAGGGCGAGCGGGATGCTGTACGCCGATCCGCCTTCCTCCCATTCGCCGAGGAACCAGAGGCGCTGCTGCGCGTAGGAGAGGGGGAGCGGGTCGGGCCGTACGGCGGCGGCGGTCAGCGCCGGGCGCTGCGCCTCGCCGTCCCGCAGGGCGGCGGCGATGCCGGCCACCGTCGGGTTGGCGAAGAGCGTACGGATGCCGACCTCGGCGCCCAGCACCGCGCGGATCCGGCTGGTCAGCCGGGTGGCCATCAGCGAATACCCGCCCAGGGCGAAGAAGTTGTCCTGGACGCCGACCTCGGGCAGCTCCAGTGCCTCGGCGAACAGCGCGCACAGCACCTCCTCGACCGGGTTGCGCGGCCCGTTCCGGCGCGGGGGCTCGGCGACGGTCACGGGCGCCGGCCCGGCCGGGGTGGCGGGCGCCCGCAGGTCCAGTCGGCCCTCCGCGTGCCAGCGGCCGAGGCGGCCGGTGCGGTACATGACGGCGCCGGGGCCGCCGTACGGGTCGGCCACGTAGCGGTCGGCCGCCCGGGGGGCGGCGGGGGTGGCGAGGGCGGTCGGAGCGGCCGTGGCGAGGTACACGTCGCCGAGGACGCCCGCCGGGACCGGCCGCAGCGCCTCGTCCAGGACGTACGCGGTCCGGCTGTCGCGGGCGTCCTCCTCCGCTATCTCCGCTGCCGCTGCCGCTTCCGCCACCTCCTGCCAGAGTCCGGCCGGGACGGCGGCGCTCCACTCGGTGAGGATGCGGTCGTACTCCTCCGGGCCGAGCAGTTCGGCCTGGCCGACGGGCGCGTCCGGATCGGCGGTGACGGCCTCCAGCAGCCGGAGGAAGCTGCGGCTCATCGCCTCGACGGTGGCGCGGTCGAAGAGGTCGGTGGCGTACTCGAACTCGGCGCTGATGCCCGCCGGGTGGCCCTGGTCGTCGTGGGCCTCGGTGAGCCCCAGCGTCAGGTCGAACTTGGCGATCCGGTGGTCGAGCGGGTGCGGTTCGGCGGTGGCGCCGGCGAACTCGTAGACCCCGTCGCCGGTGTTCTGGAGCAGGATCATCGTCTGGAAGAGGGGGTGGCGGGCGGTCGAGCGGGTGGGGTTGACGGCTTCGACGATGCGGTCGAAGGGCAGTTCCTGGTGGGCGTAGGCGTCGAGGTCGGCGGTGCGGACGCGGTCGAGGAGTTCGCGGAAGGTGGGGTCGCCGGAGGTGTCGGTGCGCAGGACGAGGGTGTTGACGAAGAAGCCGACGAGGTCGTCCAGGGCTTCGTCGGTGCGTCCGGCGATGGCGGTGCCGAGGGGGATGTCGGTGCCGGCGCCGAGGCGGGAGTAGAGCGTGGCCAGGGCGGCTTGCAGGATCATGAACAGGGTGGTGCCGGTCTCCCGTGCCAGCCGGGTGAGTTGGTCGTGGCAGGGCGCCGGGATGGTGACGGTGACCGCGTCTGCGTCGGTACCGGCCACGGCGGGGCGGGGGCGGTCGAGGGGGAGCTCCAGCTCGTCCGGCAGGTCGGCGAGTTGGCGTGTCCAGTAGGCGAGTTGGCGGCTTCCGAGGCCGTCGGGATCGGTGTCGTCGCCGAGGAGTTCGCGCTGCCAGAGGGCGTAGTCGGCGTACTGGACGGGCAGGGGTGCCCAGTCGGGGGCGTGGCCGTTGGAGCGGGCGGCGTAGGCGGTGGAGAGGTCGCGGGCGAGCGGTGCCATCGACCAGCCGTCACCGGCGATGTGGTGCAGCACCAGCGCCAGCACGTGGTCGTCCTTGCCGATCCTGAACAGCGTGGCCCGCAGCGGCAGTTCGGCGACCAGGTCGAAGGAGTACCGGGCCGCGTGGGCCAGGTGCCCGGCCAGCTCCACGCCCGGGCAGGCCGCGACCCGCAGCGGGATCGAGACATCGGCGGCGATCTGCTGGCGCGGAGTCCCGCCGGTGGCGGGGAAGCGGGTGCGCAGGGCCTCGTGCCGCCCGGCGACGTCGTTCAGCGCGTCCTGGAGCGCCTGCTGGTCGAGCGGGCCGCGCAGTCGCAGGGCGAGCGGGATGTTGTAGGACGAGCCGCCCTGCTCCCACTCGCGGAGGAACCAGAGGCGCTGCTGGGCGTAGGAGAGGGGGAGCGGGTCCGGCCTGGTGGGGGTGGTGCGCAGGGCTGGCCGGGTGCCGGTGTGGGGGGTGACTTTGGTGGCGAGGCCGGCGGGGGTGGGGGTGGCGAAGAGGTCGCGCAGGGTGAGTTCGGTGTTGAGTGTGGTGCGGGCGCGGCTGATCAGGCGGGTGGCGGAGAGGGAGTGGCCGCCGTGGTCGAAGAAGTTGTCGTCGGCGCCGATTCGGGGGAGGCCGAGGATTTCGGCGAAGAGGGCGCAGAGTACTTCTTCTTCGGGTGTGCGGGGTGCTCGTCCGGTGGTGGAGGCGCCGGTGGTGGGGGCGGGTAGGGCGCGGCGGTCGAGTTTGCCGTTGGGGGTGAGCGGCAGCTCGTCGAGGACCACGAAGGCCGCCGGGACCATGTACTCGGGGAGGAGCCCGGCAAGGTGGTCGCGGACTGCGCCGGTGCCGATCGCGGTGTCCGGCGCGGGGACGAGGTAGGCCACCAGTCGCTTCTCGCCGGGGTGGTCTTCGCGGGCTTGGACGGTGGTCTGGACGATGCCGGGGAAGCGGGCGATCGCGGCTTCGACCTCGCCGGGCTCGACGCGGAAGCCCCGGATCTTGATCTGGTGGTCGAGGCGGCCGGCGTACTCCAGGGTGCCGTCCGGCCGCCAGTGGGCGAGGTCGCCGGTGCGGTACATCCGGGTGCCGGGGACGAACGGGTTGGCGACGAACCGCTCGGCGGTGAGCGCGGGCCGCCCGGCGTACGCGCGGGCCAGGCCCGATCCGGCGACGTACAGCTCGCCCGGCACGCCGGTGGGGACGGGGCGCAGGTTCGCGTCGAGGACGTAGGCGTGTTTGCCGGTGAGGGGTGTGCCGATGGGGATGGTGGTGGTGCCGGGGGCGACGTCGGTGATGGTGAAGGAGGTGGTGAAGCCCATGGATTCGACGGGGCCGTAGCCGTTGAGGATGCGCAGGTGGGGGTGGAGTTGTCGGGCGCGGGTGACGTGGGCGACGGAGGCGGCTTCGCCGGCGGTCATGACGGTGCGCAGGCCCGCGAAGACCTGGGGGCGGTCGTCGGTGAGGACGTTGAAGAGGCTGGCGGAGAGCTGGAGCACGGTGACGCCGTGGCGGGTGACGAGGTGGGCCATCTCGTCGAGGTCGGTGCGGGGGCTCACGGGCAGGATGGTCGTGCCGCCGTGGTACAGCGCCGAGAACACCTCCAGGGCGAAGGCGTCCCAGGAGACGGGTGAGGACTGGAGGTAGACGTCGTCGGTGCGGAATTCGAGGTAGTCGGGGCCGACGAAGGTGGTGACCAGGGCGCGGTGGGGTGCGATGACGCCCTTGGGGCGGCCGGTGGAGCCGGAGGTGAACATCACGCACGCCGCGTCGTCCGCCCCTACGGATGCCTCTGCGAGGTTGTGGCCGTCGAGCTGGTCGAGGTGTTCGGCGTCGGCATCGAGCAGGACGTAGTCCGGTCCTTGGCCGAGTGCGTGGGCGAGTTCGCGGCGGGAGATGACGGTTCGGACGGAGGCGTCCTGGAGGACGGCGGTGAGCCGTTCGACCGGGAAGGCGGGGTCGAGGAGGGTGTAGGCGGCGCCGGCCTTGAGGACGGCGAGGAGCGCGGTGATCAGCGCGGTGCCGCGTTCCAGGTACACGCCGACGGTCTCGCCCCGGGTGGTGCCGTGTTCGCGCAGGTGGCGGGCGAGCTGGTTGGCGCGGGCGTTCAACTCCTCGTAGGAGACCCGTTCCTCGCCCTGGACCAGCGCGACGGCCTGCGGGCTGACCCGCACCCGCTCCTCGAACACGGCCTGCACCGAACGCCCATCGGCGCCGTCGTGGGCGGCGCCGCTCCACTCGCCGAGGATGCGGTCCCGCTCCTCGGGGGTGAGGAGGTCGGCCTGGCCGACGGGGGCGTCGGGGTCGGCGGCGAGGGCGGTCAGGAGGCGTAGCAGGCGTCGGCCCACCGCTTCGACGGTGGCGCGGTCGAAGAGGTCGGTGGCGTACTCGATGTCCCAGCGCAGGCCGCCGGACGGGTCCTCCGCCACGAAGAAGGTCAGGTCGAACTTGGCGATCCGGTGGTCGAGCGGGTGCGGTTCGGCGGTGGCGCCGGCGAACTCGTAGACCCCGTCGATGTTGTTCTGCAGGACGAGCATGGTCTGGAAGAGGGGGTGGCGGGCGGTGGAGCGGGTGGGGTTGACGGCTTCGACGATGCGGTCGAAGGGCAGTTCCTGGTGGGCGTAGGCGTCGAGGTCGGTCCGGCGTACCCGGTCGAGGAGTTCGCGGAAGGTGGGGTCGCCGGAGGTGTCGGTGCGCAGGACGAGGGTGTTGACGAAGAAGCCGACGAGGTCGTCCAGGGCTTCGTCGGTGCGTCCGGCGATGGCGGTGCCGAGGGGGATGTCGGTGCCGGCGCCGAGGCGGGAGTAGAGCGTGGCGACGGCGGCCTGCAGGATCATGAACAGGGTGGTGCCGGTCTCCCGTGCCAGCGCGGACAGTTGGGCGTTCAGCTCCGGGCCGGCCAGCGTGGTCACCACCTCGCCCCGGTGCGAGGCGACGGCGGGGCGGGGGCGGTCGAGGGGAAGCTGGACCTCTTCCGGCAGGTCGGCGAGTTGGCGTGTCCAGTAGGCGAGTTGGCGGCTGCCGAGGCTGTCGGGATCGGTGTCGTCGCCGAGGAGTTCGCGCTGCCAGAGGGTGTAGTCGGCGTACTGGACGGGCAGGGGTGCCCAGTCGGGGGCGTGGCCGTTGGTGCGGGCGGCGTAGGCGGTGGAGAGGTCGCGGGCGAGCGGGGCCATCGACCAGCCGTCACCGGCGATGTGGTGCAGCACCAGCAACAGCACGTGGTCGCCATCGTTCAGCGTCAACAGCTCGGCGCGGAACGGAATGTCGGCGGCGAGGTCGAACGGGTGCGTGGCGGCGCGGGCGAGCTGCCCGGCCAGTTCCCCGGGCGTCGTGCGGGTGGTGAGCAGCGGGATCCGGGCGTCCGCGACGATCTGCTGGCGCGGCTCGCCGTTCACCGCCGGGTACCGCGTCCGCAGAGGCTCATGGCGGCCCGTCACGTCGTCAAGCGCCGCGCGCAGGGCGTCCTCGTCCAGTGGGCCGCGCAGTCGCAGGGCCAGCGGGATGTTGTACGTCGCCCCGCCCTGCTCCCACTCCCGCAGGAACCAGAGGCGCTGCTGCGCGAACGACAGCGGCAGCGGCTCGGGCCGTACCGCCGCGACGGTGAGGGTGGGCCGGGTGCCGGTGTGGGGGGTGAGTTTGGTGGCGAGGCCGGCGGGGGTGGGGGTGGCGAAGAGGTCGCGCAGGGTGAGTTCGGTGTTGAGTGTGGTGCGGGCGCGGCTGATCAGGCGGGTGGCGGAGAGGGAGTGTCCGCCGTGGTCGAAGAAGCTGTCGTCGGCGCCGACTCGGGGGAGGTCGAGGATTTCGGCGAAGAGGGCGCAGAGTACTTCTTCTTCGGGTGTGCGGGGTGCTCGTCCGGTGGTGGAGGCGCCGGTGGCGGGGGCGGGTAGGGCTCGGCGGTCGAGTTTGCCGTTGGGGGTGAGCGGCAGCTCGTCGAGGACCACGAACGCCGCCGGGACCATGTAATCGGGCAGCAGCGCCGCGACGTGCGCACGCAGCGCGGCGGTGTCGACGACGATTCCCTCGGCGGGGACGACGTACCCGACCAGTCGCTTCTCGCCGGGGTGGTCCTCGCGGGCTTGGACGGTGGTCTGGACGATGCCGGGGAAGCGGGTGATCGCGGCTTCGACCTCGCCGGGTTCGACGCGGAAGCCCCGGATCTTGATCTGGTGGTCGAGGCGGCCGATGTACTCCAGGGTGCCGTCGGGCAGCCACCGCACCAGGTCGCCGGTGCGGTACAGCCGGGAGCCCGGCGCGAAGGGGCCGGCCACGAAGCGTTCGGCGGTCAGGCCGGGGCGGCCGGCGTAGCCGCGCGCGAGCCCGTCGCCACCCAGGTAGAGCTCGCCCGTGACGCCGGGCGGCACGGGGCGCAGCCCGTCATCCAGGACGTAGGCGTGTTTGCCGGTGAGGGGTGTGCCGATGGGGATGGTGGTGGTGCCGGGGGCGATGTCCGTGATGGTGAAGGAGGTGGTGAAGCCCATGGATTCGACGGGGCCGTAGCCGTTGAGGATGCGCAGGTGGGGGTGGAGTTGTCGGGCGCGGGTGACGTGGGCGACGGAGGCGGCTTCGCCGGCGGTCATGACGGTGCGCAGGCCCGCGAAGACCTCGGGGCGGTCGTCGGTGAGGACGTTGAAGAGGCTGGCGGAGAGCTGGAGCACGGTGACGCCGTGCTGGGTGACGAGGTGGGCCATCTCGTCGAGGTCGGTGCGGGGGCTGAGCGGCAGGATGGTCGTGCCGCCGTGGTACAGCGCCGAGAACACCTCCAGGGCGAAGGCGTCCCAGGAGACGGGTGAGGATTGCAGGTAGACGTCGTCGGCGCGGAATTCGAGGTAGTCGGGGCCGACGAAGGTGGTGACCAGGGCGCGGTGGGGTGCGATGACGCCCTTGGGACGGCCGGTGGAGCCGGAGGTGAACATCACGCACGCCGCGTCGTCGGCCCCTGCGGGCTGGTCGGTCAGGTTGGCGCTGTCGAGCTGGTCGAGGTGTTCGGCGTCGAGCAGGACGTAGTCCGGTCCTTGGCCGAGGGTGTGGGCGAGTTCGCGGCGGGAGATGACGGTTCGGACGGAGGCGTCCTGGAGGACGGCGGTGAGCCGTTCGACCGGGAAGGCGGGATCGAGGAGGGTGTAGGCGGCGCCGGCCTTGAGGACGGCGAGGAGCGCGGTGATCAGCGCGGTGCCGCGTTCCAGGTACACGCCGACGGTCTCGCCCCGGGTGGTGCCGTGTTCGCGCAGGTGGCGGGCGAGCCGGTTGGCGCGGGCGTTCAACTCCTCGTACGACACCCGTTCGTCGCCCTGGACCAGCGCGACGGCCTGTGGGCTGACCCGCACCCGCTCCTCGAACACGGCCTGCACCGAACGCCCGTCCGTGCCGCCCAACGTGCCGCCGCTCCACTCGCCGAGGACGCGCTCACGCTCCTCGGTGTCCAGCAGCTCGATCCCGGTCACCGCCGCGTCCGGGTCCGCGACCACGGCCGCCAGCAGCCGGAGCAGCCGGGCGGTCATCGCCTCGATCGTGGAGCGGTCGTACAGGTCGGTGGCGTACTCGACGTCCCAGCGCAGGCCGCCCGCCGGGTCCTCCGCCACGAAGAAGGTCAGGTCGAACTTGGCGGCGCGCTTCTCCAGCGGGTGCTGCTCGGCATGGGCGCCGGGGAACTCGTAGACGCCGTCGATGTTGTTCTGCAGGACGAGCATGGTCTGGAAGAGCGGGTGGCGGGCGGTGGATCGGGCGGGGTTGAGCGCCTCCACGACCCGTTCGAAGGGCAGTTCCTGGTGGGCGAACGCGTCGAGGTCGGTGGCCCGGACGCGGGCCAGCAGTTCGCGGAAGGTGGGGTCGCCGGAGGTGTCGGTGCGCAGGACGAGGGTGTTGACGAAGAAGCCGACGAGGTCGTCCAGGGCTTCGTCGGTGCGTCCGGCGATGGCGGTGCCGAGGGGGATGTCGGTGCCGGCGCCGAGCCGGGACAGCAGGGTGGCCACGGCGGCGTGCAGGACCATGAACAGGGTGGTGCCGCTCTCGCGGGCCAGGGCGGTCAGCTCGTCGTTCAGCTCCGGGCCGGTCAGCGCCGTGACGACCTCGCCCCGGTGCGAGGCGACGGCGGGCCGCTGCCGGTCCAGGGGGAGGGCCAATTCCTCGGGCGCGTCGGCCAGTTGTGACGTCCAGTAGGCGAGCTGCCGGGCGGCCAGGCCGTCGGCCTGATCCTCCGCCCCGAGCAGGTCGCGCTGCCAGAGGGTGTAGTCGGCGTACTGGACGGGCAGCGGTGCCCAGTCGGGGGCGTGACCGGCGCCGCGGGCCGCGTAGGCGGTGGAGAGGTCGCGGGCGAGGGGCGCCAGGGACCAGCCGTCACCGGCGATGTGGTGCAGCACCAGCACCAGGACGTGGTCGTCCTCGCCCAGCCGCAACAGCTCGGCGCGGAACGGGATGTCGGCGGCGAGGTCGAAGGCGTGGGCGGCGGCCCGGGCGACCCGTTCGTCCAGGTCCTCCTCCGTCACGGTCGCCGTCACCAGCGGGATCCCGGCACTCGGCGCGATCTCCTGGTACGGCTCGCCGTTCACCGCCGGGTACCGTGTCCGCAGGGCCTCATGACGACTCGTCACATCGCGCAACGCCGCGCGCAGGGCGTCCTCGTCCAGCGGGCCGCGCAGTCGCAGGGCCAGCGGGATGTTGTACGTCGCCCCGCCCTGCTCCCACTCCCGCAGGAACCAGAGGCGCTGCTGCGCGTACGACAGCGGCAGCGGCTCGGGCCGTACGGCCGCGACGGTGAGCGCCGGACGCCGCTCGCCGCCGTCCCGCAGCGCGGCGGCGAGGCCGGCCACGGTCGGGTCGCGGAAGAAGACCGCGAACGGCACCTCGGCGCCCAGGGCGGCCCGGATCCGGCTGACCAGCTTCATGCCGAGCAGCGAACTCCCGCCCAGGTCGAAGAAGTTCTGGTCGATGCCGACCTGCTCCCGGCCCACCAGCTGGGCGAACAGCGCGCACAGCACCTCCTCCTCCGCGGTGCGCGGGCCGCGCAGCGAGGTGGCCGGCTCGGCGGCAGGGGCGGGCAGGGCGGCGCGGTCGACCTTGCCGTTGGAGTTGAGCGGGAGCGCGTCGAGCACCACGAAGGCGGACGGAACCATGTACTCGGGCAGTAGTTCGGCGGTGTGCGCGCGCAGTTCGGCGGTGTCGACGACGGCCCCGTCGGCGGGGACGACGTACCCGACCAGCCGCTTGTCGCCGGGCCGGTCCTCCCGGACGACCACGGTGTGCAGGCCGACGCCGGGGAAGCCGGCCAGCGCGGCGGCGATCTCGCCGAGCTCGATGCGGAAGCCGCGGATCTTCACCTGGTGGTCGGCGCGGCCGACGAACTCCAGGGTGCCGTCGGGCAGCCACCGCACCAGGTCGCCGGTGCGGTACAGCCGGGCGCCGGGCTCGAAGGGGCTGGCCACGAAGCGTTCGGCGGTCAGCCCCGGGCGGCCGACGTAGCCGCGGGCGAGGCCGTCGCCGCCCAGGTACAGCTCGCCGGTGACGGCCGGCGGGACGGGGCGCAGCGCGTCGTCCAGGACGTAGGCGCGCATGTTGTCCATGGGCCGGCCGATCGGCACGGTGGCGCCGACCCGGTGCGGTGCGCGCAGCGGCAGGCAGGTCGCGAAGGTGGTGGTCTCGGTCGGGCCGTAGACGTGGACGAACTCGGTGTCCGGGCACAGGTCGAGGACCCGCTGGACGGCCTCGGGCGAGCAGGCCTCGCCGCCGCTCCACACCTGGCGCAGGGTGCGGAAGGCCGTCGGGTCCTCTTCGGCGATCAGGTTGAACAGCGCGGTGGTGAGGAAGGCGCTGCCGATGCCGTCCTCCTCGGCCAGCCGGCGCAGCAGCGGCGCGTCCAGCTGCCCGGCCGGGGCGAGTACTGCCTGCCGGCCGGAGAGCAGCGGCACCCACAGCTCGTACGTCGCCGCGTCGAAGGCGTGCGAGGAGTGCACCAGCACCCGGTCCTGGGCCTCGCCGTCCCAGTGGCGGTCGGCGGTGAGGGCGAGGATGTCGCGGTGGCTGACGGCCACGCCCTTGGGGGCGCCGGTGGAGCCGGAGGTGAACATCACGTAGGCCAGCCGGCCGGGCTCGACGGGCGGCGTCGCGGGCGCGGTGTCGGGGCACTGCGCGAGCCCGGGGTCGGCGTCGACCACGAGGGTGCGGACCAGGCCCGCGAACGCCTCACCGGGGCTGGTGGCGCGGTCGGTGAGCAGGACGGGCGCACCGGTCTGCTCGAGGACCGAGCGCATCCGGGCCTCGGGGTAGGTGGCGTGCAGCGGGACGTACGCGCCGCCGGCCTTGAGTACGGCCAGCAGGGCGACGACCAGGTCGGCGGAGCGCTCCATCAGCACCGCGACGGCGGTCTCCGGGCCGACGCCCAGGCCGAGCAGCCGGTGCGCGAGCCGGTTGGCGCGGCGGTCGAGTTCGCCGTACCCGACCGGGCCGTCCTCGGTACGCAGCGCCACCGCCTCGGGGGCACGGCGCACCTGGCGGGCGAAAGCCGCCACGACGTTCTCCGCGCGGCCGTCCGTCGGCGCGGCGGTGTCGTTCCACTCGCTGACCACGGTGTGCCGCAACGGCCCGTCCAGCAGGTCGAGTTCGTCGGCGGTACGGTCCGCGCCACCCTGCCCGGCGGACTCCAGGAAGGCCGACAGCGAGCGGTGCAGCAGGGCGAGTTCGGGCCCGGAGACGCTGCCGGGGCCGGCCTGCAGGGCGAGTCGGCCGGTGGCCGGGTCCAGGGCGACGGTCAGGCCCTCGGCGCCGTCCTCCGCGGACGGTTCACCGAGGCGCACCAGCGGGCCGGCCGCCCCGTAGCCGGCTCGGCGGCCGGGCAGCAGCGCGGCCAACTCCCCGGCGGCGACACCGCGGTGGGCCATCGCCTCGGCGAGGGCGGCGGCCGCCAGCCCGACCAGGTCCGGCAGGGCGGTACCGGGCGCCGGGTCGAGCCGGACGGGCAGCGCCCGGTGGCCGGGCGCCGGGACACCGACGAGCTGGTCGGACTCGGGGCCGACCCGGCCGAGGAAGGCGGCCGTGAGCGCGACCAGCACCGCCTCCAGGCCGGTCCCGGCCAGGACGGCCAGCTCGCGCAGGCCCGCCACCGAGCCGTCGGTCAACTGCCCGACCACGGAGGACGGTTCACCGTCCGCCCCGGTGCCGGGCAGCAGCGGCCCGGACTGCTCGGTGCGTCCGGCGAGCCGCTCCTGCCACCACTGCTGCTCGTCACGATCGGCCGACATGTCGCTCACTCCGCCTTCTCTGCTGCTGTCTCAGGGGAATCGGGGGGATCTGGGTGTGTGGGGCCGGGTGGATCCGGGTGGATCCGGGTGGATCCGGGAACCGGGGGAATCAGGCGAACCGGGGGAATCAGGGAAGCCCGGCGAATCCACGCGAGAAACCCGAATCCGCCGGGCGCGGTGGGGGCCGGGAATGTCCCGGCCCGGAATGACCGGACGCATTCCATGCTCCTGTTCCGGGGCTGGTATTCCCCGGGGTCCGGTATTTCTCTGGCCGCTTGTCCGGCGCGGTCCGGTGATTCGGCTCAGGCCGAGTGGACGCCGGGCACCTTGGGGTAGGCGCTGGCCTGCCAGACGTACTGGACGCCGGTGATGTACCGGGTCAGCCGCTCGAACCCGATGCCGAATCCGGCGCTGCCCGGAATTCCCTCCCGGACCATGTCCAGGTACCAGCCGTACTTCGCCGGGTTCTCACCCGTCTCCCGCATGCGGGTCACGATGCGGGCGTACTCGAACTCCCGCTCGCTGCCGCTGGCCAGCTCGCCGAAGCCCTCGGGGGCCAGCAGGTCGAAGTTGCGCAGCAGGCCGGGCTGCTCGCGGTTCTCGCGGTCGTAGAAGCCGCGCGAGCCCTTGGGGTAGTCGGTGACGAAGAACGGGCGGGTGGCCTCGCGGGAGATCCGCGCCTCGGCCGCCCAGTCGATCTCGGCGTGCGGGTCGCCGCCGACCCGCTCGATCGCGTCGGTGTGGGTGATGACGTCGAACGGGTTCTCCAGCAGGTCGGTGAAGGCCTCGAGGTCCCGGCCGAGGTCCTTCAGCTCGCCCGGCATGGTGGTGACGATCTCGCGGACCGCGGCCACCACGATGCCCTGGGCGACGCCCATGATCTGCTCGCGGGTGTACCCAGCCACCTCGATGTCGATCTGGTGGAACTCGGCGAGGTGCCGGCTGGTGTTCGCGGTCTCCGGCGGCTCCAGGCGGATGTTGGGGGCGATGCAGAAGATCTTGTCGAAGGCGTGCAGCGCGGCCTGCTTGTAGAGGATCGCGCTGGTCATGAGCTTGTAGCGGCGACCGTAGTAGTCGATGTCCACCTGCTTGGCGCCGCGGCAGCCGGGGTCGGTCACCGGGCCGATCACCGGCGCGTGCAGCTCGGTGAATCCGGCCTCGTCGAGATGGCGGCGGATCGCCATCAGCATGCGGTGCTGAATTCGCAGGACGGTGCGGGTGGTTTCGGAGGAGAGGTGTTCCCGGGGAGTTCCGGGAAGCGGCCGCGCCGCCGCCTCGATCGGTGATTCCTGCTGAGCGTGCTCGGACATGCCGCGGCCCTCTCGCTTCTTTGTGGGCTTCTTTGTGGAATTCCTGCTGGAGTGAATCTAGGGGCTGGAATTCCGGTCGGGCGGCAGTTGCGGGCGGCAGCTTTCCGGTCCGTTTCGGCGGCGGATTTCCGCCGGTCCCCGGGCCGGTCCCGGGCCGGTTCCGGGCCGGTTCGGGGCCGGTTCGGGCCTGGTTCAGGCCTGGTTCAGGCCTGGTCGAGCCGGCGTTCAAGGAAGGCCACGCCCCGGTCGACGGTGACCAGCCGCCAGTTCTGCTTGGCCATGTCGTTGAGCGCCTCGGCCCAGTCGCCGTCCCCGGAGTCGGTGGAGAGCGATTCGAGGAGCATCGTCGCGTACTCGTACTCGGATTCCCTGGGCACGAGTCGGAGGTCCATCAGTTCCGACCGGTCGATGTCGGGGCACGGCCTGGCGGCCCGTTCGAAGGCGTCGCGCCGGTCGGCCTTGAGCCGGAGGGCGTCGGCGAGCATCCGTACGGTGTCCCGCCGGGGCCGTTCGGCCCGGCCGCGTTCCAGGTCGCGGATGGCGCGGACGCTCATGGCGGAGAAGTCGGCGAGTTGCTGCTGGGTCATTCCCTCCTCGGCCCGGTAGAGCTGGAGAAGGGATCCGAATCTGTTCACCTTGTGCGGCGTGTGCACTGCCCCTCCACAGGATGGCTGGTACGAGGTGTCTGGCGGTGTCGGGCGATCGGCCCGCAGGGGTCGTCCGGATGTCCGGACGACCAAACGTCCGGGCGTGCGGCGACACCGATGGACCGCGGGGGTCGGCGGACCACAGGCGTCGCCTGCCCGGTCCGGGGCTGCGCGCGGGCAGGCCGCGACGCCCCGGGGCGAGGCCGGTTGCGGCCTGCGCCGCCAGGGGTGTCACGGACCTGGTGACGATGGAAGCGCGCGGACGGCGCGCACGGGGTGCGTCGCGGGATCAGCGCGAGGGGTGCGGACGACAGGGAGGCTGTGACGGATGTGTCCGGTGTGACTGGTGGGACCAGCCGGAGCCGCGCTCGACGGTCAGGACGCGGCGTCCGCATCGGCACATGGCCGGTTCACGCCTACGGCTTCCCACCGGTGATGTGGTAGCCGACGTTCCGGATCGGGCGCCGGACCCGGACGCAGGGCCGCGGTCGGAAGGGCCGGGAGGCCGGGGCGACCGGGGCGCGGGCAGGCGCGGGTAAGGACGGGGCAAAGGGCCCGGATCAGTCCCAGCCGGTGGTCTTGTGGTCGTCGGTGGTCGGCGTCGGCGTGGGCGCCGGGGTCTGCGTCTGGTCGGTCGCCTCGGTTGCCTCGGTCGCGGTGGCGGCGGCCGCGATCCGGGTGCCGGCGTGAGTGCCGGCGTGGATGCCGGCGTCCGCGGAGGTAGTGGCGGCGAGGCCGAGGAGCGGGACCGCGACGAGGGTGAGCACGGCGGCGGACGTGGCGAGCGGCAGGCGGCTGAACACGACGGACCTCTTCTCGGTGGTGGGGATCGGAGGATCGGGAGCACGTACGGCGGTGCTCCGCGGCGGTGCTTCGCGGTGGTGCTTCGCGGTGGTGCTTCGCGGTGGTGCCCGAGGTGCTGCTCGGCTCCTCGGTCACCGGCCCGGGCCCCGTGTCCTGCGGGGGCTGCTCCCTGGCCGGTGACACCAGATTCCCGTGCGCCGGGAGTTCCCGCTAGCTCTGATCGGTGTCCTGAACCGGCAGTCGCATAGTCCGTCCATCGTGACCGGGCACCTCGAGTAACCGGTCGTAGTACTCGGCCACCAGGGCGCCCGAGCACCCCAGGAGGCGGGCCTGCCGGAAGGCGGGTTCGTGCGCGAGCGTGCTCTGGGTGACCGTGCGCGCGACGTGCTCGGCGGCGACCAGCGACGGGGCCGTGACGTAGAGACTGACCGTCAGCGATCCGGCCCCGAGGAGGTGCACGCAGAGGTGTTCCACCCCCGTTCGCTGACTGGCGTGTCGGAGGAAAGCCTCCGTCAACTGCTGCGGCTCGGTGGGCTCGGCGGCGAGTCGCACTCGCGCGTGGACAAGATGCACCAGTCGAGCTTGCGCACCGCGGCCGCGCAGGGACAAGCCGAGCCCGAGGCCGCTGTATGCAGGGTCATAAACCGGCCAGTGTCGCCCAGCGCCAGGCCAAGAGCACCCGGTTCGAGAAGGATGGTCCTCACCGAAGCCGTGTTCGACATGTTTTGATGCGCTCGTGGTGGAAGCGTGACGCAAGGGGGTGAGTTTCGTGCTGGACGCACTGGGCCTGGATGACACCTGCACGAACGTCTACCGGGCACTGCTCGCGAACCCGGACGCCGGGCTGGGGGAGCTCTGCACCCTCCTCGGGATGGCCGAGAACGACCTGCGGGCGGCACTCGACAAGCTCGGTGCGCTGGCCCTGATCCGCCCGTCCTACGACGAGCAGCGGGTCTACCGCGCGGTCGATCCGGAGCTCGGCCTCCAGGCGCTGATCGCCCGGCAGCAGGAGCGGCTGGCCGCCGAGCAGCAGCGGGTCGAGCAACTGCGCCTGGCCGCAGTCCGGTTGGCCGCCGACCTGGCGGCGCACCGGCCGCGGCACAGCGTGCCGGACATCGAGCGGCTGGACGGCATCGCCGAGATCCGCGACCGCATCCGGGTGCTGGTGCAGGCGGTGCGGAGCGAGGTGATGACGCTCGCCCCCGGCGGCGCCCAGAGCGCGGCCAGCATGGAGGCCGCCAAGCCGCAGGACGAGGAACTGCTGGGCCGCGGCGTGCGGATGCGGACCCTCTACCTGGACAGCGTGCGCAACAGCCCGGCCACGGTGGCGTACGCGAAGTGGCTGTCGGGGCTCGGCGGTGAGGTCCGGACGGCGCCGTCGCTGCCGATCCGGCTGATGATCATGGACCGGAGCGTGGCGATCGTGCCCACCGACGGCGAGAACAGCGCAGCCGGCGCGCTGGTGCTGACCGGGAACGGCACGCTGACCGCGCTCTGCGCGCTGTTCGACTCGATCTGGGACCAGGGCGTCCCGCTCGGCTCGACCTCCCGCGACCGCGACCAGCGCGGCCTGACCTCGCAGGAGGCCGAGGCCCTGCGGATGCTCGGCCAGGGGCTGACCGACGAGGCGGTGGCCAAGCGGCTGGGCGTCTCGCCGCGCACCGCCCGTCGGATCGCCGCCGACCTGATGGAACTGCTGGGCGCCCGCAGCCGCTTCCAGGCGGGCACCCGGGCGGTGGCCAGGGGCTGGCTGACCGGCGAGGAGTGAACCGACGGGGGGCCGCCGGGAGGTGAACTGCCGTGCGTGGTGCCGCCGCTGAATGAACCGCTGGGGAGTGAACCGCCGCTGAGTGAACCGCCGGGGAGTGAACCGCCGGGCACCGGCAGGGCCCAACTGCCGCCGCCAACTGCCGCTTCCGGGCCCCCGGGCCTTCCTAGAGTGGCGGCCGGCCGAGACCAGGGCGCCTGCTCCTGGTGCCTGCGCCCGAAGTCCGGTCGTTCGACCCATCCGACCCCAGGAGAGGCTTCATGAAGCACACCCGACTCACCGCCACCGGCGCGGCCGCGCTCATCGCGGCCGGCCTCGCCGTCGCCGGCGCCGCCCCGGCGAGCGCCGCCCCGGCCAAGGCCGAGCGCATCACCTCGGTCCAGCAGCTGCACGAGAGCCTGCAGCAGGCGATCGCGATCGAGCAGACCCAGAGCGGGCTGCTGAGCTCCGACACTGTCGGGAGGGCCGCCGTGCTGAGCTCCAACAGCGTCGGGCGGGTCGCCCAGGAGAGCGTGGGGGCCGGGTCCGAGCTCCCCGCCTGCTGACCCGGAGGTGAGCACCGTGGGAACCGACGAGTCCACCCCCTCCTGGTGTCCGAGCGGGGACGCGCACGCGCCCGAGGCCGTGGTCCTCGGGGTGCGTTCCGGTACGGACGGCCAGGTGGCCTACCTGGCCGAGCCGGTGCCGGCGGGCGACGTGCTGGGAGCCGTTCCGGAGGGGATCTCCCCGACCCGGGTGCTGCGGTTCGCGTCGCACTGCGTCTCGAACTGCATCAACCGCTCGGGCGACGACTGCACCCTGGTCGACCGGGTGCTGGCCCTCCCGCCGAAGGGCGAGGCGCGCGCGGTTCCCCGGTGTCACCTGCGGACCCAGTGCCAGTGGTGGCGCCAGCGCGGCGTGGACGCCTGCCACCACTGCCCGGCCGTCTCCACGACGCACTACCGGGACGACGAACTGTCGGAGCTGGTGGCCGATCCGTCCACCACCCCCGAGCAGTTGGAGGCCTGGATCGCGGCGGCGAGCTGACCGGCGCACCGAGGCCGGCTTCGCGCGACGGCGGGGCGGCCGCAGGTCACGACCACGACCTGCGGCCGCCCCGTCGTACCCGCCGTACCCGTAGTACCAGCCATACCCGCCGTACCCGCCGTACCCGCCGTACCTGTCGTACCCGCCGTACCCGTAGTACCCGCCGTAGCGGCGGCCCGCGTTCCCTGGACCGCTTGCTGCGGCAGGCTACCGTTGGGCGGGAGGCAACAGGCTGGGGCAGCGGTGGACCTTGCCCCACGAAGGACCGGGGGGTGGGTGCGGTGGATCCGCTGTCGTTGTCGATGGTGACGGCTTTCCTGGGTGCGGCCGGCGCGGGGATGGCCAACGAGGCGGGGAAGCGGGCCTGGGAGACGGTGGGCGGCCTGGTGGCCCGGGCGGTGGGGCGGGAGGTGCCCGCCCCGGTCGGGCAGGCCGAGCGGGAGTCCGTGGCGGGGCTGCTCGTGGCGCAGGCGCTGCGCAGTCCCGAGCAGGCCAGGGCGATCGCCGCCGTGATGAGCGGGAAGGGCGTCGGTGGGGCGGTGGCGCACGGGGTGCCGCGGCTGTTGCCGGCCTCGGCCCGCTTCTTCACCGACCGGAAGGTGCCGTTGGCGCTGCTGGACCGTGAGGCGGACCGCAAGCCCGGCGGTCTGCCGAAGGTGGCCGTGCTGCACGGTCCGGCGGGGATCGGGACGAGTGCGCTGGCCTTCCACTGGGGAGGCCGCGAGGCGGGCAGGTTCCCGGACGGGACCTTGTACACGGACCTCGGGGGCGGCTCGGTGAGCACCGCTCCGACGGCGGCGACGGTGCTGCGGCACTTCCTGCTGCGCCTGGGCGTGCCGACGGAGTACGTTCCGCTCGCCACGGACGAGCGGATCGACCTGTTCCGCTCCCTGCTCTCCGGTCGGCGGCTGCTGGTCGTGCTCGACCACGCGCAGTCGGCGGCCCAGGTCCAGCCGCTGATCACGGCGGCGCCCGGGGTGTTCACCCTGATCGTCGCCCGCCGTCCGCTCACCGGGTTGGACGCGGTCACCATCCCGGTCGGCCCGTTGTCCGACAAGGACGCCAGGCGGCTGCTGGCCGAGCTGGCGGGACGGCCGGCCATGCTGACGGCCCGCGCCGCGCTTCCCTCCGTGCTGGAGCGGTGCGCCGGCTCCCCGTTCGCCCTGCGGGCGATGGCCCCGTACCTGACGACGACCGGGCCGCTCGGCACCGGCGATCCGGCGAATCCCCTGCCCCCGGTGCGGGCGGCGGTCGAGGAGGCCTACCGGCGGCTCGGGGCGCAGGCCGCCAGGATCTACCGGCTCGGGTCGCTGCGGCCGTGGCCCGCGCTGAACGCGGCCGCGGTGGCGGCGGCGGCCGACGTCCCGGAGGCCGAGGCGGAACCGGTACTGGCCGAACTGGCGGAGCTCCAGCTGCTGGAGAGCACCGGAGACGGCCGCTACCGGTACCGGCCGGCGGTGCGCGCCCACGCGGAGGAGGCCGCGGCCCGAGAGGACGGCCTGGCGGGGTGCGCCGCGGCGGTGGCCCGCGCCGTGGACTGGTACCTGCGCTTCGCCGTCCGGGCCGACTACGCGGCGCTGAAGGAACGTTGGCACGTCGGCCTGCTGTACGCCGAGCTGGGTCCGGGCCCGTACGAGGACGAGGGCGCGGCGGTCGCCGCGCTGGTGGCCGAGTCGGGCAACCTGGTGGAAGCCGTGCTCGCCGCCGAGGAGTTCGGCCGCTTCGACACCGTCTGCCAGACCGTCGAGGCGCTGTGGGCAGTCCAGCTCAAGGCCGGCTGCCACGACGCCCTGCTGCCCGCGCTGAGGGCCGGGGCCCGTACCGCGGCCCGGCACTGCCCGGGCACCCGGACGGCGGGCCGGATGCACATCCAACTGGCCTTCGCCCTGATGGAGTCGCGGCAGGAGGAGGAGGCCGCACGCGAGCTGCTGACCGCCGCGGACGACGAGGCCCGGGCCGGGCACGCGCGCGGCCGGGCGACGGCGGTCGAGTCATTGGGGCTGCTGCGGCTGCGCCAGTGGCGGTTCCGGTCCGCCCTGGAGTGCTTCGAGGAGGCGGACGGGCTGCTCGACGGGATCGGCCCGACCGGCGACGGCGCCGCCGACGTGCCGCGGGCCCGTGCGCTGCTGCACCGGCACCGGGGGCGAGCGCTACGCGGCCTCGGCCGGTTCGACGAGGCGGAGCAACGGCTCGACGCGGCACGGGAGTTCTTCCGCGGCACCGGGGAGCGGTACAACACGGCCCGGGTGCTGACGGACCTCGCCGAGCTCCACCTCGACGCGGCCGACCCCACCGGGGCGCTGCCCCTGATCGACGAGGCGGTCGCGTTGCTGAGCCGGGAGAACGCCACCGTCCACCTCACCTACCTGGCCGGGCTGCGGGCCCGGTGCCTGCCCGGACCGTCGTGACGCGCACCCGCGTGAGGTGCGGGCCGGTCTTGACGGTCAGGGTGGTGGACGCCGGTGCCGCGATCGCCGGACCGGCGTGCAACCGTGCGTGCAGCGCCGACGCGTGCGCTGCCGGGTCTCCGTCGGTGTCGGAGGTCAGCGTGCACAGCAGTCCGCTGCGGTGCAGCACCACGCACTCCCGGGGGCCGGTGACGTAGGCGGCGAGCGAGGCGGAACGGTACCGGTCGAGGACCTCGGCCGCCCACTCGCGGGGCGAGCCGAACCGGGGATCGTCGGCCTCGCCGTGCCGGAGGACGACGTCGGCGAGCTCCAGCGCACCGGGATCGAGGGTCTCCTCGGGCACGGCGAGGTGCCCCTCGCCTTCGGCGCCGTCGGGTTCGTACCGCGGCTCGGCGAAGCGCTGGACGGCGATGGTGCCGTCCGCGGTGGTGCGGGTGAGGACGCGCAGAGGTGCGGTGCGAGGCGGCGGCTCGTACGGCGGCAGCGGCAGCGGGTCGAGCACCGCCGGGGCGGCCGGCTCGGTGATGCCGATCATCCGGTAGAAGAGGCTGCGCAGCAGGGCCGCCGAGCGCCCCGGAACCGAGCTGGTCAGCTCGGCCGGCCCTTCGAGGGGACGGTGCTCGGCCAGCAGCTTGTCCAGCTGGGGCAGCAGTGCGCCGTACGGATCGAGCCGGGGCGCGGACCGGACGAACGCCGCCACGGGTGACTCCGCCCCGAGGGCCTGCGGGTCGGCGGCGCCGAGCAGGACGGGCGTGCCGCAGGCGGCGGCGTAGTAGCTGACCGAGCCGAAGTCGCCCAGGACCACGTCCGCGGCGATCAGGGCCTGCCGCCAGCCTTCGAGCGGATCGACGAGGGCGAGCCCGGCCCGCCGGGCCCGGTCCAGCCAGAGGCGGACTTGGCCGGGGCCGTGGCCGTGCCAGATGTTCGGGTGGAGGACGGCTGCCACGCGGTACTCGTCGGCGGGAAGCTCGGACGTCAGCCGGGGCAGCAGGAGCGGGAGGACGTCCTCGGAGCCGGCGTCACCGAAGAGCGAAGTCGGGTTCCAGGTGGAGTTCAGCAGGACGAGGCGCTGCCCGGGACGCACTCCCAGGGCCCGCCGGTAGCGGTCGCGGTGGTGCCGGGCGGCGAGGATGCGGTCGAAGCAGGGGTCGCCGGCCAGCACGGCGGTCGGCAGGGCCGCGGGGCAGGACTCGGCGAGCCGGCCGATCTGTTCGGGGTGGGAGAAGACCATGGCGTCCGCGATCGGCACGCCTTCGGCGGTGAGGATCCACTCGGGCCCCAGCCCGAACACGGCGTCCGGCGTCCGGCGTCCGGCGTCCGGCGTCCGGCGTCCGGCGTCCGGCGTCCGGCGTCCGGCGTCCGGCGTCCGGCGTCCGGCGTCCGGCGTGGTCAGCTTCTTATTGTATCCGACGCCATGTGAGAGCACTGTCAACTTGCCCTGGATACCGGCGAGTTGGCCGCCGAAGCTCGCCGATATGGCCAGGTCCACGGGGGTCGCGAGGGCCTGCTCCCACGGCAGGACGGGAACGCCCGTGGCCGCCAGCAGCTCCGCCACACCCGACTGGAACGGCGACGACCCGGTGCAGGTCGCCAGCACCTGGAGTCGTAGGTCGTCACGGAACAGCGGGAGCACGTCGAGCAGCCGGGTCGCCGCCGTCACGTTGTGGACGACCAGCAGGACCCGCCGGCACCGTCCGCGGGTGGCCCAGCGAGCCGCGTCGGGCCCCACCGGTACGCGAACCCAGTGCGTGAGGTCCTCGACCACGTCGCCCTCCCAGCCCTTCCCCTCCGCGGCCACCGCGGCCCCCGTGTCCGATCTCGGAGTCGGAGGTGCCAACGTATCGCGTCAGGGTACGAGGCCTCGGCTGTCCTGCCTCCCGAACCCGAGCAGCGGCGGTGGCAGCGGCGGTGGCAGCGACGGCAACGCAGTGGGAAGCGGCAGAGCCGGAATCCGGTCTGCCGCTCCCCGGGTGATCGGAAGGCGATCGGTGGGTGATCGGTCTCAGTTGCGGTCTCAGTGGCCGTCGGCCGGGACGGTGCCGAGCCGGCCGGCCTGGAAGTCCTCCATGGCCTGCTGGAGTTCGCGGTGGCTGTTCATCACGAACGGGCCGTACCAGGCGACGGGTTCGCGGATCGGGAGGCCGCCGAGGAGGACGACCTCGAGGTTGGCGCTGCGGGAGTCCTGGTTCCCGTCGGCGCGGATGGTGAGGGAGTCGCCGTCGCCGAACAGGACCGCCTGGCCCATGCCGAACGGGCGCCGTTCCTGGCCGGCCGAGCCGGTGCCCGCCAGGCCGTACGCGAGGGCGTTGAAGTCGGAGCGCCAGGGCAGGGTGACCTGGGCGCCGGGGCTGATCGACGCGTGGACCATGGTGATCGGCGTGTGGGTGGCGCCGGGGCCCTGGTGGCCGTCGAGTTCGCCGGCGATCACCCGCAGCAGGGCGCCGCCGTCCTCGGTGCTGAGGAGCTTGACGCTGCCGCCGCGGATGTCCTGGTACTTCGGGGCGATCATCTTGTCGGAGGCGGGCAGGTTGACCCACAGCTGGAGGCCGTGGAAGAGGCCGCCGGACATGACCAGCGACTCCGGCGGGGTCTCGATGTGCAGCAGGCCGGAGCCGGCCGTCATCCACTGGGTGTCGCCGTCGGTGATGACACCGCCGCCGCCGTGCGAGTCCTGGTGCACGAACGTTCCGTCGATGATGTAGGTGACGGTCTCGAAGCCGCGGTGCGGGTGCCACGGGGTGCCCTTGGGCTCGCCGGCCGCGTAGTCCACCTCGCCCATCTGGTCCATCATGATGAACGGGTCGAGGTACTTGGTGTCGATCTTGGCGAAGGCTCGGCGGACGGGGAAGCCCTCGCCCTCGTAGCCCTCGGGGGCGGTGACCACGGTCCGCACCGGCCGCGGGTTCGCGACGGCGGCGTCCGGGGGGGTGACGCGCGGGAGGGTCAGCGGGTTGTCGACGGTCACGGCGGGCATGTCGGCCTCCTTCGAGGGGGTTTCTGCGGCCTACGTCCACGAGGTTAGTTCAATCCTCAACAACTGGCAAGTTGAAAATTGAACTATGTGGTGACGGGGGGCGTAGGCCCTCCTCTGTCCGGGACCGCCTAGCCGTACATCCGGCGCATCGTGAAGTCGACCATCTGCTCCACGGCCTTGGCGTCGAACACCATCCGGTGCTCGCCCTCCATGTCCAGCGCGAAGCCGTAGCCGGTCGGCAGCAGGTCCAGGACCTCGGCGCCGCTGACGGTGAAGTGCTTGGAGTCCTTGCCGGCGTAGCGGCGCAGCTCCTTCAGGGAGCTGAACATCGGGATCACCGGCGTCGGGGTGTTGTGCAGTGCGAGGAAGCCGGGGCGCTCGCCGCGCGGGCAGTGCACCTTCGAGGTGATGAAGATCGCCTGGAAGTCCTCGACCGCCATCGAGCCGGTGGTGAAGGCCCGGACGGCGTCCGCGAGCGAGGGCGGGGAGGGTTCCGGGTAGAGCGACTGCTGGGTCGCCTGGGACTGTGCGCCGTAGGCGTCGGCTCCGGGCATGCCGCCCATGCCCGGCTGCGGTCCCGCCTGCTGCTGGTAGGGGTCGCCCGGGTATGCGTTCTGGTCATATCCGTACACACGGACAGGCTAGCGGGAGCGCACCCGCTCGCGCTGGCGTCGATCCTGACAAGGAGTGGCGGTCCGGGCTGTGGGACGTGACCACGTTCATAGCGGATTCACCGCCGAGGGCTTGCCCAAGTTACCGCTGGGTAGCATCATGATGCCTACTGGTGGGTACGGGACGCCGGAACGCGGCGGTCTCCCGGAAGCGACGAACCGGAGAAAACGGCCATGGGTCACTACAAGTCCAACCTGCGTGACGTGGAGTTCAACCTCTTCGAGGTGTTCGGCCGCGAGCAGGTCTACGGCACCGGACCGTTCGCGGACATGGACGTCGAGACCGCGAAGAACATCCTGAGCGAGATCTCGCGCCTCGCCGAGAACGACCTCGCCGCGTCCTTCGTCGACGCCGACCGCAACCCGCCGGTGTTCGACCCGGAGACCAACACCGCGCCGATCCCGGCCACCTTCAAGAAGAGCTACCAGACCTTCATGGACGCCGAGTGGTGGCGCCTGGGCATCCCGGAGTCGATCGGCGGCCAGGTCACCCCGAACTCGCTGATCTGGGCCTTCGCCGAGCAGATCCTGGGCTCGAACCCGGCCATCTGGATGTACTCCTCCGGCCCGGCCTTCGCCGGCGTCATCGCCGAGGAGGGCACCGAGGCGCAGCTGGAGGTCGCCAAGCGGATGACCGACCGCCTCTGGGGCTCCACCATGGTCCTCACCGAGCCCGACGCGGGCTCCGACGTGGGCGCCGGCCGCACCAAGGCGATCCAGCAGGAGGACGGCTCCTGGCACATCGAGGGCGTGAAGCGCTTCATCACCTCGGGCGAGCACGACATGTCCGAGAACATCATCCACATGGTGCTGGCCCGCCCCGAGGGCGGTAAGCCGGGCACCAAGGGCCTGGGCCTGTTCATCGTCCCCAAGTTCGACTTCGACTGGGAGACCGGCGAGCTGGGCGAGCGCAACGGCGTCTACGCCACCAACGTCGAGCACAAGATGGGCCTCAAGGCCTCGAACACCTGCGAGATGACCTTCGGCGCCAAGCACCCGGCCAAGGGCTGGCTGCTGGGCGACAAGGTCGACGGCATCCGCCAGATGTTCAAGATCATCGAGTTCGCCCGCATGATGGTCGGCACGAAGGCCATCGCCACCCTCTCCACCGGCTACCTGAACGCCCTGGAGTACGCCAAGGAGCGCGTGCAGGGCGCCGACATCTCGCAGTTCCTGGACAAGACCGCCCCGCGCGTCACCATCACCCACCACCCCGACGTGCGCCGCTCGCTGCTGACCCAGAAGGCCTACGCCGAGGGCATGCGCGCGCTGGTCCTGTTCACCGCGTCCACCCAGGACGACATGATGGCGGCGAAGCTGCGCGGCGAGCGCGACGAGGCCGCCGAGCGCCTGAACGACCTGCTCCTGCCGATCGTCAAGGGCTACGGCTCCGAGAAGTCCTACGAGCAGCTCGCCCAGTCCCTGCAGACCTTCGGTGGCTCCGGCTACCTGCAGGAGTACCCGATCGAGCAGTACATCCGCGACGCCAAGATCGACACCCTGTACGAGGGCACCACCGCGATCCAGGGCCAGGACTTCTTCTTCCGCAAGATCGTCAAGGACGGCGGCCAGGCGCTGACCGCGCTGTCCGAGCAGATCCAGAAGTTCCTCGGCTCCGCCGCGGGCGGCGACGCCCTGGCCGCCGAGCGCGAGCTGCTCGCCAAGGCCGCCGGCGACCTGGAAGCCATCATCGGCAAGCTGCTCGCCGACCTGTCCTCGGTCGAGCAGGACGTCAAGAACATGTACAAGGTGGGCCTCAACACCACCCGCCTGCTGATGGTCTCCGGCGACGTGGTGGTCGGCTGGCTGCTGCTGCGCCAGGCCGCGGTGGCCCTGGCCAAGCTGGAGGCCGGCGCCTCCGAGAAGGACGTCCCGTTCTACCAGGGCAAGGTCGCGGCGGCCCGCTTCTTCGCCAAGAACATCCTGCCGACCGTCGCCCCCCAGCGCGTGATCGCCGAGGGCATCGACAACGAGATCATGGAGCTGGCGGAGGAGGCCTTCTAAGGCCCGCACCCTTTCCGACCGCCTGACACACCCTCACACCGAAGGGCCCGGCTGCCACCGGGCCCTTCGGTGTGCCCGGGCCGTTCCCCGGCGGCCCGCCGCCCTGCGGCAGCTCGGCTCCGACCTGGTGCCGTCCCCCGGCCCAGCCGGCCCAGCCGGCCCACCCGGCGCACCCGGCGCGAGCTGGGCGGATGCCGCGGAAGTACGCGGCGCGGCACGGCTGGTGGACGGCTGCGCCCGGCGCGAGAGATCCGAGTGCCCTGTCTGTGTACGGGCATATGCTCAACGTGCGAAGCCGCTCCCCATCCGGCTTCGGCCCCCCTCGACCCAGGAGCAGTATGTCGACCGCCGCCCGCCAGGCATTCTTCGACCGGACGCACAGCGACGACCTGATCGCGTTCCTCGGCACCTCGCCGTCCCCGTACCACGCGGTCGCGAGCGCCGCGGAGCGGCTGGAGAAGGCGGGCTTCCGGCAGGTCGCCGAGACGGACGCCTGGGACGGCTCCGCCGGCGGGCGCTACCTGATCCGCGGCGGTGCCCTGATCGCCTGGTACCTGCCGGAGGGGGCGGGCCCCCAGACCCCGTTCCGGATCGTCGGCACCCACACCGACTCGCCCAACCTGCGGGTCAAGCCGCTGCCGGACACCGGCTCGGCCGGCTGGCGGCAGGTCGCCGTGGAGATCTACGGCGGCGTCCCGCTGAACACCTGGCTGGACCGCGACCTCGGCATCTCCGGCAGACTCGTGCTCCGGGACGGCACCGCCCGCCTGGTCCAGCTGGACGAGCCGCTGATGCGAGTGCCGCAGCTCGCCATCCACCTGGACCGCCAGGTCAACGAGGGCATGAAGCTCGACAAGCAGCGCCACCTCACCCCGATCTGGGGCCTCGGCCCGGTCGACGAGGGCGGCCTGATCTCCTACGTCGCCGAGCGGGCCGGCCTGGCCGCCGCCGACGTGGTCGGCTGGGACCTCATGACGCACGACGTCCAGCCCGCCTCCTACCTCGGCCGCGACCGCGAGCTGCTGGCCGGGCCGCGCCTGGACAACCTGCTCTCGGTGCACGCGGCCACCGCCGCGCTCGCCGCCGTCGCCACCGCGGACGGCGCCGCCGAGCTGCCGTACATCCCGGTGCTGGCCGCCTTCGACCACGAGGAGACCGGCAGCGAGTCCGACACCGGCGCGCAGAGCCCGCTGCTCGGCAACGTCCTGGACCGTTCGATCCACTCGCGCGGCGGCACCCCGGAGGACCGGGCCCGGGCGCTCGCCGGCACCGTCTGCCTCTCCTCGGACATGGGCCACGCCGTCCACCCGAACTACGCCGAGCGGCACGAGCCGGGCCACCACCCGATGCCGAACGGCGGGCCGATCCTCAAGGTCAACGTCAACAACCGCTACGCGACCGACGGCGTCGGCCGGGCGGTGTTCGCGGCCGCCTGCGAGCGGGCGGGCGTGCCGTGGCAGAGCTTCGTCTCCAACAACGCGATGCCTTGCGGGACGACCATCGGCCCGATCACGGCGGCGCGGCTGGGCATCAAGACGGTGGACTGCGGCATCGCGGCGCTGTCCATGCACTCGGCGCGCGAGCTGTGCGGCGCGGAGGACCCGTACCTGCTGGCGAGCGCGATCAAGGCCTTCCTGGAGGGCTGAGGCCGGACGACGGGAGGGGCGGGGCCCGGCGTTCGCGCCGGGCCCCGCCCCTCTCCTCGTCATCGTCGATCCCGTCCGGTCACTCCATCCCGGCCAGGACCAGCGGCAGGCGGCGGGCGCCGTCGGCGACCAGCTTCACCGGCACGCCCCAGTCCTGCTGGTGCACGTGGCAGGCCGGGTACTCGATCTCCGGGGCGTCGTCGCAGGAGGCCGCCATCGCCGACACGTGCAGCACGCCCTCGGCGACGTCCCCCGACAGCACCAGCTCGCGGGAGAGGTCGCTGTCCGCGCCCGCGCCGGAGACCAGCAGCTCGGGCGGCGTCGAGCTGACCAGCAGGCGGGTGGACGGGCCGTAGCGCTCGTCCAGCTTCTGGCCGCTCGGCGCGGAGAAGACCACGTCCAGCCGGAAGGCGCCGGGCGCGACCTCGGTGGCCGCCCGCTGGGTGCGGTGCGCCACCGACTCGACCCGGACCGCCTCCTCGGGCAGCCGCAGCCTGGTCAGCCGGTGCCGGGCCGACTCGACCACCACGATGTCGCCGTCCACCAGCACCGCCCCGGAGGGCTCGCGCAGGTCGGTGGCGAGCGTGCTGACCTCGCCGGTCGCCGGGTCGTAGCGGCGCAGCGCGTGGTTGTAGGTGTCGCTGACGGCCACCGAGCCGTCCGGCAGCACGGTGACGCCCAGCGGGTGCTGCAGCAGGGCCTGGTCGGCGGCGCCGTCGCGGTGGCCGAAGTCGAACAGGCCGGTGCCGACGGCAGTGGCGACCGTGCCTGTTTCACGTGAAACGGAACGCAGCGCGGAGGTCTCGGAGTCGGCGACCCAGAGCGTCCCGCCGTCCGCCGAGACCGCGAGGCCGGACGGCTGGGCGAACCAGGCCTCGGCCACGGGCCCGTCCACCAGGCCCTCGTTGGTGGTGCCGGCCGCGACCCCGACCGTGCCGGCCGCCGGGTCGTACGCCCACAGCTGGTGCACGCCCGCCATGGCGATCCACACCCGGCCGTCGAACCAGGCGACGTCCCACGGCGAGGAGAGGTCCACCTCGCGGGCCGGGCCCTCGGTGGTCGAGCCCTGCCACCACTGGCGGCCGGTGCCGGCCAGCGTGGTGACGCTGCCGTCGGCCAGCCGCAGGCCGCGCAGGGCGTGGTTGACGGTGTCGGCGACGACCACGTCGTAGTCGTACGGGTGGCCCTCGGGGAGCAGCGCGAGGCCCTGCGGCTCGCTGAACCGCGGGCTGCTGCCGTCCACCAGGCCGCGCTGGCCGTCTCCGATCCGGCGCACCACCGTCTCGCCGTCCTCCGCCAGCTCGACCAGCGAGTGGTGGCCGGAGTCGGCGACCAGGAAGTGGCCGTTCGGCAGCCGGACCGCCTTGCCGGGGAACTTGAGGTCCCCCGCGGTCGGCTCCGGCGCCACGTACGGCCCGTCGCCGCGGCGCAGCGTGCCCTTCGCGGCGTGCTCGGCCTCCAGCTCCTCGACCAGCCGCGCGATCGCGTGCGCATGGCCCTCACCGGCGTGCTGGGCGACCACGTAGCCCTCCGGGTCGATCACCACCAGCGTCGGCCAGGCCCGCACCGCGTACTGCTTCCAGGTGGCCAGCTCCGGGTCGTCCAGCACCGGGTGGTGCACCTCGTAGCGGGCGACGGCGTCCACCACGGCCTGGTGGTCGGCCTCGTGCACGAACTTCGGCGAGTGCACCCCGACGATCACCACGGTGTCGCGGTGCTTCTCCTCCAACTCCCGCAGCTCGTCCAGGACGTGCAGGCAGTTGATGCAGCAGAAGGTCCAGAAGTCTAGTACCAAAATGCGACCTCGGAGGTCGGCAAGGGTCAGTTCTTTGCCACCGGTGTTGAGCCAGCCACCGGCGCCGACCAGTTCAGGGGCGCGGACACGTGCACGAGAAGCCATACCCCAATCAAACCTCACTGTGCCTGCCCACATTCCAGAGCCCGGCGTCATGCAGTGGAGCGGGGCCTGCGCTGGTGCTTGGCGGCCTTATAGGCAGCGACCGACTTACGTGACGAGCGCCAGACTCCGTCAGGCCCCTGTACTGCGCTCAGCCGACCACGCTGGGCCGCCTGCCGGAGTGCTGCCAGGGACAGATCTTCATCGACGAGCGCGGCGAGCGGGGCCATCCTCGCTGGGCCGGCCACATTGGGGACGATGAACCGGTTGAGATTGTCTTCCATCGCCCTGGCGATCAGCTCGCCGAGGGCGCCGCAGTCTCCGGTGTCCGCCCTGCGCAGTGCGGACAGGTACGCGTTCCGCTGTCTCTTGAAGATGATGATCGGCGGATACCCGAGCCGGACGAGGACAAGGTTCATGACGAGTCGCCCAGTTCGGCCGTTGCCATCGAGGAACGGGTGGATTCGCTCGAACTGGTTGTGGATGCGGGCCAGTTCCTCGGGAAGCGGGCGTCCGAGATCCGCGCTCTTCTCGATCAGCTGACCGAGAGCGCAGACGTCGGTAACCCACTGCTCGGCCTGCGCCGGCACCAGCGGCCAGCGGGGCGGCGTCATTCCCTCGGCGAAGGGGGCGATGTCGTGTTCGCGGAAGTTGCCAGGGCCCTCGCGGTCGCCCGCCTCCGGGTGGGGTGCAACGTTCCAGACCGGCGTCATGGCCGTGTGGTGGATATGGCGGATCTCGCCGAGGGTGATGAGGCGGCCGTCATGCCAGGCGTCGGGTTCCAGTGCCTGGCCGTAGACCCAGCGAGCGGCGTCGGCATATCCCTGGACCTCGTTGTACTCGCTGAGTGGCTTCGCTCCGACGGCTCGCCCTTGATCCAGGAGTGCTTGCACCTCGCGCAGGACCAGAGTATTGCCCTCAAGCGCGGTGGAGTGGTGTGCTTCCTGATGCCAGATGTCATCCCAGATCTCCTGGGCTTCTCTGGGGTCGGGGAGCCCGCCGAAGCGCTCGTTCAGCTCGGTCAGTGCGCCAGCGAGTCGGTTGTAGACAGTAGCGCGGCTGGGCCTGCCTCGTCCGGCCAACGTCGCTCTCCCTGGAGTTGATACAGGCCATGAGTGGCTAATTGAACTTATCAACTTCAGGGACCGCCGCGTGCTTGACCAGTACACGCTAACCGCGTTTCGGCGAGATCCCTACGCGAAGGTCCGCTCGGGGGCGCGTACACGTGCACGAGATGCCATGCCTGTATCCAACCCCATCGGTGGCGGCGGGCATTCCGGGGTGGGGTCCGGGGGAGGGCGGTGGGGCGGCGGGGGTGGCCGGCCGGCGGCCGGCTACGGCCGCGACAGGTCGGCCTGCCAGCGGGTTTCGCCGTCCAGGGTGCGGGCGGTGGGGCGCAGGCCTACGGCGCGGGCGACGGCGGCGGAGGCGTGGTGGTCGGGGTGGATGTGGGCGACGGCGGTGACGGCGCCGGCGGCGGCGAGGTGGGCGACCAGGGCGCGGGCGGCCTCGGTGGCCAGGCCGCGGCCCTGCCAGGGGGTGCCGACCACCCAGGCGAGCTCGGCCTCCCCGGGGCGGAGGGTGGCCTGCACGTAGCCGGTCAGGGCGCCGTCGGCGCGCAGCCGCAGGACCCAGTTGCCCCAGGCCTCGGCCGGGTCGGGGGAGCCGGCGGCGAGCCGGGCGCAGCGGGCGCGCAGCTCCTCGACGGTGGCCGGGCGGCCGCCGGTGAAGCCGTGCAGGGCCGGATCGGCGAGCGCGGCGGCCAGCTCCTCGGCGTGCCCGGGGGCGATCGGCAGCAGGTCGAGCCGCTCGCTGCGCAGCGGGACGGCGGTGGGGTCGGGGCGCATGGCGGTATTGAAGGCCATCGGGAACCCGCCGTGCGACCGGGTTTCCCGCAGGTGCTTCGTGGCGGTGCTTTTCGCCGGGCGGGGAATCGGGGTCGAATGGGCCGACGTCAACACGGAGGAGGTCCCACGGTGCGGTATCTGGTCAGGGAGAAGCTGTTCGCGGTCGGCGACGACTACTGGATCGAGGACGACCGGGGCCACAAGGCGTACCTGGTGGACGGCAAGGTGCTGCGCCTGCGGCACACCTTCGAACTGAAGGACGCGCACGGCCGGGTGGTCGCGGTGGTGAAGGAGAAGATGCTCACCGTCCGCGACGCGATGAAGATCGAGGACGCCCACGGCGAGGTGGTCGCGACCGTCCGGGAGAAGCTGTTCACCCCGTTCCGCGACAAGTACCTGGTGGAGCTGGCCGACGGCGGTGAGCTGAAGATCCACGGGGACCTGATCGACAAGGACTACCGGGTGGAGAACCACCACGGTGACGAGCTGGCCCGGATCAGCCGCAAGTGGTTCCGGGTCCGGGACACCTACGGGGTGGAGGTCGCCGACGGCGCCGACACCGGCCTGCTGCTGGCCATCGCGGCCTGCGTGGACCACCTGGTGCACGAGGAGGACTGACCGCCGGTGGTGCCGGCCGCGATCGCCTGACCGCCCAGCAGCGTCACGCCGGGTGGGGCTCGCCGCCCAGGACGTGCTCCCGGCCCCACGCGCCCAGCGGCCCCAGCGCCGCGTTGAGGTGCCGCCCCACCTCGGTCAGCGTGTACTCGACCCGGGGGGGCACCTCCTCGTACGCCTCCCGGTGCACGATGCCGTCCGCCTCCAGTTCGCGCAGGTGGGCGGCCAGCACCTTCTCGGTGATCCCCGGCACCAGGCGGCGCAGCTCGCCGAAGCGGCAGTGCGGACGCTCGCCCAGGGCCCAGAGGATCAGCACCTTCCACTTGCCGCCGATCACGTCCATCGCGGCGTCGATCCCGCAGACGTACGACCCCGGCCTCCGCACCGTCGCCACTGCCCACCCCTTCCGACCTCGATGCTCACTCCAGGGTAACCACCCACCTCAAAGTGGGTACTTGATCGTCTCCGGGGGCGGCACGGAGGCTGATCGGCATGGCACCCACCACAGTTGACGAAGTCTCCGGCACTCAGCTCGCCCCGCTCACCCCCCTCACCCTGCTCGGCCTCGGCGCGATGGGCACCGCGCTGGCCGGGGCCTGGCTCACCGCCGGGCACCCGCTGACCGTCTGGAATCGCACCTCCGCCCGCGCCGACGCGCCCGCCCTCCGTGGCGCCACCGTCGCCGCCACCGCCGCCGAGGCCGTCGCGGCCAACCGGCTGGTCGTCGTCTGCCTGCTCGACGACGCCTCCGTGGACAAGGCGCTGGCCGGCGCCGACCTGGCCGGCAAGGACCTGGTGAACCTGGTCACCAGCAC
Source organism: Kitasatospora sp. NPDC023385 (assembly GCF_055664045.1). Taxonomy (NCBI): domain Bacteria; kingdom Bacillati; phylum Actinomycetota; class Actinomycetes; order Kitasatosporales; family Streptomycetaceae; genus Kitasatospora; species Kitasatospora sp. NPDC023385. The sequence continues at coordinate 28,379 of NZ_JBVOOL010000018.1, read as the reverse complement.
CCCCGGGCAGGCCCGGGCCCGCGCCGCCTGGGCCGCGCGCCGGGGCGCCCGCTACCTGGACGGCGGGATCATGGCCGTCCCGCCGATGATCGGCGTCCCGGCGGCCGGGCCGTACGTCTTCTACAGCGGCTCCGCCGAGCTGTTCCAGGAGCACCGGGCGACCCTCGCCGCCCCGGCCGGCACCCGCTACGTGGGCGAGGACGCCGGGTACGCGGCGCTGCACGACGTGGCGCTGCTCAGCGCGATGTACGGGATGTTCGCCGGGGTCGCGCACGCCTTCGCGCTGGTCCGCGGCGAGGCCGTCGCGCCGGGCGACCTCGCGCCGCTGCTCGGCGACTACGTCATCGCGATGTCCCGGACCATCGCCAAGACCGCCGAGCAGCTGGAGAGCGGCGACTACACCAAGGACGTGGTGTCCAGCCTGGGCATGCAGGTCGCGGGCAAGGGCACGCTGCTGCGCACCGCCGAGGAGCAGGGGGTGAGCCCGGAACTGCTGGAGCCGTACTTCCGGCTGATGGAGCGCCGGTTGGAGCTCGGCGGTGGTGCGGAGGACCTGACCGGGGTCGTCGACCTGCTGCGACGGTGAGGGCCGGCCGGTAACGTACCGGCATGGCTGACCTTGAAGAACGCGCCAACGTCGTCGCGTCCGGCCCTCGGCACAGCGGTGCGGGGGTGGGCGTCCGACGGCGCCGCGCCGCCGATCTCGCCGACTGCGTCCGGGTGCTGGCCGACGTCCACACCGTCGACGGCTACCCCGCCGACTGGCCCGAGCGGCCCGCCGCCTGGCTCACCCCGGCCGGCCTGCTGGCCGCCTGGGTCGCCGAGTCGGAGGACCGGATCACCGGGCACGTCGGGCTCTGCCGCAGCGCCCCGGGCGATGCCGCCCCCGGTCTGTGGAGCCTGCGGACGGGCGGGCGCCCGGAACTGACCGCCGTGATCGGCCGCCTCTACGTCGCCCCGACGGCGCGCGGCCACGGCACCGGCGCCCACCTGTTGGCGCGCGCGGTGGTGCATGCGCGGGCGCTCGGGCTGCACCCGGTGCTCGACGTGCTCGCCACCGACACCGCCGCCGTGGCCCTGTACCGGCGCCTGGGCTGGACCCTGCTCGGCAGTGGCGAGCAGCGGTGGGCCTCCGGTCGTGCGGTCCTCGTCCACTGCTTCGCCGCGCCGAGGGCCGAGCCCTTGCGGCCGGCCGAGCGCTAACCGGCTGAGCGCTAAGCCGCCGAGCGCTGACCCGCCGAGCGCTCGGCGGTCGGGCGGCGGCGCAGGCCCGGGGTGGTCAGGGCCGGCGGCTGCCAGACGCCGTCGGCCCGGTAGAGGTCCGTGCCGGGCGGGACGATGGCGTCGATCCGGTCAAGGGCGGCGTCGTCCAGGACCAGGTCGGCGCCCTTGAGGGCGGACTCGAGCTGCTCCATGGTGCGCGGACCGATGATCACCGAAGCGACCGCCGGGTGGGCTGCCGGGAAGGCCACCGCCAGCTCGGGCAGCGTGCGGCCGAGCTCCTCGGCGAGCTCGGTGAAGGCCTCGACGGCGTCCAGCTTGGCGGCGGTGGCGGGCAGCGCCGGGTCGAAGCGGCCCGGGTTGATCGCGGCGCGGCCGCGGCTGAGGTCGATGTCGCGGCCCTTGCGGTAGCGGCCGGTGAGGAAGCCGCCGGCGAGCGGGCCCCAGGTCAGCGCGCCCATGCCGAGCCGCTGGACCACCGGCAGCACGTCCCGCTCGACGCCCCGGGCGAGCAGCGAGTACGGCGGCTGCTCGGTGCGGAAGCGCGGGAGGGCGCGCCGTTCGGCGACGTGGTGGGCGTCCACGATCTGTTCGGCGGGGAAGGTCGAGCAGCCGAAGGCGCGGATCTTGCCCGCCCGGACGAGGTCGCCGAGGACGGACAGGGTCTCCTCGATGTCCGTGGTGTGGTCCGGCCGGTGGATCTGGTACAGGTCGATCCAGTCGGTGCGCAGGCGGCGCAGGCTCTCCTCGACCTCGCGGACGATCCAGCGCCGCGAATTGCCGCCCCGGTTGCGGCCCTCGCCCATCGGGAAGTGCGCCTTGGTGGCGAGCACGATGTCCTCGCGGCCGCCGCGGGCGGCCAGGGCCTTGCCGACGATCTCCTCGGACTCGCCGGCTGAGTACATGTCGGCGGTGTCGATGACGTTGATGCCCCGGTCGAGCGCGGCGTCGATGATCCGGGCGCAGTCGTCGTGGTCGGGGTTGCCGACGTAGCCGAACATCATCGTGCCGAGGCAGTAGGCACTCACCTCGATGCCGGTGCCGCCGAGAACGCGGTAGCGCATGGTCGTGCTCCCCCTGGTGGTGGGTCTGTGGTGGGGTGATGGCGCGTCAGAGCCTAGGAGTTGGAGTGCACTCGAAGGCAAGGGCGCGGCCTCGGCGACCTGGTCCCCCGGCGGCCTGATCCTCCGGCCGGCGGATCGCTCGGGCGGGGGAGTCGGATCGTCGCGCGGGCGGAGGCCGGGGCGCTGCTGCTGGCCGGTACCGCCCGCGCCCGGCGGTCCGGTGACAGCGTGCGGGGCGGCCCGGCGCCGGCACCCTCCGCGGCCCCTGCCGCCGTCCAACGCGCTGCCTGGACAGGGACGTTGGCGTTCCTGCCGTACGCGGCGATGAAGTCGGTCTGGGCGCTCGGCGGCAGCTTCGCCGGGATCAGCGGCGCCGAGATGTACGCCACGTACGTGCACAACGGCTCCTCCGGGATCTGGCTCACCCTGGAGTCCTGGGGGCTGGACGGCACGGTGCTGCTGGCGGCGATCGGGGTGTTCCTGCTGTGGGGGCTGGTGCGGCCGTGGGGGCAGGTCTTCCCGCGCTGGACCCTGCCGCTGCGCGGCCGCCGCGTCCCGCGCTGGCTGCCGCTCGCCCCGGCGCTGCTGGGCGCGGCCACGCTGGCGCCGTACGGGCTGGTCGGGATCGGCTATCTGGCGCTGTGCAGCACGGGGGTGATCGGCATCCGGCAGGGCGAGTTCGCCACACCCGAGCAGACCCTGCAGGTGGCCTGGGTGGGGATGGGCGCCTTCGCCGGGTACGGGGTGGCGCTGGTGTCGGCGGTCCGCTCGTACTGGCGGCGGACCGGGGCGTGAGCGGGGGCGTTTGCGTGGAGGTGTTCGCGGGGGAGGCGTTCCGGGCACAGGGGTTGCGGGCGCAGGGCGTTTGCTGAGACGGCAACAAAGCTTGCCGACACCGGACGGTCGGTCGCAGCCTGGCGTCGGAGGTGAACGCCATGACCGAGACGAGGACGACGGAGCGCCACGACGTGGTGGTGATCGGCGCCGGCGCGGCGGGACTGAACGCGGCCCTGGTACTGGGCCGGGCGCGGCGGCGGGTCGCGGTGGTGGACGCGGGCGAGCCGCGCAACGCCCCCGCCGCCCACATGCACGGCTACCTGAGCCGGGACGGCATGCCACCGGCGGCCCTACTGGCGGTCGGGCGCGAGGAGGTCGCCCGGTACGGGGTGGACCTGATCGACGGGCGGGTCGAGCACATCGAGCACATCGAGCACGCCAATCACATCGAGCACATCGAGCCCGCCGAGCGTGCCGGGGCGGTCGTCCCGGCTGGGCCCGGCTTCGCGGTGCACCTGGCCGGTGGGCCGGTGCTGCACGCCCGCCGGGTGGTCGTGGCCACCGGGCTGCGCGACGGGCTGCCCGAGCTGCCGGGGCTGACCGAACGGTGGGGCCGCGACGTGCTGCACTGCCCGTACTGCCACGGCTGGGAGGTCCGCGACCGCCCGCTCGGGGTGCTCGGCACCGACCCGAGGTCGGTCGACCAGGCGCTGTTGCTGCGGCAGTGGTCGGCGGACGTGGTGCTGCTCGCGCACACCCTGGCGCTGACCGACGCCGACCGCGAGCGGCTCGCCGCCCGGGGTGTCCGGGTGGTCGCGGGCCGGATCGTCCGGCTGGTCGCCGACGACGGGCGGCTGAGCGGCGTCGAGCTCGCCGACGGGCGGGTGGTGCCGCGCGAGGCCGTGTTCGTCCTCCCGCAGCCGGTGCCCCGGGATGCGCTGCTGTTCGGCCTCGACTGCCAGCGGGACGACCACGGCTGGGTCACCACCGACCGGACGGGACGCACCAGCCGGCCCGGCGTCTGGGCGGTCGGGAACGTCGCCGACCCGCGCGCCCAGGTGATCACCGCCGCCGGGATGGGCGCGGCGGCCGCCTTCGCGCTGGACCACGACCTCAGGGCGGAGGAGATCGAGCGGGCGGTCGCCCGCCACCGCGCGTCCGGCGCCGCCGTGCCCGCCTGAGCGGGAAGCTGTCGTCCAGCCACCACCCCAACCCCACCCCCGGAGGAAGCCCATGTCCGCGCACCAGCAGCAGCACCAGCAGCACCAGCACGACCACGGAACCCACAGCCACCGAAACCACGCCCATGCCCATGCCCACGCCCACGCCCCCGCCGCCGACCTCGACTGGGACGCCCTCGCCACGCACCTGGAACAGGAGGCCGACCTGCGCGCCGGAGCCGTCACCGAGGCCGGGCGCTGGCTGTCCGGCCTGGCCGGCGAGGGCACCGTCCGGAGGGTCCTGGACGTCGGCAGCGGCCCCGGGGTGATCGCCGGGCTGCTCGCCGAGGCCTTCCCGGCGGCCGAGGTGGTCGCCGTCGACCAGTCGGCCGCCCTGCTGGACCGCGCCCGGACCCGCTCGGGCGGCCGACTGGGCATCCAACAGGCCGAGCTGCCCGCCGAGTTCGACAAGCTCGGCGAGGCCGACCTGATCTGGTCCGGCAACGCGATCCACCACCTCGGCGACCAGCAGGCCGCGCTCACCGCCCTGGGCGCGCGGCTGCGACCCGGCGGGCTGCTCGCCGTCGCCGAGAGCGGCCTGCCGCCGCGCTTCCTGCCCCGGGACTTCGGCCTCGGCCGGCCCGGTTTCCAGGCCCGGCTGGACGCGGCCCACGAGGACGGCTTCAGCGCGATGCGCGCCGAACTGCCCGACGCCGCCGAGCAGATCGAGGACTGGCCGGCGATGCTGCGCCGGGCCGGACTCGCCCCCAGTGGCACCCGCACCTTCCTGGTCGACCACCCGGCGCCGCTCGCCCGCCCCGTCCGCGCGTACCTGTACACTCAACTGGTCCGCCGCCGTGACCAGTTGACCGAGGCGCTCGCCCCGGAGGACCGCGCCACCCTGGACGCCCTGCTCGACGAGGACGCCCCCACCGGCATCCTCAACCGGCCGGACGCCTTCTACCTCTCCGCGATGACGGTCCACACCGCCCGCAAGCCCTGAGCCGCACCGCCCTGAGCCGAGCCACCTCGGCGGGGGGCGCCGCACGCCCGCGGCGCCCCCGGCTCGGCGCGCCCGGCGTCAGGCCGCCGTACCGCCGAAGCGCTCCGACCAGGCCGCCAGGTCCTCGTCGGTGATCTTGGCGAAGAGCACCGGCGGCACCGTGAACGGCGTCCCGGCCGGCACCAGGTCCAGCGCCCGGGCCTCCTGCGGGTCGACCCAGGCGCGGCCGGCCGCCGGCGTGTCCGCGGGCAGGGCGAAGGCGGCGCGCATCGCCGCGGCCGCGGTCGGGATGAACGGCTCGGACACCACCGCGTACAGGTGGATCAGGTTCATCGCCGTGCGCAGGGTGAGCGCCGCCGCGTCCGGGTCGGTCTTCACCTGCTGCCAGGGCGCCTTCTCGTCCAGGTAGGCGTTGCCCGCGCTCCACAGGGCGCGCAGGGCCTGCGCCGCCTTGCGGAAGTTGAGCCCGTCCAGCTGGGCCTCGTACTCGGCGAGCAGTCCGGCGACCTGTCCGCCGAGGCGCTGCTCGGCCTCGCCCGGCGCGTGGCCGCCGGGGACGTCGTCGCCGAAGCGCTTGCGGCTGAAGGACAGCACCCGGTTGACGAAGTTGCCGAGGGTGTCGGCGAGGTCCTTGTTGACCACCGAGGCGAAGAGGTCCCAGGTGAAGCTGGAGTCGTCCGACTCGGGCGCGTGGGCCATCATGAAGTAGCGCCAGTAGTCGGCCGGCAGCAGTTCCAGCGCGACGTCGCTGAAGATGCCGCGCTTCTGGCTGGTGGAGAACTTCCCGCCGTAGTACGTCAGCCAGTTGAAGGCCTTGACGTAGTCGACCTTCTTCCACGGGCGGCGCGAGCCGAGGATGGTGGCCGGGAACATCACGGTGTGGAACGGGACGTTGTCCTTGCCCATGAACTCGGTGTAGCGGACGGTCTCGTCGGCCTCGTACCACCAGGACTTCCAGTCCCGGGGCTGTCCGGCCGGCGCCGCGTCGGCCCACTCCTTGGTGGCGCCGATGTACTCGATCGGGGCGTCGAACCAGACGTAGAACACCTTGCCCTCGGCGGCCAGTTCGGGCCAGACGTCCGCCGGCACCGGGACGCCCCACTCCAGGTCGCGGGTGATCGAGCGGTCCTGCAGGCCCTCGGTGAGCCACTTGCGGGCGATCGAGGAGGCCAGCACCGGCCAGTTGTCGCCGTTGGCGGCGACCCACGCCTCGACCTCCTCGGTCAGCTTCGACTGGAGCAGGAACAGGTGCCTGGTCTCCCGGACTTCCAGGTCGGAGCTGCCGCTGATCGCCGAGCGCGGCTCCAGCAGGTCGGTCGGGTCCAGCACCCGGGTGCAGTTCTCGCACTGGTCGCCGCGCGCCTTGTCGTAGCCGCAGTGCGGGCAGGTGCCGACGATGTAGCGGTCCGGCAGGAAGCGCCCGTCGGCGTTGGAGTACACCTGGCGGATCGCGCGTTCCTCGATGAAGCCGTTGCGCTGCAGTTCGCGGGCGATCTCCTGGGTGATCTCCCGGTTCTGCGGCGAGGAGCTGCGGCCGAAGTGGTCGAAGGAGAGCCCGAAGCCGTCGTACACCGCCTTCTGCGCCTCGTGCGCCCGGGCGCAGAACTCGGCGACCGGCAGTCCGGCCTCCTGGGCGGCCAGCTCGGCGGGGGTGCCGTGCTCGTCGGTGGCGCAGATGAACAGCACGTCGTGGCCGCGTCGGCGCAGGTAGCGGGAGTAGACGTCCGCCGGGAGCATGGACCCGACCATGTTGCCCAGGTGCTTGATCCCGTTGATGTACGGAAGGGCGCTGGTGATCAGGTGGCGAGCCATTCCCGGATGCTCCGATTTCTCCCGCACGCGCACCCCGCCCGGAGTGCTGCGTCAGGCGCAGGGGTCCACTGTGGGCTGCCAAGCCTACCGTCGTGGCCTGCCCGGGCGATCGGCGTCAGGGCCGGGCGGGGTCGCCGTACCGGTCGAACTCCCCGGCCTTCACGCCGCGGACGAAGGCGGCCCACTTGCGCGGCGAGGTCCGGACGACCACCTCGGGCCGGTCCGACTCGCGGATCTCCACCTGTCCGCCCGCCGCCCTGACCTCGACGCAGTCGGTGCTCTCGCCGCTGGCGGACGCCTTGCGCCACGTACTCATGAGAAGTCTTTCAGTAAGAACTGGATGAAGTCCCGGGACTCGTCCGTCCCGAGCGCGATCGCCGCGGTCTCCTCCTTGATCCGGCGGTAGGAGGCCAATTCGGCCTGGGTGTGCACGAACTTCGGACCGTGGGTGAGGTCGATCTGGACGGTGTCGAGCTCCGGGACTGGCCCGCGGGCGAGGTACAGGCTCTCGCCGGATCCGGTGTAGGTGGGCACGCTGAACGGGATCACCCGGATCTCCACCAAGGGCCGCTCGGAATTCTCCAGCAGGCTCTCCAACTGTGCGCGCAGCACTTCCGGACCGCCGAACTGCATGCGCAGCGCGGATTCGTGCAGGAATGCGCTGTACGGCTTCGGACGTTCGGTGAAGATCTGCTGGCGCCGAATCCGGAAGGCCTTCCGGACGGCCGCCTCCTGCCGGTACTGCGGGGGCAGCCGCTCGAACACCGCGGCGGCGTACTCCGGGGTCTGCAGCAGGCCGGGGATGAACGTGCTGTTCAGGATGGACAGCGACGCGGCGTGGTGCTCCATCTCCGCGATGTCGATGATCGGGTTCGGCAGCCGGCCGCGGTAGCCGTCCCACCAGTACTTGCGGCGGTCCTGGGTCATCGTCAGCAGCGCGTCCAGGTAGGGGCCGTCCTCGCAGCCGCAGGTGCGGGCCCAGGTCCGCAGCCGGTCGGCGCTGATGCCCGACTTCCCGTTCTCCATCTGGGAGATCTTGGGCAGGTCGGTGCCGATGGTGGCGGCCAGGCTCTTGGGCGTGACGCCCACGCGTTCGCGGATCCTGCGCAACTCGATCCCGAGGCGCTGCTGGCGCACGGTCGGCGACAAGCGGGGTGGCATGACTCTCTTCTCCGGATCGCGGCTGCGGTCGATGCTTCCGGTGAAGTGTGCCGCGCATACCTGGCGCTAGCTACCGAAATGGGGGATAACCCACGATGGAGTGAACGTTCTTCCGCTCGGTAGCAACTCTGGCACCCTGACCCTATGGTCGTCGTGTCACTCGCTGACTTGTTGCTGTCTAAACAGTCATCAATCAGCCGTCATTACCCGCCGGATGCATGGTCACGGCGCCCGACACCACCGACCGGAGACAGCCATGCCCCTTCCCCCGACTCTCCGCCTTCCCCGCCATCCCTGTCCTTCCCGCCGCATTTCCGTATCCCGGTGAATGCGCTTCTGGTCGCCGCACTGTCCGCACTCCTCCTGGCCGTCCTTTTCGTCGGCTGGCTGGTCTGGCTGGTCAACCTCCAGCCCCGCGAACCCCGCCCGGCGAAGCGCGGGATCACGGCCGGCCACTCCACCGGCGGAGACCGGAGATAGCGCCTCTCCTTGCGCCGGCCGGGCGGTCGACTTGGCGCCGGGCGTCCCTCAGCCGCGCGAAAGGCGCTCCAGCAGACGGGACTTGGCGGCCGGCCACTCGTCGGCGAGCATCGAGAAGTAGGCGGAGTCGCGCCAGGTGCCGTTGGCGCGGTACTTCTCGCGGCGGTGGGTGCCCTCGTACTGGGCGCCGAGGCGGAGGATCGCGTTGCGGGAGCGGTCGTTGAGGGCGTCGGTCTTCCAGGAGACGCGCCCCATGCCCAGGTCCTCGAAGGCGTGGGTGAGCAGCAGGAGCTTGGACTCGGTGTTGACGGCCGTGCGCCAGACCGAGCGGGCGTACCAGGTGCCGCCGATCTCCAGCAGCTCGTTCTCGGCGCTGAAGTTGTAGTAGCCGGTGATGCCGACGGCCCGGCCGCTCGTGAGGTCGATGACGGCGAACTTCACCGCCGTTCCCCGCGCGACCTCGGCGAGGCGGACGTCGAGGATGGCGCCCAGTTCCGCCTCCGAGGTGGGCGGGAGGAAGGGGATCCAACGCCAGACCTCGGGGTCGGGGCCGACGCCGGTCCAGAGGTCGGCGAGGTGTCGGCGGTCCAGGGGTTCCAGGCGGACGTGGCGGCCGGTGAGGGTGACGGGCACGGGCAGCTTCGCGGTCATGATCCGAAAATAACCGCGCTATGCACTAGATGCAAGGGATATTTGCACTAGTGCATATGTGGGAGGGTAAAGCGAAAGGCCCTGCGGGACGCATCCCGCAGGGCCCTTCGCCGAGAACGGACTCGGCTCAGATGAACGAGTTGATCTGGATCGTCTCGTCCCGGCCCGGGCCGACGCCGATGGCCGAGATCGGCGCGCCCGACATCTCCTCCAGCGCCTTCACGTACGCCTGGGCGTTCTTCGGCAGCTCGGCGAAGGTCTTCGCCTTGCTGATGTCCTCGCTCCAGCCCGGCAGGCTCTCGTAGACCGGCTTGGCGTGGTGGAAGTCCGACTGGTTGTAAGGGAGTTCCTCGACCCGCTTGCCGTCGATCTCGTACGCGACGCAGACCGGGATCTGCTCCCAGCCGGTCAGGACGTCGAGCTTGGTGAGGAAGAAGTCGGTGAGGCCGTTGACCCGGGTCGCGTAGCGGGCGATGACGGCGTCGAACCAGCCGCAGCGGCGGTCACGGCCGGTGGTGACACCGCGCTCGCCGCCGATCCGGCGCAGCGCCTCGCCGTCCGCGTCGAGCAGCTCGGTCGGGAACGGGCCGGAGCCGACGCGGGTGGTGTAGGCCTTGAGGATGCCGATGACCCGGTCGATCTTGGTGGGGCCGATGCCGGCGCCGGTGCAGGCGCCGCCCGCGGTCGGGTTCGACGAGGTCACGAAGGGGTACGTGCCGTGGTCGACGTCCAGCAGGGTGCCCTGGCCGCCCTCCAGCAGGACGACCTTGTCCGCCTTCAGGGCCTCGTCCAGGACGAGGGTGGTGTCGGCGAGGAACGGCCTGATCTTCTCCGCGTAGCCCAGGTACTCCTCGACCACCAGGTCGGCCGGGATGGTGCGGCGGTTGTACAGCTTGACCAGGATCTGGTTCTTGTCGTGCAGCGCCGCCTCGATCTTCTGGCGCAGGATCGACTCGTCGAACAGGTCCTGGACCCGGATGCCGACGCGGTTGATCTTGTCCGCGTAGGTCGGGCCGATGCCGCGGCCGGTGGTGCCGATCCGGCGCTTGCCGAGGAAGCGCTCGGTGACCTTGTCCAGGGTGCGGTGGTACGGCGTGATCAGGTGGGCGTTGCCCGAGATCAGCAGCTTGGACGTGTCGATGCCGCGGTCGTTCAGGCCGGCCAGCTCGGAGAGCAGCACGGCCGGGTCGATCACGACGCCGTTGCCGATCACCGGCGTGACGTTCGGGCTGAGGATGCCGGAAGGAAGCAGGTGCAGGGCGTACTTCTGGTCGCCGATGACCACCGTGTGACCGGCGTTGTTGCCGCCCTGGTAGCGGACGACGTAGTCGACGGAACCACCGAGGAGGTCGGTGGCCTTCCCCTTGCCCTCGTCCCCCCACTGAGCGCCAACGAGCACGAGTGCCGGCACAGGCGTACACCCCTTCCGGTTGGGGCATCCTGCGTAGGCCGCAGTCTGCCCCGAGATAGACGAAGCCCCTGGCGCAATGGCGCAAGGGGCTCTTGCACCGAGAGATTACCTGAGGAAGGACCGGTCGTGTCGTCCCTGTCCACGCCTGCCACCGGCGGCCCCGAGCCGCTCCTGCTGCTCCTCGACCCGGTGGCCCGGCGGACCGACGGCGAGTCGGTGCGGATCGCGAAGGACGTCCTCTGCGGGGGCGCGGACGTCAAGGTGGCCTATCCGGAGAGTCCTTCCGAACTGGACCGGGTGCTTTCGCACCGGGGTCGGCGGCGACCGGTGGTGATCGGTTCCGATCTCGCGTTGCAGCGGGTGCTGCAGGCGCTGCATCGCCAGCGTGAGCTGGGTGCGGAACCGGTGGGGATGGTTCCGGTCGGGCGGGCGGAGGAGCTGGCGGCGGCCCGGGCGCTCGGTGTGCCGGGGGAGCCGGTGCGGGCCGCGCGGGCGGTGCTGTCGGGCGCGTCGCGCCGGCTGGACCTCCTGGTGGACGACGGCGGCGGGGTGGCCCTGGGCGGAGTGCGGATCACCGGTGGCGGCGCGCGCCGTCCGGGGGGCCGTTCGAGTGGCTGGCGTTCGCTATGGGCGAAACTGGCTGCGGCCGAGCAGGCGAACGCACTCACTCCCGAGGGGGTCGACCACAGCTCCCGGGTCCGGGTCGAGGCGGACGGCCGGCTGCTCGCGGACGTCCACCGGCCGGTCCGGCTGGTCCACGTCACGCTCCCGTCCGGGGCCCCGGACGGCACGGGCGAACTGGAGATCGTGGTGCGCGCCTCAGGTGCCCTGGTGCGGGCCCGGGCGGCGAGCGTCTCGGTGGTCGGCCGGGGCTTCGGCTACGAGGCGGACGGCCACCAGATCGGCCCGGTCCGCGCCAGGACCTGGACGGTGCGCCCCGACGCCTGGGGCCTGCTGCTGCCCGCGGCGTAGCGCCGACCACCCCCGGGCAGACCGCGCGACCGCGCGACCATGCGACCCCGAGGTGAACGCCGGGTGAGCAGGCTCACGTTCGCCGTCGCCCCGACACCCCCCGCCGCACACCCGGAAGTCCCCGACATTCCCCAACGGGCGCGAACCGCAAGGCCAACCGCTGCCCACCGGAATTCCGGCGCCCCTAAATCCCCACCCCGTAAGGGGTTTTGTCTACGCGCGTTACTGATCGGCCGCCCGACAATCCAGGCATCCCTGGTTCCGGAAGACCGCACCAACTGCCCTAGACTCGAAGGCGTGCCACGTGGTGACGGAAGACTCAACCACGATCTTCTTCCCGGTGAGAAAGGCCCCCAGGACGCTTGCGGCGTCTTCGGTGTCTGGGCTCCCGGCGAGGAGGTCGCCAAGCTCACGTTCTTCGGCCTTTACGCCCTGCAGCACCGCGGTCAGGAATCCGCGGGCATCGCAGTGAGCAATGGCTCCCAGATTCTCGTCTTCAAGGACATGGGACTCGTCTCCCAGGTCTTCGACGAGGCCTCCCTGGGGTCGTTGCACGGGCATATCGCCGTCGGACACGCCCGCTACTCGACCACCGGTTCCTCGGTCTGGGAGAACGCCCAGCCGACTTTCCGGGCGACCGTCCACGGTTCGCTGGCCCTCGGGCACAACGGGAACCTGGTGAACACCGCCGAACTGGCGGCCATGGTCGCCGAACTGCCCGGCGAGGAGCACGTCTCGCGCTCCGGCCGGACCGCCGCGACCAACGACACCGACCTGGTGACGGCGCTGCTCGCCGGCCACCCGGACCTCTCCATCGAGGAGACGGCCAAGGTCGTGCTGCCGGCCGTCAAGGGCGCCTTCTCGCTCGTCTTCATGGACGAGCACACCCTCTACGCCGCCCGCGACCCGCAGGGCATCCGCCCGCTGGTACTCGGCCGGCTGGAGCGCGGCTGGGTGGTCGCCTCCGAGACGGCGGCGCTGGACATCTGCGGTGCCTCGTTCATCCGTGAGGTCGAGCCCGGCGAGCTGATCGCCATCGACGAGAACGGCATGCGCAGCTCCCGCTTCGCCGAGGCCAAGCCCAAGGGCTGCGTCTTCGAGTACGTCTACCTGGCCCGCCCCGACACCAGCATCGCCGGTCGCAACGTGCACCTCTCCCGGGTGGAGATGGGCCGCCGCCTGGCGAAGGAGGCCCCCGTCGAGGCCGACCTGGTGATAGCGACGCCCGAGTCCGGCACCCCCGCCGCGATCGGCTACGCCGAGGCCAGCGGCATCCCGTACGGCTCCGGCCTGGTGAAGAACGCCTACGTGGGCCGCACCTTCATCCAGCCCAGCCAGACCATCCGCCAGCTCGGCATCCGGCTCAAGCTGAACCCGCTGCGCGAGGTCATCCAGGGCAAGCGCCTGGTGGTCGTGGACGACTCGATCGTGCGCGGCAACACCCAGCGCGCGCTGGTGAAGATGCTGCGCGAGGCCGGCGCCGCCGAGGTGCACATCCGGATCTCCTCCCCGCCGGTGAAGTGGCCGTGCTTCTTCGGCATCGACTTCGCCACCCGCGCGGAGCTGATCGCCAACGGCATGACCATCGAGGAGATCGGCCGCACCCTCGGTGCCGACTCGCTCTCCTACATCTCGATCGACGGCATGATCGAGGCCACCACCCAGCCCAAGGACAAGCTCTGCCGGGCCTGCTTCGACGGTGAGTACCCGATGGAGCTGCCCGACCCGGCGCTGCTCGGCAAGCTCCTGCTGGAGGCCGAGATCAAGGGCGGCCGGCAGCAGCCGGCCGTCCGCGGCAAGCCGACCAGCGGCAGCGACCTGGACGGCGTCCAGTCGCTGCTCGGCGGGGCGGGCGCGGCCGACGCGCTGCGCCGCCCGTAGTACTCACGGTGGGGCCCCGGAACCCGGGGCCCCACCGCGCTGTTCCGACCCCCACCCCGACCCGGAAGGGCCGCACCGCAGTGACCTCCCACCCGTCGCCCACCGCCACCCCCCATGGAGACGCTGTGCGTCACACCCCTGATGGCGCCACCTACGCCGCCGCCGGCGTCGACATCGAGGCGGGCGACCGCGCCGTCGAGCTCATGAAGCAGTGGGTGAAGAAGGCCAACCGCCCCGAGGTGGTCGGCGGTCTCGGCGGCTTCGCCGGCCTTTTCGACGCGTCCGCCTTCAAGAACTACGAGCGGCCGCTGCTGGCCTCGGCCACCGACGGCGTGGGGACCAAGGTGGCCATCGCCGCCGCCATGGACAAGCACGACACCATCGGTCACGACCTGGTCGGCATGGTCGTCGACGACCTGGTGGTGTGCGGTGCCGAACCGCTGTTCATGACCGACTACATCTGCGTCGGCAAGGTCGTCCCGGAGCGGGTCGCCGCGATCGTCAAGGGCATCGCCGAGGGCTGCGCGCTGGCCGGCTGCGCCCTGGTCGGCGGCGAGACCGCCGAGCACCCGGGCCTGCTTGGCCCGGACGAGTACGACGTGGCGGGCGCCGGCACCGGTGTGGTGGAGGCCGACGCGCTGCTCGGCGCGGACCGGGTCCGGGCCGGCGACGTGGTGATCGCGATGGCCGCCTCCGGCCTGCACTCCAACGGCTACTCGCTGGTGCGCCACGTGCTGCTGAACGAGGCCGGCTGGAAGCTGGACCGCAAGGTCGAGGAGTTCGGCCGCACCCTCGGCGAGGAGCTGCTGGAGCCGACCCGGATCTACTCGCTGGACTGCCTGGCGCTGACCCGCGCCACCGAGGTCCACGCCTTCTCGCACGTCACCGGCGGCGGCCTGGCGGCCAACCTGGCCCGGGTCGTCCCGGACGGCCTGCACGCCCGCCTGGACCGCGGCACCTGGACCCCGCTGCCGGTCTTCCGGACCGTCGCCGAGGTCGGCAACGTGGCCACGCTGGAGATCGAGAAGACGCTCAACATGGGCGTCGGCATGGTCGCCGTCGTCCCGCCGCACTCGGTGGACGCCGTGCTGGCGATCCTCGAGGACCGCGGCGTGGAGGCCTGGCTGCTCGGCGACATCGTCGAGCGCGGCGACGAGTACGAGGGCGGCGCGGCCCTCTACAACGCCTACGAGGGCTTCCGGGCGGTCTGACCCGGCCCCGACGACGAGAGGGCCCCTCCGGCGCACCGGAGGGGCCCTCTCGTCGTTCCGCGGCCGCCGCGGGCAGCGCTCCCGTCCGCGGGAACGCCGAAGACCGGCCCGGCGCCCTGGGCGCCCGGACCGGTCCGGCGAAGCTGCTGGTTACGAGCGGCGGGAGGCCTGCGAGGCCCCGGTGCCCGGCTCGTTGTCGTCCTCGTCTTCGAGGTCGGCGTAGCGGGCGGCGTACTCCGCGTACGGGTCGTCGTCCTCCTCCTCCTCCTCGATCGGCTCAGGGTCGATCGAAGCGGTGGACGGCGATACGCCCAGCTCGTTGGACAGACGGTTAGCGTCGAACCCGCCGCTGTTGTACTTCAGCTCGCGGGCGACCTTCGTCTGCTTGGCCTTGGCCCGGCCGCGCCCCATGGGTCGACCCCCTCAACGATGGGGCTCACGGCCCCGAGTCTGACACGTGTTCATGATCAGGACCGGCCTGCCCGAATGGGAGGACCGTGCCTTGGAGCATTAACGGTACCTGTTTCCGCCGCTGGACGGTACGTCGTCGGTGTGACGTGGCGCGCACCGACTGCACCCGAGACCAGGTCTTCCCAGGTCAGGGGAGGTTTTGCGGCGTTTTGCGCGCTGTCCAGAGGTGTCTCGGGTCCGTCGTTCCGGGACCGATTATCCCCCCTAGGGGGGCGCTGGATCACCCGATCGGGCGCAGAAGTGAGAATCCGGTTCCACATCGTGATGCGCGGGGGGCCGCGGTCGGCGGCCCCCCGCGCATCCGGATTCCGGTACCGGCCGGATCAGGCGCGGCGGGCGCCTGGCAGCAGGACGGTGCGCAGGGCGCTGATCTCGCGCATCCGCCGCTCGGCCAGGCGGTCGGCGGCAACCGCCGGCGGGACGCCGTCGACGGCGGCCCGGGTGAAGATCTCCAGGGTGGTGTCGAAGATCCTGGTGGCCTTGTTCTTGGCCCGCTCGAAGTTGAAGCCGTCGATCTCGTCGGCGACCTGGATGACGCCGCCGGAGTTCACCAGGTAGTCCGGCGCGTAGAGGATGCCGCGGTCGGCCAGGTCCTTCTCGACGCCCGGGTGCGCCAGCTGGTTGTTGGCCGCGCCGCAGACGATCGAGGTGCCGAGCCCGCCCAGCGCCGCCACCGTGGCGTCGGTCAGCGCACCGCCGAGGGCGCAGGGGGCGTAGACGTCCAGCTTGGCCTGGAGCAGGGCGGCGGTGTCGGCGACCACCTCCACCTCCGGGTGGGCCGCGCGCACGCGGTTGACGGCGGCCTCGGAGACGTCGGTGATGACGACGGTGGCGCCGTCCGCGACCAGGTGGCCGACCAGGTAGTGGCCGACCTTGCCGACGCCCGCGACGCCGACCCGCTTGCCCCGCAGGGTCGGCTGGCCCCAGCGGGCCTGGGCGGAGGCGCGCATGCCCTGGAAGACGCCGAAGGCGGTCAGGATGGACGAGTCGCCGGCGCCGCCGTGCTCGGGCGAGCGGCCGGTCACGAACGCGGTCTCGCGCGCGATGACGTCCATGTCCTGGACGTAGGTGCCCACGTCGCAGGCGGTGATGTAGCGGCCGCGCAGGGACTCCACGAAGCGGCCGTAGGCCCGCAGCATCGCCTCGTTCTTGTCCCCGCCCTCGGACTTGGGGGCCGGGTCGCCGATGATGACGGCCTTGCCGCCGCCGAGGTCCAGCCCGGCCAGCGCGTTCTTGTAGGACATCCCGCGGGACAGGTTCAGCGCGTCCTCCAGCGCCGCCTCCTCGGAGGCGTACGGGAAGAAGCGGGTGCCGCCGAGGGCCGGGCCCAGGGCGGTGGAGTGGATGGCGATGATGGCCTTCAGGCCGGAGCTTCGGTCGTGGCAGAGGACGACCTGCTCGTGGCCGTCGCCGGGGGCGCCGTCCTGCTCGGTGCGGAAGATCCTGCTGAGCACGCCGGGTGCGGGGTGCGTGGCGGGGGTCTGTACGTCGGTCACTGTGGTGACTCCAGTATCGAAGGCCCGCTGCTGTGGTGCGGGCGCCTACGGCGAAGCGTAGTCGGGCGGGCGCCGCCGATCGGCCCGCTTGTCCGAGCTTGCGCCGGTTGTCCGAGGGGTGAGACGGGAGGGGTGCGCGGTGCGGGCGCGAACGGTTCGCAGGCGCGCTCTCCCGGGGCCGGGCGGCTCGTGCGACCATGCAGGACGTGACCGTCGTACGCACTTCCGTACAGCCGCCCTACGCCGCCCACCTGCGGGTCTACGAGCCGCTGGCGGCCTATCCGGAGCCCGAGCGGGCGCGTTGGCAGGCCTACGCGGCGGAGCACGGGCCGGACGCCGGGCAGGCGGGCCAGCCGGTCGCGGCGGCGGTGCTGGAGGAGCAGCGGGAGGCGCTCGCGGGGCTGGCTTCGCGGACGCCCCGGGCGCTGCCCGAGCGGGAGAGCGGGCGGGCGTACCTGCGGGTGGTGGACGGCGTGCTGTACGTCTGCCCGTGGGCGACCAGGCTGCGCAGCTGGCAGGCGCTGGACGAGCTGCGGGCCGGGGCGCCGGTGGCGCTGCTGGACACCGCGCTGCCGCCGGCGGCCAGGGCGGCCGCCGAGGCGGACCGGGAGCGCTGGCGGGCCGAGCACCCGGACGCCCGGCCGTGGATCCTCACCAGCCGGTGGGAGGTGCCGGTGCGCTGGTTCCTGCCGTTCGGGGACGAGGACCGCTGCTTCGTGCCGGCCGGCGGGCCGCCGGCCGGGGAGGCGGCCGAGGGGGAGGCGCCGGGCGGCGGAGCGGGGGTGGCAGGGGAGCGGGGCGGCCGGCCGGCGGCGCTGTTCTACCTGGTGCCGATGGCGCAGGCGCGCCGGCGGGTGGCGCGGGCCTACCGGGCGCTGCGCGAGAAGCTGCCGGACGGGGAGCTGGCGCAGGGCGCGGAGCGGGTCGGGCGGTGGCTGGAGGAGTTCCATCCGCGTTCGCTGGTGGAACTGGACTACGGGGGCCTGGTGCATCTGCTGGGGCCGGAACGGCTGTTGGCGGACCGTTCGGCGGCGGAGCTGGAGGAGGGGCTGCGCGCGCTGCGCGCGGGGGACACCGCCGAGGCGCTGCGCGCGTACGGGGACCTGACGGGGCGCTGGCGGCGGGTGTCGGCGCTGCGGAACGCGAACTGACGTCCGACCGCCCGTGTATGACTGTAAGAGTCCTTGGGACCGCGGCGTCGATGACCAAGGTCCTGGTTCGGGTCAATAGCTGTCGAACGTGACACTACTCACCGTTGACGCGAACTTACCCCTATGTGCAAAAATGGGACAACCAGCCCAACTTCACGTGAGCATGCCCACTTTTGGGTGGTTCTGGAGTCGATGCGTGCTTTGTGGGGAAACGGAGGGTCTGGTCCCCCCGTAACCCGATGTCATCGACGTGTGACTGTCCGTTATGGGGTGGTCCATCGCCATCCGTCGGCCTTGAACCCGTGAGGGGTCAATTTTGGCGGTTTGGTCGATAGGGCTGGACGGATGGTGTAGTTGTAGACACCAGGACAAGCCGTTCGTCCTATAACCGACTCGGCCCGTCTATGCCATTTCGGGCATCGCGGGCCAAGGTGCAGAATTTGAAGGATAGAACCGCCCTGGTTCGGTTCTCCCGAGGAGGCCGCTCATGACCGCTCGTACCCCTGATGCTGAGCCGCTGCTGACGCCGGCAGAGGTTGCCACCATGTTCCGCGTGGACCCGAAGACGGTCACCCGCTGGGCCAAGGCGGGCAAGCTGACGTCGATTCGCACGCTCGGCGGTCACCGCCGTTACCGTGAGGCGGAGGTGCGCGCCCTGCTGGCCGGGATTCCCGCTCAGCGCACTGAGGCCTGATGGGCCAAAGGCTCTTTAAAGGGGCTGCTTACCGGACTCCGCCGGGTCCGGTAAGCGGCCCCTTTGTCGTGCCCGGCCCGGCTTCCGGTTCCGGTCGGCCGACCGGAATGTTGAACTCCGGATAACGATTTGATGCGCGTGGGGTGGGGGGGATTTACAGTGAATAGCTGTACAATTTTACATATTAAATTAATGGGGTTCGGGCCGGGTGGTGCCGGGGCCGGGTTCCGGGAAAGAGAAGTGACGACCGTCACGCGGTCGGTCGCTTGTGGTCTAGACCTAGCCGGGGTAAGGGCATGGCGGCCGAAAAGCCAAAAGCGAGAGGCCCGGAACCTGACGGTTCCGGGCCTCTCGCACTGCGGCGATCCCGACGGGACTTGAACCCGCGACCTCCACCTTGACAGGGTGGCGAGCTAACCAACTGCTCCACGGGACCAGAGTTTTCTGATCTCGTTCACTCGCTTGCCGCGCTGCGAACAAGACAGATCGTAGCCCATGGTGGGCCCCCAGGTCGAACTGGCACCTGAGGGCCCCCGAAGGCCCCGCCCGGCGGCCCCGCCCAGCTCAGAGCGGGGCCCGGGTCACAGGGCCGCCCTCGCCGTCTCCATCGCCTTCATGATCCGCTTCTCCGAGACCGGAGTCGGCGTGCCCAACGACTGGGCGAAGAAGCTCACCCGCAGCTCCTCGATCATCCAGCGGATCGCCCGCACCTCCTCGGACGGCTGCCGCCCGGCCGGCACCGCCGCCAGCAGCTCCCCGTACGCCTGCTGCACCTGCTGCACCTTCAGCAGCTGCTGGGCGTCCCGCTGCGGGTGGTTGGGCAGCGCCTCCAGGCGGCGGTCCACCGCCAGCAGGTAGCGCTTGAGGTCCGGCAGCCGCTGCCAGCCGGTGGCCGTCACGAAGCCCGGGTGCACCAGCGAGGCCAGGTGCAGCCGGACGTCGTTCACCGCGTTCAGCAGCACCGGGCTGCTCACCGACTTCAACCGGGTCGAGGCCTTGTGGAAGGCGATCAGCGCGCCGGCCGTCTTCAGCGTGGTGTCCGCGGACAGGTCGTACAGGTCCGCGCGCACCTTGTCGTGCAGCTTCGCGAACGCCGCCTCGTCCCACGCCGGGCCGCCCGCCAGGGCCGTCAGCCGGTCCGTCGCGGCGGCCACGACGTCCTCGAAGAGGGCGGCGACCGAGCCGTGCGGGCTGTACGAGAGCGCCAGCTTCGCCTGGTTGCCCAGCCGGCCCTGGATCGACTTGGCTGGGGACGTGGTGGTCAGCATCAGCAGCCGCCGGGTGCCCTCCCACATCGCCTGCGCCTGCGCCTCCGGGGTGTCGAACAGCTTGACGCCGACCGTGGCGCCCTCGTCCACCAGAGCCGGGTAGGCGCGCAGCGCGTGGCCGCGCGAGCGCTGCTCGAAGGTGCGCTGCAGGACGGGCAGGGAGGTCGGCCAGGCGGTCAGCCCGCTCTGCTCGATGCCCTGGCCGGAGGCCGCCGAGGACAGCGTCTCCTTGAGCTTCGGCTTGAGCTGCAGCCGCAGCTCCTCCAGGTCCTTGGACTCGGCGAGCTTGCGGCGCCCGTCCACCACCCGGAAGGTCACCTTGAGGTGGTCCGGCACCCGCTCGTCGTCCCAGGCCTCCGGCGGCACGGTGACGGCCGTCAGGCGCTTCAGGGCGCGCTCCAGGGACGGCAGCAGCGGCTCCTGGCGGTCCTTCACCTCGCGCAGCGCCGCCCTGGCGAAGTCCGGGGCCGGTACGAAGTTGCGCCGGATCGCCTTCGGCAGCGACTTGATGTACGCGGTGACCAGCTCGGCCCGCAGGCCGGGGATCTGCCAGTCGAAGCCCTCCGCGGTGACCTGGTTGAGCACCGGCAGCGGGATGTGCACCGTCACGCCGTCCGCGTCGCTGCCCGGCTCGAACTGGTAGGTCAGCCGGAAGCGCAGCTTGCCCTGCTGCCAGTGGTCCGGGTAGTCGGCCTCCGTGACGCCGTCGGCGGCGTCGTTGATCAGCATCGACTTCTCGAAGTTCAGCAGGTCCGGCTGCTCGTGCCGGGCCTTCTTCCACCAGGAGTCGAAGTGCCGGGTGGAGACGACGTCGTCGGGCAGCCGGGCGTCGTAGAACTCGAACAGGGTCTGGTCGTCCACCAGGATGTCCCGGCGGCGGGCCCGGTTCTCCAGCTCCTCGACCTCGCCGAGCAGCTTGCGGTTCTCCGCGAAGAACCGGTGGTGGGTCTCCCAGTCGCCCTCGACCAGCGCGTTGCGGATGAACAGCTCGCGGCAGAGCTCCGGGTCGATCCTGCCGAAGTTGACCTTGCGCTGGGCCACGATCGGCATCCCGTAGAGGGTCACCTTCTCGTACGCCAGCACCGCGCCGGCCTTCTTCTCCCAGTGGGGCTCGCTGTAGCTGCGCTTCGTCAGGTGGGCGGCCAGCGGCTCCACCCACTCCGGCTCGATCTTGGCGTTGATCCGGGCCCACAGCCGAGAGGTCTCCACCAGCTCGGCCGACATCACCCAGCGCGGCGGCTTCTTGAACAGACCGGAGCCGGGGAACACCGCGAAGCGGGCGCCGCGCGCGCCGCCGTACTCGCGCTTCTCCACGTCGAACAGGCCGATGTGGGAGAGCAGTCCGGCCAGCAGCGACTGGTGGATCCGGTCGGCGTCCGGCTCGGCCTCCTCGGCCGGCCCGGTGGCATGCGGCTCCTCCAGCGTCACCCCCAACTGCTTCGCCACGGTGCGCAGCTGGGTGTAGATGTCCTGCCACTCCCGTATCCGCAGGTAGTTGAGGAACTCCGTCTTGCACATCCGGCGGAACGCCGAGGAGGACAGCTCGCGCTGCTGCTCGCGGACGTAACGCCACATCGACAGGTAGGAGAGGAAGTCCGAGGTCTCCGAGGTGAACCGGCGGTGCCGCTCGTCGGCGGCCTGGCGCTTCTCGGCGGGGCGCTCGCGCGGGTCCTGGATGGAGAGCGCGGCGGCGATCACCATGACGTCGCGGACGCAGCCGTTGCGGTCCGCCTCCAGCACCATGCGGGCCATCCGCGGGTCCACCGGGAGCTGGGCGAGCTTGCGGCCGAGCGGGGTGAGGCGCTTGCGCGGGTCCTTCTCGTCCGGGTCCAGCGCGCCCAGCTCGTGCAGCAGGTGAACGCCGTCCTTGATGTTGCGCGAGTCCGGCGGGTCCAGGAACGGGAACGCGGCGATGTCGCCGAGGCCGGCCGCGGTCATCTGCAGGATCACCGAGGCCAGGTTGGTGCGCAGGATCTCGGCGTCGGTGAACTCGGGGCGGGAGAGGAAGTCCTCCTCCGAGTACAGCCGGATGCAGATGCCGTCCGAGGTGCGGCCGCAGCGGCCCTTGCGCTGGTTGGCGCTGGCCTGGCTGACCGCCTCGATCGGCAGCCGCTGCACCTTGGTGCGGTGGCTGTAGCGGGAGATCCGGGCGGTGCCCGGGTCGATCACGTACTTGATGCCGGGGACGGTGAGCGAGGTCTCGGCCACGTTGGTGGCCAGCACGATCCGGCGGCTGCCGGACCGCTGGAACACCCGGTGCTGCTCGGCCGAGCTCAGCCGGGCGTACAGCGGCAGGACCTCGGTGTTCCTCAGCTTCAGCCGGTTGAGGGCGTCGGCGGTGTCGCGGATCTCGCGCTCGCCGGAGAGGAAGACCAGGATGTCGCCCGGGCCCTCGGCCTGCAGCTCCTCGGCGGCGTCGCAGATCGCCTGGACCTGGTCGCGGTCGCGGTCGACCTCGTCCTGCTCCTCGGCGTCGTCGTCGACGATCGGCCGGTAGCGGACCTCCACCGGGTAGGTGCGGCCCGAGACCTCGACGATCGGGGCGTCGCCGAAGTGCCGGGCGAAGCGCTCCGGGTCGATGGTCGCGGAGGTGATCACGACCTTGAGGTCGGGGCGGCGGGGGAGCAGCTGCTTGACGTAGCCGAGGATGAAGTCGATGTTGAGGCTGCGCTCGTGCGCCTCGTCGATGATCAGGGTGTCGTACTGCTGCAGGTCGCGGTCGGTCTGGATCTCGGCGAGCAGGATGCCGTCCGTCATCAGCTTGACCAGGGTGTCCGGGCCGACCTGGTCGGTGAACCGGACCTTCCAGCCGACGGCCTCGCCCAGCGGGCTGTCCAACTCCTCCGCGACCCGCTCGGCCACCGTGCGGGCGGCGATCCGGCGCGGCTGGGTGTGGCCGACCAGACCGCGCACGCCGCGGCCGAGCTCCAGACAGATCTTCGGGATCTGGGTGGTCTTGCCGGACCCGGTCTCACCTGCGACGATCACCACCTGGTGGTCCCGGATCGCCGCCAGGATCTCGTCCTTCTTCTGGCTGACCGGCAGCTCGGCGGGATAACGGATCGCCGGGACGGCGCTGCGGCGCCGCGCGACCAGCAGCTCGGCGCGGTCGATGTCCGCGGCGATCTCGGCGGCGACCTTCTGCCGGGCATCGGGCTTGCGCACCCGGCGGGCCCCCTCCAGCCGGCGGCCGATCCGCACCTGGTCGCGCAGGGTCAGTTCGGGCAGGCGGGCGGCCAGCTCGCCTATTCCTGGGCCCTCGGCGGGCGCGGGGGCGGACTGGACTGCGGGAGAACTCACTGCGGGCATCCCTCTAGGTTCGCAAGGAGGCACGGCGGAGCGCACCTCGGTTTTCGAGCCCCTCCAGTGTCACAGCCGCCGGTGGCCAATCGCGAACGCCGGGCAACGGTCCGCGCCCCCCGTGGGCTCTGGGGGGTGAGGAGGTGCTCAATGGGAGCCCAGAAGACCGCACGGGACGAGGAGTTCCGGGCGTTCGCCGGCGGCACGTGGTCCCGGCTGTTCCGGACCGCGTACCTGCTCGCGGGGGACCGGCACGGCGCCGAGGACCTGGTCCAACAGGCCCTGGAGCGGGCCTACGTGGCGTGGGCGCGGGTCCGCGCGGCCGACGACCCGTACGCGTACGTGCGCCGGATCCTGATCAACGAGCACGCCCGCCGGTTCCGGCGCAGACCCCCTGAACACCTGGTGCACGCCGTCCCCGACCGGCCCGTACCGGCCTGGGCCGACCCGGACGACCGCGCCGTGCTGCTCGACGCGCTCGGCGGCCTGCCGCCGCGCCAGCGCCAGGCCGTGGTGCTGCGGTACTGGGAGGACCTCTCCGAGACCCAGACCGCGGCGGCGATGGGCTGCTCGGTCGGGACGGTGAAGAGCCAGGCCGCCCGCGGGCTGGCCAAACTCCGGGGAGCCTCCTCACTCATCGAACTGACCAGCATCGGAGGCGCAAGATGAGCAAGGAGTTCCTGCCCGAGTTCCTGCCCGAGTTCCTGCCCGCGGACACGGCGGCCGACGACGAGAGGGCGGCCGTACGGGCCCTCGGCGAACTGGCCGGGAGCGTCGAGACCGGTACGGTCCCGTACGACCGGCTGGTCGCCGGCGGCCGGCGGCGCCTGCGGCGGCGACGACTGCTGACCGCCGGGGCGGCCGCCGTGCTGGTCACGGCGGTCCTCGGCGGCGGGGCGGCGCTCGGCGAGCGCGGCCGGCAGGCGGCCTCGACCGTGGCGGTGGCCGCCTCGGCCGGCACCGCGGTCTCCGCCACGGCCGCCGCGGCGGCCACCACGAGCGCACCCGCCCGGGATCCGCTCAGCCCAGCCCGGGTCAAGGTCGGCGAAGGCACGGCGAACGGCCACACCTGGCAGGCCTGGACCGCCCTGTGGCCGGCCGCCCAGACCAAGGAGGCCGCCTTCAAACAGGCCCGGCTGATTCAGATGGAGCGGCACGCCGCCAACCCGGACGTCCGGCCCGTCACCCAGGCGGACGCCGACCGGAACTTCGACCCGCTCCTCGACGCGGCGAACCTCTACTACACCGTGGACGGCAGGCGGCAGGCGGACGACTCGGTGCACCGGGTCTCCGCTCCGGGCGGGTACCCGGCCGCCGTCGGCGGCGCATCGCTCGGCCTGGAGCACGGCGCGCGGTCGAGCCTCCCGCCGGTCGTGATCGAGGGGGTCCGGTCCGAGGTCGCGCGGATCGTCGTCGAATGGCAGACCGGCGGCTCCACCGAGGCGGTGCCGGTCGCGGTCGGGGACTCCCCGTTCCGCTACTACGCCGTCATCGCGAAGCCGGGCACCGACGCCAAGGCCGTCACCTCCTACGCGGCGGACGGCTCGGTGCTGGACACCAGAACCAGCTGGCTCCGCACCTCCTGAGCCGGCCCGCCGGCCTCACGGGCGGGGCGCGCGCGGCTCCGCGGTGGTCGTGGTCGCCTCCGGGCCCCACGCCACCCCGGAGAGGCACCTCCTGACCTCGCGCCGGGGCGGTGGGCCGTGGCTGCCCTCAACCGGGGGCCGGCCTTCGTCCTTGACGGTCCGTCCGGCGCCGAGCCGGTCAGGACTGCGGCAGGCGGGCCGGCGTGCGTCAGTACGGCAGCAGGCCGGCCGTGACCAGGTCGAAGCCGAACGGCTCGGGGATGGGCAGCGTCTCACCGAACTCGATGTCCTCGCGGCGGTGGTACTTCGTACCGTCGGGGCGGCTGAACAGGGTGACGGTCTTCTGCCTCGCGTCGACCAACAAGTACAGCGGGATGCCCATCAACGGGTAGTCGCGAACCTTCCCCACCCAGTCGTTCTCCGGGTTCGAGGGGGAGACCAGCTCGACGGCGACAGCGGCGAGCTCGGACGGGACCTGGTTGTCGGACGTCTCCAACGCCTCACTCGGAAGGTAGGTCAGGTCCGGGTTGCGGCTCTTGCCGACCATGGGCGAGACCAGGTCGGTGTTCTCGCTCGGTAGGAGTTCGGCCGGTGCGTGGGCGTCGAACTGGCGGCGGACCAGCAGCAGGTTCCGCTGGTGGATGCCCGAGGGGCTGACCGTCATGACGATGGTGTCGCCCGAGATCTCGACCTTGAATCCGTCGGGCAGGCTCCGGCGGGCTTCGTCGAGGAGTGCGAAGTGCTCCGGGTTCATGCGCGGTGTCTCCTGGGGTGCGCCGGGCAACGTCCTCAGGGTAGTCCGGCACCGGGAGCGACATCGCCCGTAGCGCACGAAAATGCCCCCGAAGCGAACTGCTTCGAGGGCATCGTGCCTGGTCAGGCGATGTGGCCAGGGCCGGGGTCGAACCGGCGATCTTCCGCTTTTCAGGCCAAGCCGGAGCGTCGATACGCCCTGTTTTGAGCTGTCCTGCCGTCCGTAGAAGTGCGGCTACGGACGTCACAGTGCACGGTGGTTGGCGTCAGCGTTGGCGTCAACCGGAGTCACGGCATCGGACCGCGCTCACCAGCCGAGGGTGCGCAGTTGCCGGTTGGTCTCGCGCAGGTCGAAGTGGGCCGGGTCGAAGTCGGCTGCTGTCGTGAGACCGAGCCAGCGAAGCTGGTCCTCGTGCTCCGGGGCGGCGGAGTCCTGGAGGGTCCGCTTGAGGTCCTCGTACCCGCCCGGGCCGCCGCAGTCCTCAGGAGGGCAGGCTCCGGCGCCGTCCGCGCAGGCGGGATAGTGGTGGCCGGCCTCGGCTGTCATCCGGCGTTCGACGGTGATGCTGTGCTCCCACGAGTCACCGAAATCGTAGTCGTAATCGAGGACTCCATCTTCCTTGACCAGGCTGTCCAGGACAGCGGTGGTCTCGTCCACGAAGTCCAGTTCGCTGGAGCGGCGTCCGTACCGGACGCCGTTCGCGCTGAACGCGTGCAGGTGACAGTTCTGCCAGCCCATAGCGGCCTGGATGACCTGGTGCAACCTGTCGAGGCGGATGCCTGCCGGTACCTGGACGCGGCGCCACACCGCAGGCTGTTCCGCATCGGCGAGTTGGATGCGGAGCTGGTAGACCGGGTCGCCAAGGCGTGGCTCCCCCGTAGCCGAGCCATGGCTTGACGGCCGGCCGAGGTGAGAGTGACGGACTTGCCGGTCGGCTGGGCGGCCCCGAGGCCCCTGAGTGTGGCGAGGAGGCGGTCCACGTCGCGGTCGTTGCTCTGGCGCAGGAGGCGAAGGCGGTCCTCGGGAAGGTCGTCGAGGACGAAGAACCCGGACAGTGTCTCCCACACCGAAGTCCGCAGCTTCTGCTCCGGCACCGGGAGGTCCGTGGCGTAGAGGCTCGTCAGCACCGCCCGCAGCCCGCCGGGGTACTCCTCCGCGAGCAGGGAGCCGAGCCACCCGGAGGGGAGTACCGCCTCGCCGATGCGCGGCAGGGCCTCGAACAGCGCGTCGAGGATGCGCTCGGGGTCCTCCAGTACGCGCGCGTTCTTCTTGACGGGCACCAGGCGGCCGCTGGTGACCCGCAGCAGTCGGGCTGCTTTGGCCCATTCGACCAGCAGGTTCAGGTGGTACAGCTCCTGGCTGGACTTGGTCTTGAAGGTCCTGTCACCGATGGCCGGGTCGATGGTGTCGTCGGTCTCCAGAAGAGCGACCAGGGCCCGCGCGTCCGCGAGGGTGACCTTGCCCGTCTGGGTGAGCTTGCGTCCCGCGCCGATCCAGCTGACGAGCCCTCGGACCTGCTCGACGGTGCGTGGCTGCTCGGGTTCCATCGCTGCTTCCTGTCTGCTCAGGGCTTGAGGACTCCATCATCGAGGATCGGCATTCCCGTTAGGCTCGCGGGGCGATGAGCGAGTACCAGTACTACGAGTTCCTGGCGATCGACCGGCCGCTGACCAGCGACGAGCAGGGGCAGCTGCGATCGCTGTCCACCCGGGCCCGGATCACCGCGACCAGCTTCACCAACGGGTATCAGTGGGGCAACTTGCGCGGCGATCCTCGGCGGATGGTGGAGCAGTATTACGACGCCCACCTGTACCTGACAAATTGGGGTACCCATCAGGTGATCCTGCGCCTGCCCAAGGGGCAGCTCCCGCTGCGGGCGCTGGAGCCGTACTGCTTCGACGAGTGCGTCGAGGCGTGGACGACCAAGACCCACCTCGTCCTGGACCTGCGCAGCGAGGACGAGAGCGGCGACTGGGAGGAGGGCGCCGAAGACTCACTCGGTGCCATCGCCGGGGTGCGGGCCGAGCTGGCCGCCGGTGATCACCGCGCCCTGTACCTCGCATGGCTGTCCGCCATCAGCGCCTGGGCACTCCAGGAGGACGACGAGGAGGCCTACCAGGACGCGGTCGAGCCCCCGGTCCCGGCCGGGCTCGACCGGCTGACCGCGCCGCAGCGAGCGCTCGCGGACTTCCTGCGCGTCGACGCCGACCTGCTGGCGGTCGCCGCCCAGGTCAGCCCGCCCGCCCCCGCCCCTCGGAAGCGACCCGGGAAGAAGGAGTTGGCGCCGCTGATCGCCGCGCTTCCCGAGAAGGAGAAGGACGACCTCCTGGTGCGCTTCGCGCTGGGTGATGAGCCTCAGCTGAGAGCCGAACTCGTGCGCCGACTGCGCGGCGAACCGTCTGCCGTGACCGTGCCGGGGCAGCGCTCCGCCGCGGAACTGCTGGACGCAGCGCATGCGCGAGTCACGGAGCGCCGGCAGCGCGCCGAGCGGGTTCGAGTCGAGGCGCGGGCGACGAAGCTGACCGCCCTGGCCGCCGAGGAGGAAGCGATCTGGCGCGAGGTTGCAAACCACGTCGCCCGTAAGCAGGTGGCGCGCTACGACATCGCAGTGGCCCTCATGGTCGAGCTGCGTGATGCCTGCGACCACGTCGGGCGCGGTTCTGAGTTCCGGCAGCGGCTGGCCGCGCTCCGCGACGAGTACCGGCACCTGCCCGGCCTGCTACGCAGGCTCGACGACCGGGCGCTGCGCGGTTGACGCTTAGCTTGACGTTTAACCTCGCGCGGCGAGGTGGGCCTGGAGCGTGGGTTCGCGTTTGATGGTCTTGCCGACGTCGTGACGGGATGCCGGGTTGCGG